>JAJYLI010000159.1 GCA_021787855.1 bacterium | reverse complement strand
TCTCGGTCGCGTACAGCCAGGGCCGGGACGTCTTCGTGGCCTCCAAGGCCGTGCCGACGATCCCGACCGTCAAGCAGGCCGACAAGTACTTCCTCTTCTCGCGCGCCGACTGGTTCCGCAGCGACGCGCAGAAGCGGGCGCCGGGCACGGAGTCGGCCGGCGGCGGCTACCGGGTCAGCAACGACATCTACTACTGCGACCGGTACGCCATCCACCTCGACGTCAGCGACCCGGAGCGGGCGAACGCCGACCCGGCCATCAACCTCGACGTGGACGCGACGGAGTACTGCACCGAGCAGATCCTGCTGGCGCAGGAGGTGGACTTCGTCAACAACGTCTTCTCCTCGGGGCCGGCCTGGAGCGGCGGCAGCAACGGGGCGAGCCTGCTGACGGGCGCCGCGGCGCCCGCGAGCTCCAGCAGCCAGATCCGCTACTGGTCGGATGTGGCCTCGACGCCCATCGAGGACATCCGCGGCGAGATGACGAACATCGCCAAGCTGACGGGCCGGAAGCCCAACACGCTCTTCCTCGGCCCCACGGTCTGGACGGCGCTGGCTGACCACCCCGACATCCTGGACCGCATCAAGTACACGGAGCGGGGCGTCGTCACGACCGACCTGCTGGCCGCGCTGCTGGACCTGGAGAACGTCTACGTCTGCTGGGCCGTGCAGGACAGCGGGCAGGAGCTCTCGGGCACGGACACGGCGGGCATGAACCCCGTCACGCCGGGCTTCATCGCCGGCAAGAACGCGCTCGTCTGCTACCTCGAGCCGGCGCCCGGGCTGCGCAAGCCGACGGCGGTCTACAAGTTCGTCTGGACGCTGCCGACCGGCGCGCCCGCGCCGCGCGAGGGCGCCCGCATCAAGCGGTTCCGGCTGGAGTGGCGGGAGTCGGATCGGATCGAGGCCGAGGCCTGGTGGGTCTTCAAGATCGTGGCCACGGATCTCGGGAGCTTCTTCAAGGGCGTCACCCCGTAACGCCGTGCCCTACGTCGCGCAGCGCGCCATGACCGTCCTGGCCCGGCGCTATCGCCCGGGCGAGGAGGTCCCCGCCGACGGACTCGACCGCCGGACGCTGGAGAGCTGCCTGCACACGGGGCGGCTGAAGTACGTGGACCGCGAGACGCTGGCCGCGCAGCCCGCGAGGGCTGCCGCCTCAGCGCCAGCGTCGAAGCCGAAGGCCGCCCCGCGGCGCGCGCCGCCCCCGGCGGCCCCGACCCGGGTGCCGCGGCGCATCGCGCCCGCGCCCGCCCTCGCAGGAGGCTGAGCGATGGGACTCCTCAAGGTCCGCCAGTTGATCGCCGGCCCAGGCGACGAGGATCTGGTCACCCGGATCAACCACTCGTCCTCGGGCTTCGCCACCATCCCCTCGCGCGGCGTGTCCTGGCTGGCCACGGCGAGCTCGGCTGGCGCGACGGCGCCGCTGGTGCTCTATCTGGCGAGCCCCAGGGTCGGCGACCGCTGCGTCGTGGCCGTGAAGTCGCTGGCAGCGAGCAGCAACGGCATCGCGCTGCGCACCGTCTCGAGCGGCTACACGTTCGACGGCACGAACGATCAGCTCTCCTTCAACTACCCGAGCCAGGGCGTGGAGCTGCTGGCGGTTTCGACGAGCCGCTGGCTGTGCCTGACGCCCGTCTGCACCGGGGCCGTCCTGACGACCGGCGGCGCGGCGCTGCAGACCATCACGCCCCCCGTGATCGGGGTCTCGACCTCCTGACGCCAACGCCAAGCCTCGGGAGGGGTCGTGGCGGACCGGTTGGAAATCGTGCGGAGCGGCAGCAAGGCGGCGGGCGAGGCGGCAAAGCGCCGGCCCGCCGTCGCCATCTTGGGCTTCACGGACCACAAGGCGCAGGCACCCCTGGGCGACCCGGCCTGGGAGGTCTGGGGCCTGAACGAGCTCTATCGCTACATGCCGCTGGACCGCTTCACCCGCTGGTTCGAGCTGCACCCGCGGGCGGACTTCGAGCGGCCGAAGGAGCAGGGCGGCGACCCGGACCACATCACGGCCCTGCGCCAGTTCAGCATCCCCGTCTACATGACGGAGGCCCACGCCGACATCCCGGCTTCGCTCGCGCTGCCGAAGGAGCTGATCGAGGCGCGCGTCAGCGCCTACATGACCAGCACGCCGGCCTGGATGTTCGGCCTGGCGCTGGCCGAGGGCTTCGAGACCATCGGGCTCTTCGGCATCGACATGGCGCAGGACACCGAGTACGCCGAGCAGCGGCCCTGCATGGAGTATCTCTGCGGCATCGCCCATGCGCGTGGCGTCCAGCTCGTCATCCCGCGGCAGTCGGATCTGCTGAAGGCCGTCGCCCAGTACGGCTACGAGTCCCAGGGCTCGGACCTCATGCTGAAGTTCCGCGAGCGGGAGCAATGGCTGCGGCGCGCGATGGCGGACCAGGAGCAGCGGCTGGCCAACCTCGAGGCCGAGTACAAGCAGAAGGCCGGCGCGCTGACCGAGCAGTACCAGGGCCTGCGGACGGGGTTCCTGTCGAACATCGCCCAGCTCAAGGGCGCGCTCGACAACGTGGTCTTCTTCCAGCGGTCCTGGGGCGTCCGGCCGCCATCGCTGCCCGGCGTGCCCGTGACGCCGACGGCCGAGCAGCGGGCTGCCCAGCAGGGGCCGCGCGCGCCGCTGGCCCTCGCCCCCGTGCCCGCCGCGGCCGCTGCCGAGCCCGCCGCCGGCGACGGCGGGAAGGCCTGAGCCAGTGTCGGCCGAGTCGCCCCCGTTCCGCGCCATCGGCACGCCGCGCTACTACTTCCGGCTGGGGCCGAGCACGTCGGCGGCCTATTGCGCGCTGCTGCCGGTCGTCGTGCTGGATCGCGCCTACGGGCAGTGGGCCATGCGGGTGAAGCTGACGGGGGCGAGCTCGGCCCAAGTGCAGCTCCAAGGCTCCCTTTGCTCCTCCTCGGAGGGCACGGCGCCGCTGCGACCGCTGACGACGTATGATGCGACGGCGGTCAACACGAGCGACGACGTGGTCTTCGTGACCGGCAAGCCGCTCACGGCCATCGCGCCCTACCTGAGCCTGCCCTCCAGCTCCCAGAGTTACGCGGACGTCTGGATCTGCGGATCGGCGTGAGGGGGTCCGGTGACGTGGACCTACACGCCCGCCAACATCGGCAGCTCCGGCCTCTCGTTCATTCGCTTCAAGATCGGCGACACGACGAGCGGGCGGATGCTGCTGCAGGACGAGGAGATTCTCGGCCAGCTCGGCGAGGTCGGCGACCAGTACTGGGCCGCGGCCTACTGCGCCCGGGCCATCGCGGGCAACTACGCGACGCGGGTGGACAAGTCCGTGGGCCGGCTGCGCATCGCGACGAACCAGGCGGCCAAGGCCTACCTCGACTTGGCGGCACGGCTCGAAGCGGAGGCCGCCTGCCGGACGGCGCTGCCCTATGCCGGCGGCATTTCGATCAGCGACAAGGAGGCCCAGGTCGCCGATGCCGACCGCGTCCTGCCGCAGTTCGCCCTCGGGATGGACGATTTGCCCGGGGTGGGCATCAGCTCGACGTCGGAGAACGTGTACTGATGGGCCTGGAGCCGGACTTCCTCAGCCTGGTCAACGACACGCTGACCATCGAGCCCTGCACGGGGCAGACCGTGGATGGGGCGCCGACCTACGGCGCCTCGACCAGCGCCCCCGTCTGCGTCCAGCAGGCGCGCAAGGTGGTCTTCTTCGCCGACGGCAAGACGGAGATCAGCACGACGCAGCTGTTCGTCATGAGTACCAGTGTGCACATCGGCATGGCGGATCGGCTGAGCTGGGCCGGGATGCTGCCCGGGAGCACGGAGCCGCCGCGCATCCTGGCGATTGACCACGTGAACGACGAGGACGGGCAGCACCACGTCGAGGTGAGCTGTGGCTAGCCGGGTCGCCTTCCGCTTCGATGCCGCCTTCAGCCGCGCCGCGACGGTGCGGCTGGCGGCGCTCGCGCGGCAGGCGCCGGAGGCCTTCGGGGCGGCGCTGTATCAGGAGGCGAACAGCGTTCTGGCCGACGCCATCCCGATCACGCCCGTGGAGTTCGGCGCCCTCCGGCGCTCCGGGCACGTGGCCCCGCCGGTCCTCGCCGGCCCGCGCGTGTCCGTGACGCTCGGCTTCGGGGGCGCGGCCGCGCCCTATGCGGTCTATGTCCACGAGACGCCGCCGCCGAGCGGCGGCCATTGGGCCGGCCCGCACTATAAGGGCGCGCTCATGATCCCGACGCGCACGGCCCGGCACGCGCCGCCGACGCAGTGGAAGTTCCTCGAAACGCCGCTCAAGGAGCACCTGCGGGGCATGGCGCGGCGACTGGCGGCGACGGTGCGCGAGGGGCTGGCTCTGTGAGCGTGCTCGACGAGATCGGCGGCTACCTCGCCTTGGCGGGCCTGGCCAGCAGCAGCGGGGCGGGCGGCTACACGCTCGTCCAGCACTGGCTGCCGGACAGCACGGCGCTGCCCAACAAGACCGTCGCGCTCATCGAGACGGGTGGCGCGCCGCCCTCGCTGCCGCTCGAGCTGGACCACCCCGGATTCCAGGTCCAGGTGCGCGGCGAACCCGTGACGCGCGTGGCGACGACCTTCACGGACACGCGGGCGCAGGCCGACGCCATCTTCGCCGCCCTGCACGGGCTGGGGCCGAAGACGCTGCCCTCGACGAGCGCCGCGGCGAGCCGCTACTACCCGTTCATCGCGGCCAATCACTCGCCGGCCCTGCTTCATGTCGACCCCGTGGGGCGCCCGGTGATGGTGTGCAACTTCACGGCGACGCGCAGCCGGACCTGAGGAGGACCCGATGGCGACCGCTTCGATTCCCGGCTTCAAGGCGCGGCTCTACGTGGCCACGAGCCAGGGCGCGGCCCAGAGCAAGGTCGGCGAGCTGGCCGAGTGCACGCTGACGATTCAGGAGGGCGCGATGGATGCGACCTCCAAGGACTCGAACGGCTGGAAGGAGGCGCTGGCCGGGCTCCGGGAATGGGGGCTGACGGGCAGCGGCCTGTACCTGCTCGAAACCAGCGACCCGGGCCAGCTGACGCTCTGGAACGAGATCGCGGCGCAGAGCTCGATCTGGGTCCAGCTCTACGAGCTCTCGACCGAGGCGGCGGCGCCGACCTCGGGCGCCCAGACCTGGTACGGCAACGGCATCATCACGGCCTTCGACATCGAGTCCCCGCTGGACAAGCCGGCGGGCTTCAAGCTCACGATCAAGGGCACGGGCGCGCTGACGAAGGCCGCCGCGACCTCGTAAGCGAGGAGCAACCATGGCCACGGCTTCGATTCCTGGCTTCAAGGCGAGCCTCTATCTCGCCAGCAGCTCGGCCGGCGGCAATCCGTCGAGCTCGGGCGCCGCCCTCGTCAAGCTCGGCGAGCTCGCCGAAGCGACGCTGACGCTGCAGATGGGCGCGATGGACGCCACGAGCAAGGACAGCGCGGGCTGGAAGGAAGCCCTCGCCGGGCTGCGCGAGTGGGGCATCACGGGCTCGGGGATGTACCTGCTGGAGACGAGCGACCCTGGCCAGCTCGGCGTCTACAACGTCCTCCAGGGCCAGGCGCCGGTCTATCTCCAGCTCTACGAGACGAGTTCGGGCACGATCGCGCCGAAGCAGATTTACAGCGGGACGGCCATCGTGACGGCCTTCGACGTCGAGAGCCCGCTGGACAAGCCCGCCGGCTTCAAGCTGACGCTCAAGGGCACCGCGGCGCTGACGAAGGCGGCGGCCACGTCGTAACCGGAGGGGGACCGAGGCATGGCGGAAGGGCGGGCAGTCCTGATCGTGCTGGATCGCGAGCGGCACCTGCGCTACGACATCAACGCGCTCGTGGACCTCGAGGCCGTCACCGGCCTCAATCTCGCGCAGCGGGTGGCCATTCATCTGGTCAACCTCGGCGCCATCCGCGCCTTCCTCTGGGCGGGCCTGAAGGCCGAGGATCCGAAGCTGACGCTCGCCGAGGCCGGCGCGCTGCTGCAGGGCGTCGTCGCACGCGGCGGCAACCTGGCCGAGGTCACGACCAAGATGCGCGAGGCGCTGCAGGAGGCGGGCTTCGCCGCACCGGATGGCGCGCCGGCCTCGGAGGGCGGCGAGGCCGCCGGCCCTTTCGCAGCGTCCGCGCCTGGCTCGGCGCCGTCGAGCCCGGCGCCCTCGGCGACCTCGGCCTAGCTCCGGACGCGCTGGCGCGGCTGACGCCGCGCGAGCTGACGCTGATGCTGGCGGGCGCGCAGCGGCGCGAGACGCGGGCGCTGGAGCGGCTGGCCTGGGCGACGGCCTGTCTGATGAACGCGTGGGGGGCTAAGGTGAGCGTCAACGAGCTACTGGGCCGCCACGAGCCCTCGGTCGAAGAGAAGGTCGAAGCTCTCTATCGCGCCCAGGCCGTCGCCGCGGGGCGCGACCCCGACAGCGTACCCCACCTCGGGCCGGCCGCCAAGCTCGACCGCCTGCTGGCGGGCGGCGCGCTCGGCGCCGACAACTAACCCTCCCCGATGGCTGATACCCCGA
>JAJYLI010000158.1 GCA_021787855.1 bacterium | reverse complement strand
GTCGTGCTGGAGACGGTCGAGATCAGCAGGCCGATCCCCAGGCCGCAGACGATGTAGGCCAGGCTCACCGCGGCCAGCAGGGTGTAACTGCCCCGCATGGGGATGCCGAACCACAGCGTCGCCACGGCGGTGATGATGGCGAGGTCCACCAGGGCGATGGCCACCACCGGCAGCACCTTGCCCACGATCAGCTCCGCCGGCTTCAGGGGGCTCACCATGAGCTGCTCCAGGGTGCCCAGCTCCCGCTCCCGCACCACGGCCAGGGTGGTGAGCAGCAGCGCCATGAGCATCATCAGGTTGCCCACGACCCCCGGCACGTTGTACACCCGGCTCTCGAGGTTGGGGTTGTACCAGGCGCGCACCCTCAGGTCCACGCCCGGCAGCCGCTCGGAGCCGCCCTGCACCCCGCCGGCGCCCGCGGCGGCCATGGCGGCGGCGGTGGCCGCCGAGTGCTCCTCGCCGAACTTGAGGATGATCTGCGACGCGTAGCCCTGCGCGACCAGCGCCGTGTTGGACGTGGAGCCGTCCACCAGGAGCTGCACCGACGCCGGCTCGCCCGAGGCGAGGTCGCGCTCGAAGTCGCGCGGGATCTCCAGGGCCACGATCGCCCGCCCGCGGTCCAGGGCGGAGGCCAGCTGCTCGGGGCGCGAGGCGACCCGGACCACCCGGAAGTAATCGGCGGCGGTCATGGCCTGCACCAGCTCGCGCGACAGGGTGGTGTTGTCCTGGTCGTACACGATCATCGCGGTGTGCTTGACGTCGGTGGTCACCGCGTAGCCGAACACGATGAGCTGGATGATGGGCGCGGCGAAGATCACCCGCAGGGCGCGCGGGTCGCGGAAGGTCTGCCGCGCCTCCTTGCGGACCAGCTGCCACAGGCGGCCCCAGTCGAGCCCCAGCACGCTCTTCATGGAGCGCCCGTCGCCGGGCGGCGGCCTTCGCACCCGATGCTCACGCGATCTCCTTCTTGAACGCGTGCACTGCCAGGCCGAGGCCGGCGGCGGCGAAGATGATCATCCCCAGGGCGTCGGGCCACAGCACCGCGGGGCCGACGCCCTTGAGGAAGATCCCGCGCGTGGCGGTGATGAAGTAGCGCGCCGGCACGACCAGCGAGATGAGCTGCAGCACCTTGGGCAGGCTCCCCAGGTCGAACATCAGGCCCGAGAGCAGGGTGGCCGGCAGGAAGGTGGTCAGCATCGCGAGCTGGGTCGCGAGGAACTGCGACTTCGACGTCGCGCTGATGAACATCCCCAGCCCCTGCGCGCCCACCAGGAAGAGCAGCGCCATCCCCATCAGGAAGACCGGGTTGCCGCGGAACGGCACGGCGAACACCACGCCCCCCACCACGGCCACCAGCACGATGTCCACCGTGCCGATGCCGAGATAGGGCAGCAGCTTGCCGAGGATCACCTCGAGCTGGTGGACCGGCGTCGCGGCGAGCTGCTCCATCGTGCCGCGCTCCCACTCCCGGGCGATGGTGAGCGAGGTCAGCAGCGCCGAGAGAATCATCATGATCACGGCCATCAGGCCCGGCACGATCATGCTGCTGCTCTTGAGGTCCTGGTTGTACCACACCCGGGAGTCCACCACGATCGGCACCGGCAGCGGCTGGCCCTTGAGGACCGCCGTCGCGGAGTACGAGCTGACGATGGCCTCGGCGTAATTGATGGCGATGGAGGCCGTGTTGGCGTCGCCGCCGTCCACCAGGGCCTGCACCGGCGCGCTCGCGCCGGCCGCCAGGTCCTTGGCGAAGTCGGGCGGGATCACCAGCACCAGCCGCACCGTCGCGTCCGTCAGCAGCGGGGTGATCTCGCGCTCGTGGTGGAGCGTCCGCGTGACCTTGAAGTAGCCGGACGACCGGAACGCGTCCACCAGATCGCGGCTCTGCTCGGTATGGGAGCGGTCCAGCACGCCCATCCGGATGTCGCGCACGTCGAAGGTGATGACGTAGCCGAACAGCAGCACCATGACGGCCGGGACCGCGAACGCCATGGCGAGGCTCCGGGTGTCGCGGCGGATGTGGAGCCACTCCTTCCGGGCCATGGCCCACAGGCGGTGCCAGCTCAGGCCGCGCATCAGCCGACGACCGCGCCGCCCTCGCGGCGCACCAGGCCCACGAACACGTCCTCGAGGGAGGGCTGGACCGGGGTGATGGCCTCGACCGGGAGGCCCTTCGCGGCCAGGATCGCGGGCAGGAGCGCCAGCGCCGCCTCCGCGTCCTCGACCGCCACGTGCACCGCGCGCCCGAACATCGCGGCTTCGCTGACTCCCGCCTCGCCCTGCAGCGCCTGGGCCACGGCCGGGCCCGCGCTGGTGCGGATCTCGAGCAGCGGTTCCTTCATCAGCCCCCGGACCGCCTTGGGCGTGTCGAGCGCGATCAGCCGTCCCCGGTTCATCAGGGCCAGGCGGTGGCAGTACTCCGCCTCTTCCATGTAGTGGGTGCTGACCAGCACCGTCGTGCCGTTGTCGGCCAGCGAGTAGATCAGCTCCCAGAAGTTGCGGCGCGACACCGGGTCCACGCCGCTGGTGGGCTCGTCCAGGAACAGGATCGGCGGCTCGTGCAGCACCGCGCAGCCCAGCGCCAGCCGCTGCTTCCAGCCCAGCGACAGCTCGGCGGTGAGCTGGCGGCGCTGGTCCTCGAGGCCCGCCATCGCCAGCACCCAGGCGCGGCGGCGCTCCAGCCGATCGCCCGCCACGCCGTACAGGCCGGCGAAGAAGGCGATGTTCTCCTCCACCGTCAGGTCGCCGTACAGGGAGAACAGCTGCGACATGTAGCCGATCTTCTGCTTGACGGCCTCCGACTCCGCGTGGATGTCGTGGCCCGCCACGCGGCCCGTCCCGGACGTGGGCTCCAGCAGCCCGCTCAGCATCCGGATCGTGGTCGTCTTCCCGGCGCCGTTGGGGCCGAGGAAGCCGAAGATCTCGCCGGGCTCCACGCCGAACGTCACCCGGTCCACGGCGGTGAACGCGCCGAAGCGCTTGGTGAGGTCCCGGACTTCGACGGCGCAGGTCATTGCCCACCCACCCGGTCAATGAACACGTCTTCCAGGCTCGGCTGCGCCTCCGCCGTCGCCAGCACCTCGACGCCCGCGCCGGCCAGCGCCGCGGCCGCGGCCGGCCAGTCCCGCTCGCGGCTCGCCAGGGTGACGTGGATGGTTTCGCCGAACATCGCCGCGCGGCGCACGCCGGGAACCACTCCTCCCCCCAGCGCGTGGGCCGCGCGGCGCCGGTCGCTCACCCGCACCGCGAGCATCTCGCCGGCGTAGCTCTGCATGAGGCGCTGCGGCGTATCCAGCGCCACCATCCGCCCGCGGTGGAGCAGGGCCACCTGGTCGCAGCGTTCCGCCTCGTCCATGTAGGCCGTGGTGACGAACACCGTCGTGCCCTCCGCCACCATCTCGTGGAGGATCAGCCACAGGTCGCGCCGGCTGATCGGGTCCACCCCGAAGGTGGGCTCGTCCAGGAGCAGGATCTCGGGGTGGTGCACCAGCGCGCAGCACAGCGACAGCTTCTGCTTCATGCCGCCGGAGAGCTGGCCCGCCGGGCGGTGCTCGAAGGGCCCGAGGCTGGAAAACCGGTACAGCCGCTCGATCCGCGCCGGGCGCTCGGGCTTCGGCACCCGATACAGATCGGCGTAGAACTCGATGTTCTCGCGGACCGTGAGATCGTGGTACAGCCCGAAGCGCTGCGCCATGTACGCGATGTGCAGCTTCACACCCTCCGGGTCCTTCGCCACGCTCACGCCGCCCACCAGCGCGTCGCCCGAGGTGGGCGGCAGCACGCCCGCGAGCATCCGCAGGGTGGTCGTCTTGCCGGCGCCGTCGGGCCCCACCAGGCCGAACAGCGACCCCCGGGGCACCTCGACCGTGAGTCCGTCCACCGCCACCAGCTCCCGGAACCGCCGCGTCAGGCCCCGCACGGAGATGGCGGGCCTCGAGGAATCGGAAGTCGGGGCAGCGGGCAGTGGATCCGGGGGCACGTTGTGCATCCTGTTCACGCGCGTCCGACGGCCACGGGCAACGTGGGGTCCGGCAAGGTCACGGTTTTCCGCCCACGCCCAGCTGCACGTCCGCCGGTATTCCGGGCTTCAAGTCGTACGTCGAATCCCGCGTGATGCGCACCTTCACCGCGTACACCAGCTTCACCCGCTCGTCCTTGGTCTGCACGTTCTTGGGCGTGAACTCCGCCTCGCTGGCGATGAAGCTGACTTCGCCGCGGTAGATCTTGCCCTTGTAGGTGTCGGCGGTGATGGTGGCCGGCTCGCCCAGGTGCACGGCGCCCACCTGCGTCTCGGGGATGTAGATGCGGACCCAGCGGTCGTTCATGTTGGTCAGGGTGATGACCGGCGCGCCCGCGGGCACCGTCTCGCCGATCTCGCGGTCCTTCACGGTGACCACGCCGTCGAACGGGGCGGTGATCACCGAGTTGGCGAGCACGGCGTCCATCTGCCGGACGTTGGCCTGGGCCATGGCGACGGCGGCGCGCTGGGCGTCAATGCGCTCGGGGCGCGGCCCGATCTGGAGGAGCTGGAGGGCCTGCGCGGCCTGGTCGTGCTGGCTCTGGGCCACGTCGAAGGCGAGCTGCGCCTTGTCGAGGGCGTCGCGGCTGACGGCGCCGCCGTCGAACAGCCGGCGGGCGCGGCCCAGGTCGCGCTGCGCGTTGGCCAGCGTCTGGGTGGCGGAGGCCAGCGCGTCGCGCCCCTGCTGGACCTCCTGGCTGCGCGAGCCGCGCTCCAGCTCGGTCAGGACGGCCCGCGCCTGCTCGAGCTGGGCTTCGGCCTGGGCCCGCTGCGCCTTGATCTGCGCCTGATCCAGCCACGCCAGCACCTGGCCGGCGGGCACCGCGTCGCCCTCGTGCACCAGGATGGTGTCAATGCGGCCCGGCACCTGGAAGCCGAGCTGCGCGTCCGTGGCCTCGACCGTGCCGGAGGCGTCCAGCACGTTCGGGTTGGCGTGCGGCCGCAGGACGAAGTAAAGCGTCACGGCCACGATCACGACGGCGAAAACCGGCAGGACCCGCTTGCGATTCATGTCTGTGTCTCCCTGACCCCTGACCCCTAACCCCTAACCCCTAGCCCCTAACCCCTAGCCCCTGACCCCTGACCCCTAGCCCCCAACCCCTCACCCCCCCGTCCTCGCCTTTTCTCACTGTGCCAGCGTGCTCGCCACCCAGCTCTCGGTCAGCGCGCCCGTCACCCGGGCCAGCTCGACGCGCGCGGCGATCTCGGCGTTCTGGGCCTCGACCAGGCTGGCGCGGTTGGCCAGCAGCGTGGCTTCGGCGTCGAGGTAGTCCGTCTCCGTCCCGGAGCCGACCTGGACGGAGAGGAGCTGGATGCGCTCCACCTCGGCGGACTGCTCGACGGCGGTCTGGAGCGCGGCCACCGTGGCGCGCGCGGCGGTGACGGTGGCGAGAGCGGCGTCCACGCTCTGCTCGGAGGCCTGTTCCGCGGCGCGCACCTGCTCGGCCGCCGCCCGCGCGCCGGCCTCGTTGCGGCGCACGGCGGCGACCCGGCTGAAGCCCGTGAACAGCGGGTACCGGATCTCGAGTCCCGCGCTCCAGTAGGGGCGGTAGCCCGTGAACTGGTGGCCGTTCTCGACGTAGGCGGCGCTGAGCTGGAGCTGCGGGAAGTCCGCGGAGCGGGCCGCTCCCACCGCGGCCTGCGCCGCATCGGCGGCGCGGCGCGCCTGGAGCACCTCGGGGCTGTTGGCCTGGGCGCCGGCGACGAGGTCGGCTCGATCGGCGACCGTCGTATCCGCCAGGCGCACCGGCGCGAGGGCGGAGCGCACCGAGTCCACCGGCAGGGAGACCAGCCGGGCCAGGTTGCGTTGCGCGACGTCGAGCTGCGCCCGTGTCTCCGTTTCGTCGGCCCGCGCCCGCGACACCTCCGCGGCCAGCCGCAGGACGTCCACGTGCGCGGCCTTTCCCTGGGCCTCCATCTGCGCGACGCGGTCGGCCTCGGCCTGGAGCGCGACCAGGCGCTTCTCCTCGGCGCCGAGGATGCCGCGGTCGGTCAGCACCGCGAGGTAGCCATCGGCCACGCGGGAGATCATGGCCGCCCGGCTGGCGTCCAGGACCGCGTCCGCCTTCCGCACCTGGGCCTGGGCGAGCCGCACCTGGGAGGCGCGGCCGCCGAAGTCCCACAGCGTGTAGCCGAGGGAGACCGCCCCCTGGCTCAGCGTCCGGTCGAAGATCGGCAGGTTGTGGATGTCAATCCCGGAGAGCGGGTACACCAGGTTGCCGATGGCGTACCGGTGGGCGCTGACACTCGCCGCGACGCTCGGGAAGAACGGCGCCCGCGCCTCGGTGACGGCCGCGGCGGCGGCGGCGCGGCTGTCGCGGGCGGCCGCGACACTGGGTTGATTGGCCAGCGCGCGCCGCACGGCCTCCGCCAGAGAGAGCACGCCGGTATCCGGCGGGGGAGCGGCGACCTGGGCTGCGAGAAGCAGGGCGACGATCATGGGTGGCGATCCTGCGTCAGGTTGACAGCGCGCCGGGAGTCGGCGGCGCTGCGGCGGTCGCGCCGGGCGCCGCCGCGGGGCTGGCGAGGGCCGCCC
>JAJYLI010000157.1 GCA_021787855.1 bacterium | reverse complement strand
CGCAGGACGCGCCGCTGCTGCGCCTCGCTCGGACCGGCGGCCAGGGCCGGCCCGCAATGCGGACAGGCGCGGCGCCCGTCGTCCCCGCTCGTCAGCCGGCCGCAGCGGGCGCAGAAGACGGCGCTCACGGCGTGCCCCCCACGCAGGCCCTGTGCAGCAGGACCATGCGGCGCAGCCAGCCGGGCAGGAACTTGCCCTGGGCGGGGTGCTCCAAGACGATGCGCCGGTAGAGGTCGAGCCGCGCCCAGAGGAAGGCGTCGAGCCCGCGGGTCTGACCCCAGAGGGCCTTTGCGCGTCCGGCGCCCATGTTCACGGCGGTGTCGAAGACGGCCAAGTCCGAGGGCGCGGCCAGCGCCACGCACCCCGCCGGCCGCCAGTACTCCGCGTCGTAGATCGCCGTCCACTCGGGCGGCTCGATCAGCGCGACGTCGCGCCGCGGCAGGCGCTGCGCATCGCGCCAGGCATCATAGACCCGCTGCGTGATGCCCCGCATGGTCCGGCCGCCCGGATCGGCCGGGTCGTCCGCCAGCCCGTTCTCGCGCGCCAAGACGAAGGCCAGCGCCCGGTCGAAGTCAGACATCGGGCGTCGCCGGCGGCCGCTCCCGCCCCTCCGCGCTGGCCTGGGCGACGTCCCGAAAGGCGTCCACCGTGCCGCCGCCCTTGGTCTTGAGCCAGGCCTTGAAGCCGTCGAGGCCGCCGGCGGCGGCGACCGTGAGCGTCGTCGAGCTCAGGAGGAAGGCCAGCACGGTCGGCGTCGGGTCCAGCCAGCGCAGGCGGAAGACGGCGAGCCAGCTCCAGACGTCGAGCACGATCTTGAAGGCGAACGCCACCGTCCACGTCACCTTCGAGTGCGAGGGGCGCCGCTTCACGTCCAGCAGGTCCAGATAGTAGTACACGGGGTCGAGCCAGTAGCGGCAAAGCCGGCCCCAGAGCGTGCGCTGCTCGGCGCGGCCGATCGCGTCGGCATCCCGGGGCGGCGGCGGCCCGAAGAGCCGCGTGCGCAGCGTCGTCATGCTCATCGCTTACCTCCCAAGCAGGAGCCCGTCCAGCCGGTCGCGCACGGCCGCCACGGCGTCGGCACACGTTTCCGTCAACAGCTGCGGCCGCCGGCCCAGCCCCGGCGTCAGTTCGCGCGTGCAGGCCAGCGACATCAGCGCCACCCGCGCAATCGTCGTGTCCCGGCTTGCCGCGCTCCGCTCGAGGTCTCGCGCCTGGGCGCGCACCGACAAGAGCGTCAGAAAGAGCGTCAGCGCCGCGCTGGCCAACAGGCCCGCGCCACCGAGAAAGGCCACGCGCGCCCGCAGGAGCGCCCGGTGGTCCCCCAAGTGGGAGCCGAGCTTCCCGTCCAGCTGGGCGATTTCCGCCTTCAGGTCTCCCAAGGCGCTATCCTGCGCGGAGAGGTGGGCGCCGAGGGCCGAGGTGCCATCGCGCAACTCGCCCACGGTCGCATCCAGCAACTTGCGCCGTTCCTCGCTGCCGGCGAAGGCGCGGTCGATCCGCGCCAGCGACTCGCGGACCTCGCGCAGCAGCTCCCAATCCCGATCCTCGGCGCCCATCGCCCTAGACCACGCGCAGGGTGTGCGCGCCCAGCACCAGCAGGACGAGCACGGCCTCTCGCAGGGGGAAGTCCAGCGCCTCCCCCTTGAGCTTCTGCGGGTCGAGGAAGAGGACATAGGCGACATTGAGCGCCGTCCCGCTCAGGACGATGCCGTGCGGCGTCAGCAGGAAGGTCAGCACGAGCCGCAGCGCCAGCGGGACCAGGACGGCGAGCAGGAAGAGTCCCACACCGCCCAGGGCCTCGGTCAGCGGCCCCGGCCAGCGAAAGAAGGTCCGCTTGCCCAGCCAGCCGTAGAGCTGGCCGAAGAGCGTCGAGTGCTGCGGGACGGGAGCGGTCATGCGGCACCTCCGGCCGGTGTGGTGCGCAGGCGGTCCTCGACCCGCGCGAGTTGGTCCAGTGTGCGCTGCGCGTCGCGCGCGGCGCCGAGCGCGTTGCTGAGCTCACGCACCAAGGCGCCCAAGGTCTGCGCCGTCTCCTCCATCGCGCTCCGCGCCTCGGGCGCCTCCGCGGCCTGCGCTTCGTGGCAGGCGTCCAGCGCGGCCTGCGCCTCCCGGCGTGCGGCCACCAAGCCCGCAATCGGGGCGCTCAGGGCGCCCGCATTGAGCGGTTGCCCAGCCCGTTGTGCCTGAAACTCTTTGAGTCCCATAGCGTTATCCTTTCGGCCTCTGTTCGCCTAACCCGGATCGCTGGCTGCTCCTAATGTGAAACACAGACCCTAGCCCTCGGAGGCCTGCAACATGAAGCGCCTCGCCACGCTTGCGCTCGTCGCGCTCTTCCTCGCTGGCTGCCAGTCTTCCACAGCGCCGCGCGCCGCAGCGCGGGATCCGGTCGCCGCGACGCTCGTCTTGGAGTTCGTCTCCACCTGCCCCGCCGTGACCGTGTTCCTCCTGCAACGCGACACCGCACAGCTCGGGCTCTGGGCCTTCTTCCCTGGAGCCACGCTGGACGACACGGTCAGCGCCGGCCCGCACCTGGCGAGATATACGCAACTCGATCCGAACGGCTTCCCCGTCGCCGCGCACGACTCCGTGCTGGACGTGCGGGGCCTGACCCGCTACCGCATGGTCTGCCGCTGAGCCAGCGCGACTAGTAGCCAACATCGTAGCGCGGGACTGCGTAGGTCACGTCGACGTAGGCGAATCCTGGCCAGCCGGCTGTGCCACTGCTCGTAGGATTAAGCGCGACGGGGATGTAGTAAAAGCTCGTGCTGCCGATCACCTCGCTTAGGCTCGCCGAGACGTACTGCCAGCTGGCCCCGGCAGCCGCGACGGAGGCGAGCGATGTCGGGGATGCATCGGGCGCCGTGGACGGCAACTTGTTGATGCCAGCGGATACGCTGTCGGCGGTCGTGCTGCTCGCGCCCCTCCCGGAGACAGCAACGGCGGTGACGGTGGCACCGATGGGCAGCACCAGGCTGGCCCGCAGGCCCAGGGCGTTAACGCCGTTGAACGGGGCGCTGGTTCCGTAGACGTAGTCGCCAACCCCCGCAGCTGCCCACGGCCCGGTGCTCACGACGGTGAACGAGTTCCACGAGAACCGCAGCGTCTTGCTGATGCTGCTCGGGCTCGCGCTTGTCCCGACCAGCAGCGCCTGGGTCGTTGGCAGCCAGAGCTGGCTCGTCGGCTGCTTGCCCAGCGTGTCGCCCGCGCTCAGCGCGTAGGCGCCGTCGTCGAAGGCCCCCGCCCGCTTGTAGAGCCCGCTGGAGAGCACGCCGCTCTTGACCCGCGCGTAGGTCGTCCCGTCGCTCACGCCGTCGAGGTTGTCCGGCGCGGCGGTGCTCGCTTTGGCGAGCAAGCTCACGACGGGGCGCCCGAAGCCATCGGCGAGCGCGGTTGAGGCCGTCAGGCCGGCCGAGGAGGCCGCTGCGAGGTTGTACAGGCCGTCGTCCAAGGCGGCCGCGCGCTTGAGGATGCCCGAGGACAGGATCGCGGCCTTCGCGCGGGCGTAGGTCGTGCCATCGGGCACGCCATCCAAGCTGTCGGGGGCGCTGGAGGCGCCCTTCGAGAGCAGATAGGTGGCCAGCCGGCCGCCGGCGTCCGCAACGCTGCCGTGCATCGTGAGCCCGGCGCTGCTGGCGGCTGCTACGCTGTAGAGGCCGTCGGCCAGTGGCGTGTCTCGCCGCAGCAGGCCGCTCGACAGCACGGCCGTCTTGGGCCGCGCGTAGCTGGCGCCGTCCGGCACCCCGTCGAGCGTATCTGGCGCGCTCGTGCCCGCCTTGTTGAACTTGAGGCTCACGAACTGCGCCGCGCTGTCCATGACGCCGCTGCTGAGGGTCATGCCCCCGCTGCTAGCCGCCGCCGCCGGAAAGAGCCCGTCGTCGAGAGCTTGCCCGCGGCTCGGCACCCGCAGGGCATAGAGTTGGTCGAACTCGCACACGCCGCCCGCCGCCCCGGAGACGTAGCAGGCAATCGCCGCCCCCGCCGCCGAGCTCGGCACCAGCACGGCCGTGCTGGTCACGACGTGCCAAGCCCCATCGGCGGCCACGCTGTCCGCCGTCGCGTAGGCGAAGCCAGCGCCGGCCGCGTCGTAGATAATCAACTGGGCCGCACCAGCCTGGCTGGAGCAGCGGATCGCGGCCGAAACCTGGTACTGCTCGCTCACGAGGACCGGCAGACGGCGAATCATCACGACGCCTGAGTACTGCACGGTCGAGGACACGACCAAGCTTCGCGCGCCGTTGTAGGCGCCCGACGTGTCCCAGCTCAGGTTCGCCGGGTTGATGAACGCCGGCCCGTTGGCCCACCCTACCGGAGCCAGGTCGGTTGACAGCTCGAAGCTCGGGTTGTCCACGAGGTTCTGCTGGCCCGCAGCGAGCAGGGGGGTGCGCACCAACAGCATCCCATCGGGCACCCCGTCGAGCGTGTCGGCCGCGCTCGTGCCCGCCTTGGCAAACAACTTGACCACCGGACGCCCGAAGCCGTCGGCCATGCCCGTCGAGGCCGTCAGACCCGCGGAGGAGGCGGCCGCCAGCGCGTACAGCCCGTCATCGAGGGCGGCGCCGCGCTTGAGAATACCCGAGCTGAGGATGCCGGCCTTCGGTCGCGCATAGCTCGTCCCGTCGCCGATGCCGTCAAGGTTGTCGGGCGCCGAGCTGGCGCCCTTGTTGAACTTGAGCACGAGCAACTGCCCGAAGCCATCCTGCGCCCCCGTGCTGGCCGTGAGCCCCGCGCTGCTCGCCGCCGCCAAGTTATACAGGCCGTCATCCAATGGAGCTTGGCGCTTGAGAATCCCCGAGCTCAGGTGCACGACCTTCAGCCGCCCGTAGGAGCTGCCGTCCGGTACCCCGTCCAGATCGTCGCTGACCGACGTTCCCGCCTTGTTGAACTTCTCCACGAGCAACTTCCCGAACACGTCCGTGACGTTGCTGCTGGCCGTCATGCCCTGGCTGCTGGCCGCGGCCAGGTTGTAGTTGCCATCGTCGAGGGGCGCCTGGCGCTTGAGGATGCCGCTGCTCAGAATCGTCGTCAGCGGCCGCGCATAGGTTCCGCCATCGGGCACCCCATCCAGCGTGTCCGGCGCCGAGCTGGAGACCTTGTTGAACTTCTCGACCAGGAGCTTGCCGAACACGTCCGTGGCCCCGCTGGTCGCCACAGTCCCGCCGCTGCTCGCCGAGAAGAAGATGTACGGCCCGGCATAGGTCGTGTAGGGGACCGTGCTCGAGGCGGCGGTGCTCGCCAGCGGCCCCGCGAGCAGCGGATAGACCGAAACCGCATTGAGCAGCACGCGCCGCCGGTCCGCCGGGATCGGGTAGGCGAGGCATCCCGAGGTCCAAGCCGTCCAAGTCGAGGGGCTGAGCCCGCTCGTCGGGTCGTAGGCCGCCGCTTGGTAGTAGTACGTCTGCCCGTCTAGCGGCAGCACGTCGAGATAGTAGCTCCCGCCGGGCCGAACCTCGGCCATGCGCCCGGCCTCAATCGCGGCGCTGGAGGCGGGAAAGCCGAGCCCGTTGTCGCTGCAGCGCTGGAAGATCACGCCGTAACCCGAATTGGCCGGCGTGACGGCCAGCGCCACGCCGGTCAGCATCGGCTGACCATCCGGCAGCGGGTAGCTCGATGGCAGGGCCACGGCTCAGAACCTCCCGCCGAGCGGCACGGGATTGTAGGGGCGCAGCAGGATCTCCCAGGTCCCCACGCCGGTCACGAACGTCAAGCTCGGCGCGGCGCTCGTCGCCGAGACGCCGCCGAGGCCATCGGCGTGCTGCACGACGACGCCATAGCTGATGCCGGAGTTGAGGTTGGTCAGGGTGGTCTGCACGCTGCCCGGCGGCAAGGTCTGGACGAGCTGCGGAACCCCGGTCGAGGGCAGCGCGAGCAAGACTTGGGTCAGGAGGCTGGTCGAGGCCGGCGTCCAGGAGAGATTCGCGCTGCCCGCCGTGATCGTGCTCGTGGCCAGCGCGCTCGGCGCCGGCACCGGGGCCAGGTCCACGTAGCCGCTGCTCGCCGCTGGCACCCAAGAGGAGGGCAACTGCGGGCTGGCCGAGCTCCCGGTCACGCTGCGGCCGCGGAACCAGACCCGACTGCCGCCCGGCAGGCGCATCGCGGCCACCGTCTGGGCGCCCGAGGCGATGGTCACCGGCCGCCAAGCCGCTGCGGAGGTTGCTGGCGCCGCCAGCGTGCCCGCGCTGGTCGGTGCGCAGTGCACCTCGACGGGGTCCGTGCTCGCGTCCGGCGTCACGGGCACCGTCGCCCCGTTCATCGTGTTCCCGGCCTGCTGGGCGGCCACGCCCAGTGTCGGCACCTGCAGGTTGGACGCCAGGCCGAGGTCGAGGAACTTGAGCGTCATCTTCGGGCCGTCCTCGCTCCGCTCCAGGCAAAGCGCGAGCCGCGAGCCGCCGCGCTGGTTGATGCTCGGGTCCACCAACCCGGGCACTTGGACCGTCACGTACGTCCCGGGCCAGACGGGCGTCGTGTTCGCCGTCCGCCGCACGACCAGGCTGTACGTTCTGGCCCCCGCCCCGAAGGGCAGCGCGAGGTTCCCCAAGAGCGTCTGCAGCGCGGCGATCAGGTAGGCGCCGCGGTCCTGGCCGTTCAGCT
>JAJYLI010000156.1 GCA_021787855.1 bacterium | reverse complement strand
TGCTGGCTACCTACCTGGAGCGGCTAGCACTCCGCTTCGCGAAGCGGCGGTGGCCGAACGGCCAGATCGCCGAGCTCGCGGATGAGGCGCGCGCGGCGCTGCGGCCAAAGGAGGGACCGTGAGGCGGTGGCTTCTGGTGATCGGGCTGGCGGGGGGCGCCTGGGCGCCCCCGCTCCGCGCACAGCTGGTGGCCGTGCGCCTGGAGGTCGCCGTCGGTGGCTCCGCGGTGCCGGCCGAGCCGGTGCCGCACTTCCTCGTGATGCTCTACCGTAGCACCGGCGAGCAGGAGGCCGTGATGACGGACGAGCAGGGCGTCGCGAGGACATCCGTGCCCCCGGGCGACTACCGCGTGGCCTCCTTCCAGGCCTACCACTGGCGCGGCCAGTGGTTCTCCTGGGCCGTGCCCCTCGCGGTCCATGGGGACTCCGCGAGCGTGGCCCTCACGCTGGCGAACGCGCACGTCCGGGGGCGCCCCAGCACCGGCCTGGCTCCGGGGATCTTCTTCGCCACCCGCAGCGGCCGCCCGGAACTGGACGTGGTGGCCCCTGACCGCCGGGCGCTGGTCGGTGCCCTCATCGCGGGCGCGGCGGACGCCGGCTGGACGCTGGAGCACGCCTCCGACTACCAGGTCGTGCTCACCAGTACCGCGGGCTTCATGGCGACGGCGCTGCTGGGCTCGTACGAGCGGCGCGCCACGCTGACGCTGGCGCCCGGGGCGGACGACACGGTACGCGTGATCGGCAGCGTCACGGAGATACGCGACCCGGGCACCGCCTACCAGAGCGCCGACGACATCACCATGGGTCGCGCGGGCCAGGATCTGCAGGTGTTGCTCGACGCGGTGGGCCATCAGTGGGGCGCTAACGGCGCTTCACGCTAGGGCAGCGCCAGGCTGCCGAAGCGCGCGCGCTCGCCGGCGGACTGTGGGCAGGAGCCAAGGAGTCGGTGGACGGGCCCCGGCGGTTGCGCGAGGAACAGCGCCGCGCTCGGGCGGTCAACGCCGAGGCCGCAAGCCGGGAGATCCGGAGAGCGCTCCTGTGCTCGGCCTGGGCGCCGCGCTGGTCCTGCTCGCCCTCTATCCGGCCGCCGCGCGCTAGCGGATGGCGAGACTCAGGCTGCAGACCGCGCCACTGCCCGCCAGGAGGGCGGCGCTCGTCGTGGAGGGGCGGCCGCGGACCGCCGACGCTGCGGTCAGGAGCAGCGAGACGCCGGCGGTCGCGCAGCCGATCCCGGTCGCCGCCCGCCGCCAGGTGGGCCAGCCTCGCTCCGCCAGGATCGCGCGCGCCGTCGCCTGCTCGGCGCGGCGCAGGGCGTCGTCCCGCTGGCGCTGGATCTCCGGCAGAGCCATGGTCTGCAAACGGTCAAGGCGCAGGGAGTCACCCCGCGCCAGGGCGCTCCACGAGGAGTCCGTGGCCCGCAGGCTGGCCAGCAGCCGGCGGGTCGAGTCGCCCAGGGCGCGCGCGGTGCGCTGGAGCCCCTGGACCGCCGGCACGTCCTGACAGGCCAGCCCCGCCGCCTGGGCCGCCGCTGACTCCGCGAGGGAGGCGACGGCCGCCCCGAGCGACGCCGTCGTATCGCGGTGGGCCGCGACGTGGCGCGAGGCCTCGGCGCGCCGCGCGCGATCGGCGGTGGCTGAGGCCGCCAGGAGGGAGTCCAGACGTCTGGAGTCGGCCCGGGCGCCGGCGAGACTGTCCGCCGCGCCCTGGGCGGCCGCCCGCTCGAGCCGCTCGTGCCGGAGTTCCAGGGTGATCACCCCCGCCTCGAGGAGACAGGCGATCGCGAGGACGCCGGCGAGCTTCACGCCGCCACCCGGCCGCGCTGGTCGGCGACGTGGCGGACCCACCACTCGCGCAGCCCGCGCACCTCGTGCGGCCGCCGGATCCCGGCGTGGGGCCAGAACTCGGGCTCGACGTCGCACACCAGGATCCGGAAGTCGTTGGCGAAGATCTCACCGGTCGCGACGTGCCAGGTCTGGCCGCCGTACCCCCCGCGCGGGGCGCGCCGGAGCCCCCGCAGCTCCCGATAGGCGGCCCCGAGCCGGCTCGAACGGTCGCCCGCCTTGCCGTCGCTGAACTCCGTGCGGGCGATCGCGGCCTCCACCGCGTGGCCGTACTCGTGCGCCACCAGGTAGCGCGTCATCGCCGGATGCGGCGGGATCCGCTTGCCCCAGAGCCGGATGCTCGCGGCCCAGCCCGTCTCCTTGCCGCCCTCGCCCCACGCGCTCGCGATCTCGCAGCAGCCGTTGGTGCGGTCGAGCGACTCGAAGGCGACCAGCGAGACCAGGCAGGGAGCGCCGAGCGGGAACCGCGCGGCCACGGAGGCGAGCTGCTCGCGGACCAGCGCCGCGTCGTGCAGGTAGCAGGGGAACGGGTCCACGCGCTCCTGGCGCCCCCGGCAGCCGGGCGCCGGCGCCGCGATCGCGACCAGCGGGTCCCGCGACCCGTCGAAGGGCCACTGGAGGCGCCGGACCACGACGACGCGCGGCGCCCGCACGCTACAGGACGTGGAGTACGACGTGGCCCACGAGCACCGCGACGAGGATCCCCACCTCGCGCAGCACGAAGTCGCCGAGACTCCAGCCGCGGGCGTCGAGCCTCTCTTCGTACAGGTAGCTCGCGACGGTCGCGATGGCGAGCAGCGCGACCCAGAGCGTGAGGACCTGGACGGCGAGCGCGGCGAGGAGGACCAAGACGACGCCACCGGCGAACTCCACGATGGGGCTCGGGATCCGGAGCGCCGCGGCGAGCGCGAGCAGCCAGCCGAGCACCACGGTGAACATGGTCGAGTGCCGCGGCGTCGCCGCGGCGGGTGCCCCCTGCGTCATGGTGCGCCTCCGGATTGGGTGTGGGTCGTGCGCGCCGCGTCGGGCACGGCCCCGGCGAACGCCCGCCGCAGCCAGCCCACCAGGTAGACCGCCGCAGCCGGACGCCGCCGCACGACCGCGGCGTAGTAGAGGGCCCGCTGCTCGGCGTAGGCCGTGACCTCGAGCTGCTGGAGATAGAGCGCGCGGGCGCGTCCGAGTCGGGCGTTCGCGCTGTCGAGCCGGACGGTCAGGCTGTCGGCCACGTGCGCGGCGACGGCGGGGTCGGGGCAGGGAGCAGCGCAGGCCGCCGCCAGCGCCGCGCAGGCGCCAAGCGCGAGGAAACCGCGCGCTGCCCTATGCATCGTCCAGGGCCCCCGCCGCGAACTGCGCGCGTATCTCGGCCTCGGCCCGCTGGAGCAGCTCGAGGCTCACGCGCTGGCCGGCGTTGACCGCCATGTTGAAGATGCTGTCGGCAAGCCGCTGGTTGGGCTCGCCGTCCAGGTACAGCGGATCCCAGCGCGTGCGCTTGTAGTAGGCACAGCACTGGGCGCGGAAGGCGGGGTCAGCCGCGAGCCCGGCATTGATCTGAGCCGGAGTGGTGCCCCCCCCCTGTCGGATGGCGTCCACGACCGCCCAGCCAGCGAAATCGGGGTTGTCGCGGCGCGTGAGGCCCGCCACCGTCTCGCCGCCGGGGTCATTGGGGTCGTGGACGTAGCCGGGGAAGCCCTCGTCCTGCAGGAGCTGCGCGTAGGCCGCCGCGAAGTCGGCCACGGCCTAGCTCCCCGCCGGCGTCACGGCCTCGGCCTTGAAGGTGGCGCGCTTGCCCACGTTCGAGGCCTCGCCGACGCCCGCGCCGACCACGAGGAAGCCCAGGATCGGGGCGAGCTTCGCGGGGTCCCGGTCGTAGAAGATCCAGCCCGCCAGGGCGGCCAGCACCGTGAGGACGATGAGGCTGAGGAAGGTGTGGCGGACCCGGTCGGTCACGCTGCGGGATGCGGCCGCGCTCATCGGTAGAGCAACCCGTCCAGCCGCACGCGTACCGCGGCGACGGCGCCGGCACAGTCCAGCCGGTAGGGCGTCCGGGCGAGCGGGTCCGGCACCGTGTCTGCCAGCGGCGCGGCGCGGCCGCAGGCGATGGTCATCAGGGCCACGTCGGCCATGGTGGTATCGGCGTGCGCGACGGCGTCCGTCGTCCTCTGGACGTCCGCGCGGAAGGCGGTGACGGCGAGCAGCATGCCGACGCACATGGTGAGCAACGCTCCAGCGCTCCCCGCCAAGGCGCGGCGCCCCCACGTCATGCCCCGGTGGTCCAGGAAGTGCTGCTCGACCGCAACGCTGATCCGCTGGAGCGTGGTATCCTGCCGCCCCAGGTGGTCCTGCGCGGCGGACAGGCCGGCATGGAGCTCGCCCATCTGCCGGTCGAAACCCGCGCGCCGCTCGCCCCCCGCGTCGAGGGCGGCCTGCAGGGCGGCGACATCGCGCATCATGTCGGCCTGGCCACGGCGCACCTCGGCCAGGATCTCGCGCTCCAGGGACCGATCAGGGTCCACGTGCTACGCCGCCGGCGGCTCGTCAGAGAGATCGAAGAGCAGCTCGAGGTCCGCCACGATCGCGCCCAGGCCGTCAGCATTCTTCCAGCCGTCGGCCCCGGTCTTCTCCTTGGGCAGGTCGGCCTCCGTGAGCCGGAAGGCCAACGGCAGCGCGACCTCGAACCGCTCGTCGAGCAGCGCGCGCTCGAGCCGGGCAATCTCCTCCGGCGCGGGCGCCGGGAGCGCCGGCTTGTCCTCCTGGGCCGGCGGCGCGCGCAGCTCCTCGCGCTTCTTGGCCAGCGCCACCGCCTCGGGCTGCAGCGCCCGGATGAACCGCGCCACCTTGAGATCGGCCCCCACGTTGGCCATGCTCCGGTTCCCCAGCATCACGATGGCGTTGAACATCCGGCTGAGCTGCCGGTAGGTCAGTGCCGTGCTCTGCATGGTTCCCTCGCGGTTTCTGGACTCGCTCAGGCTGGCGCGATCGTGAGGTCCACGACCGCCGGCGGGACCAGGTCGGCCCCGACGTCGGCGCCGGCCATCACGAGCGAGAACGGGGTGCCGTGGCCGTCGTCGCCCTGGAGGACGATGGCGTCCGCCGCGCCGCCGCCGCCCGGGAAGCCGGGGGCGCTCGCGGAACCCGGCGCCATGCGGCTGCGCAGGTTCGTCTGGATCGCGGCGCCGCCCGCTGGGGCCGTCGGCGGCGTGCCGGCGATCCCCACCTGGAGGTTGATCGCCACCTGCTCCGGCGGCGCCAGCACGCCGGCCGCGGCGGCCGCCGGCAGCACCACGCTGAAGCTGTGGCCCAGCCCGTCGTCGCCGAGCAGATTCACCTGCTCCGTGCCCGTCGGCCCCAGCGCCTGCCGGCCCCTCAGCAAGAACGCCTGCGTCGCTCCCGTCATGGCTTCCCCCCGGTCCGGCGTACGCTAGGACGTTGGCGCGCCCCCGTCCAAACCCACGCCGCTAAGCCCTCGCCTCGTCACGGCCGCAGCCGGACCGTGGTTGACAGCGGCTGCGGCTCGGCCTATCACTGGTCGTGCGGCAGCGTGGGGCTCGCCGCTCAAGGGGAGGACCGATGAGACGGGGACTGGTGCTGCTCGCCGCGCTCGGCGCGGCCGCCTGTGGCAGCTCCGTGGCTGGCCCTTCGCGCCCAGGCCTCGCGCAGGTCCAGCTCCGCGGGACCAGCGGCCAGGTCTTCACCGGGTCGGTTGTCCCGGGCCAGCTGCTCGTCGCCCAGGTGCTGGACTCCGCCGGCGACGTGGTCTCGAACGCCATGCTGTCGCTCGCCGCGCCGCCGGGCTGGACCGTGCGCGGCGACACGCTGGTCGCGCCGACGCGCGAGGCTCTGGGCACCGTGACGGTGACGGCGACGGCCGCGGACCCCTCAAGCGCCAGCAGTGCGCTGAGCCTCGGGAGCGTGTTCAACCTGGACAGCCTCGGCCTGGTGTTCGACACCGTGCGCTGCGACAGCGCGCTGTACTACGCCAACGATTCCGGTGCGGTCCGGCTGGCCGATAGCCTGGCGATCGCGCTGACGGTGGACAGCGTCTGGAACTACGACCCGCGCTTCCCGGCGCCGGACATCTTCAGCGGCGACTGGCATCCGACGATTTGGCTGCATGGTAGCCAGACGGTCTGGGACAGCACCGGCGCCCACGCGGTGACCCTCCTGGGCTACAGCACGGCGCCAGGCGTGGTCATGTACGGGCTCGGCATCCAACGCCCGGACACGATCTGGACACCCGCCGACTCGGTGTACTACACGAGCGGTGGCACGAACAACCGCGTGGTCTACAGCGAGCCCTCGGTCGTGGACACGTCCCTCGGGGTGCCTCGCTGGCGGGCGTCGAGCTCGTTCTTTTGCGGGTACATCGCCCTGGGGCCAAAGTACGCCGGCATCCTGCAGCGCGACTCGACCTTCTGGATCACGGCCACGCGGCTGCCCTAGGCCGGTAGCGGCCCAGGGCCGCTACCGGGGCCGCGTGCGGGCCGCGCTCATCCGAACTGATAGACGATCACGAGGCCGGGCGCGCCGGCGCCTCCAGGGCCGACCGTGCCGGAACCTCCGGTGGCGACGACGTAGGCGCCCCCGCCACCACCGCCACCGCCCGGCGTCCCGCCGCCCCCACCGTTGCCGCCGTAGGCCGAGCCGGCGCCGTTGTAGTGGCCGCTGCCGCCGCCCCCGCCGCCCGCCCCGCTCCGATACTCGCTCGCGCCCGCGGCGCCCGCCGTACCGCCCCCGCCGCCGCCCGCGCCGCCCGCGCCGCCGCCGCCCGTCTGCGATCCTATCCCACCCGAC
>JAJYLI010000009.1 GCA_021787855.1 bacterium | reverse complement strand
GGCGCGAGATCCCGGAGGAGGGCGTCATGGAGTGGGCACCAGTACACCGCCTCATCGAGAATGGTTCACGGGTGCGCCGCCGGGTCGGGGGCGCGCGAGTTGTGCCGGGCGGCCGTCCTCGGCATTCTCCTTGTTCCGTATGCCGCCGCTACCCGTCCGGATCCGCCGATCCACGCGCGAAGACCGCGCGTGGCACCACCGAGTTCCGGGTGTTGTGCGCGTCCACGTCGGTGTGCATGGCGAAGGACCTGGCCTGACGGCGCCGTGACCCTGCGCGACCTGGTCCTGATCCGGCTCGGCGTGGCCGTCAACCTGGTGATCGGGCAGATCGTGGCCGCGCTCCTGCTGCCCGTCTATCTGGACTCCGTCGGCACCATCCTGGTGGCGGCGCTCGTCGGCCCGCGGGCGGCGATCGCCGCGGGCCTGGTCTCGCAGGTCCTCAACGCGGTGATCTCCGGCAACTTCTCCTGGCTGCCGTTCGGCCTGGTGCAGGTGGTGATCGCGCTGTACGCGACGGCCGCGGCGCGGCTGGGCGCGTTCCGGAGCTACGCCACCGCCGTGCCGGCCGGCCTCGGCATGGGCCTCGTGGCGGCCTCCTGCTCGGCGCCGATCTCCTACTTCCTGTTCGGTGGCGTGACGGCCGGCGGGGTCACGGTCGTCACCACGGTGGTGCGGGCGCTCGGCGCGCCGCTCGGCGTGGCGGTGGCGTCCGCCAGCTACGCCACCGACCTGCTGGACAAGACGATCGCTTTCGTCCTGGTGACCCTGCTGCTGCGCTCGCTGCCGCGGACGCTGGCGACGCGCTTCCCGGCGCTGGCGCGATGATCGGCTACGTCGCGGGGCGCTCGATCCTGCACCGCGCCCATCCCTACACCACGCTCGCGCTGGCCGGCGCCGTGCTGCTCGGGGCCTTCGCCATGACGCGGCCGCTCCAGGTCGGGCTGCTGGTGCTCGGGGCCGCGGGCTTCGCCGCCCTCGGGGGCGGTGCCACACTCCGCTCCAGCGCGAAGCCCGCGTTGCTGCTCGCGCTCCCGATCTGGGTGCTGCTGTTCGTGCTCCACGGCCTGCTGGGCCCCGAGCCGCGCGTGTTCTTCGGCCCGGTCCGGCTCTCCGCGGCCGGCATCGCCACGGCGCTGGTGCTGGGCGGCCGGGTCACCGCGATCGTGCTCGCGTTCCTGACGGCGCTGGCCACCACCGCGCCGCACCGGCTGGTGGAGGCCATGACGGCCGGCGGGCAGCCGTTCGGCCGGATCTTCCTGCTCTCTTCCACCCTCACGGTGCTGCCCCGCATGCGCGAGCGGGCCGCCCTGATCCTGGAGGCGCAGCAGTGCCGCGGGCTCCGGCTGGGCGGCTCGCCGCTGGCGCGCCTCAAGGCCCTGGGGCCGCTGGCCTTGCCGCTGGTGCTGGGCGCCCTGGCGGAGGTGGACGAGCAGGTCCTCGCGCTGGACGCACGGGGCGCGGGCGACCGGAGGGAAGGGGGGGAGGGAGGCGGGGGGGCGGCGCGGCGCACCGCCCTCGACCCGCCGCGCGACTCCACGGCTCAGCGGGTGGTGCGCTGGGCGCTGCTCGTCCTGGTGCTCGCGGCCTACGCGTGGAAGTTCCGGAGCATGCGCGGATGAGCGCGCTGATCACCCTGGACCGCGTGAGCTTCGTGTATCCGGGCGCGGACCGCCCGGCGCTCGAGGAGGTGTCGCTGCGCGTCGCGCCGGCGGAGGTGCTGCTGGTGACGGGCGAGACCGGCGCCGGCACCTCGACGCTGCTGCTCGTGGCGACCGGCTTCGCCCCGCGGGTCGTGGGTGGCCGGCTCCTGGGCGCCCGTGACATCGCCGCGCGGCGCTGCACCGTGGTGTTCTCGCGGCCCTGGACCCAGCTCAGCGGCCTGTGCTCGACCGTGCGGGACGAGGTCGCCTTCGGGCCGGCGTCGCGCGGCCTGCCGCGCGAGACGGTACGGGCGGCCGCCGCGCGGGCCATGGACGCGCTGGGGGTCGCGCACCTGGCCGGGCGCGACCCCGCCCGGCTCTCGGGCGGCGAGCTGCAGCGGGTGGTGGTCGCCGCCGCCCTGGCGCTGGAGCCGGACGCGATCGCGCTCGACGACCCGGCCGCGGAGCTGGATCCCGCGGCGGCCGACGCCCTGTACGCGGCCCTGCCGGGCATCGCGGCCTCGGGTACGGCGGTGCTCCTGGCGACGCCGGACCTGGACCGCGCCGCGCCGGTCGCGAGCCGCGCCGTGGTCCTGGAGCGCGGCCGCGTCGTCGCCGAGGGCGCACCGGGCCGCGTGCTGGACGGCACCACCGTGGCGGTGATCGCGCGCGCGGCGGGCTGCCCGCCGCCTCTGCCGCTGGATGTGCCGGCCCTCGCGCGGAGGGTGGCGCGGTGACGGGATACGCCGTCCGGGTGGAGGCCGTCCGGTTCGCCTACGGAGGAGGCGAAGGGGACGTCGAGGCGCTGAAGGGGGTGAGCCTCGACGTGGCGGCCGGCGAGCGCGTCGCGCTGCTGGGCCCCAACGGCGCGGGCAAGACCACCCTGACCCGCCTCCTGGTGGCGCTGCGGCGTCCGGCGGCCGGGCGCGTGCTGGTCGGGGACTGGGACGTGGCCACCAGGCGCCCAGACGAAATGGCCCGGCGCGTCGGCTACGTGTTCCAGCACGCCGACCAGCAGCTCTTCGCCCGGACCATCGCCGACGACGTGGCCTTCGGGCCGCGACGGCTCGGGCGGCCCGCAAGCGGCGTGGCCGCGGCCCTCGACGAGCTGGAGCTGGAGGCGGTGGCCGGACTGCACCCCTACGACGTGCCGCCGCCCACCCGCAAGCTGGTGGCCCTCGCGGGAGTGCTGGCCATGGAGCCGGGGCTGCTGGTGCTGGACGAGCCCACGGCGGGCCTGGACCGGCGGGAGCGCGAGCGGGTGGTCGCGGCGCTCCGGCGGCGGGCGGACGCCGGCGTGACCGTGCTGGCCGTCTCGCACGACCTGGCCTTCGTGGCCGAGCTGGCGGAGCGGGCGGTGGTGATGCGGGACGGGAGGATCGTCGAGGACCGGGCGGTGGGAGATCTGATGTATGACCGGGCGGCGCTCTCGCGCGTCGGGCTCAAGCCGCCCACGACCGTCGAGATCAGCATGGCGCTGGGATTGGCCGGAGGGCCGGTGCGCGCCGCGGAGGTCGTCGAGGCGCTACGCGGTGTGCGGTGGACGCAGAACGCAGAATCGTCGCGGGACGCGGAACAGGCCTCGGGCAGCTCGTAGCCGCCCGGGGCCTGTTCTCCGCCTCCTGACCGCTTGCCCCCGTCAGTTCACCGCTTTGAGGATCCCGAGCAGGAAGTCCCAGAACTTCGGCACCGTATCGAGATGGATCCGCTCGTCGGGCGAGTGCACGCCCTCGAGCGTCGGCCCGAAGGACACCATGTCCATGCCGGGGTAGCGCTCGCCGATGATCCCGCACTCCAGCCCGGCGTGGATCGCCTTCACCTCCGGCTCCTTGCCGTGCAGCGCCTGGTAGGTCGCCTTGGCCGTCTTGAGGATCGGGGAGTCGAGGTTGGGCTTCCAGCCGGGGTACCCGTCGCTGGTGGTGGCCGCGGCGCCGCCCATCTCGAACACCGCGCGCACCATGAAGCAGGCCTCGTCCAGCTCGGAGGCCACCGAGCTGCGCTGGCTGGTCGCGATCGCGATCCCGCGCCCGGTGGTGTGGATCGCCGCCACGTTGGTGGAGGTCTCCACCAGGCCGGGGATGTCGGCGCTCATCTTGAGCACGCCGTGCGGCAGCGCCGCGACGGCCTGGCAGAGCTTCTGCTGCAGGGCGCGCTTGAGGACCTTGCCCTTCTTCGCGGCCTTCTTTTCCAGCGTCACCGCGAGCGCGGGCTCCGCGCTGGCCAGCTCCGCCTTGGCGGTCTTCTGGAACTCGCCCACGGCGAACAGGGCCGCGTCCCACTGCCTGGCGGGCACCCACACCACGGCCTCGCACTCGCGCGGGATGGCGTTGTGCTTGTCGCCGCCCTCGATCGCGGCGAGGCGCACGCCCAGCTCCGCCAGCGCGAGCACCGCGCGGTTGGCGATCTTCACCGCGTTGCCCCGCCCCTTGTCAATCTCGAGGCCGGAGTGCCCGCCCTTGAGCCCGGTGACCTTCAGCGTCGCCGCCACCGCGCCCGCCGGCGACGCGTCGGTCGCGAGCTTCCACGTGCCGATGGTGTCGCGGCCGCCCGAGCAGCCGACGTACAGCGCGCCCTCCTCCTCGGAGTCGAGGTTCAGGAGGGTGCGGCTCTCCACGAATCCCGGCTGGAGCCCCGCCGCCCCGGTGAGCCCGGTCTCCTCGTCGATCGTGAACACGAACTCCAGCGGGCCGTGGACCAGCGAGCGGTCCTCCATGATCGCCAGGTTGGTCGCGACGGCGATCCCGTTGTCGGCCCCCAGGGTGGTGCCGTTGGCCGTGAGGAAGTTGCCCTTGCGGACCAGCTCGATCGGGTCCCGGGAGAAGTCGTGCGCCTTCTCCTTGTTCTTCTCGCACACCATGTCGAGGTGGCCCTGCAGGGCGACGCGCCGGACGCGCTCCTTGCCGGGCGAGGCCGGCTTCTTCACCACCACGTTGCCCAGCTTGTCGGCCCTGGCCTCCAGGCCGAGCCGCTTCGCCGTCTCCACCACGTATCTGGAGATCTTCTCCTCGTGCTTCGAGCCGCGCGGGATGCGCGCGATCTCGGCGAAGTACTTCCACACCAGCGCCGGCTGCAGGCCGGCTGTCGCGTCGCTCATCGTCCGTCTCCCGGAAGGTCCAGCGTCACCAGACTGGCGTGCGCCAGCTTCTCCACGAAGCGGCCCACGCGCTCGGCCACCGCGGCCTCGTCGCCCGCCGCCCCCAGGTCCGCGTGGAGCGCGGCGGCGATCGCCTCCACCGTGGTGGCGCCGTCGCAGCGGTCCCACACGAAGCTGCCCTCGCGGTCCAGTCGCACCGAGACGTCGGGCCGCGCCATCAGCGGCACCAGCCAGCGAACGGCGAGCCGGCCCGTGAATTTCGGGACCAGCACCGTCACCAGCCCGTCAATGCCCCGCGCGAACCGCGCCCGGCGCCGCGGCCGGAGCTCGAACAGGTTGACGGGCGCCTGCGCCTCGCGCGCCACCGCGTTCCTACATCACCGCGCTCGGCGGCGCCGGCTCGTCGGGCGCTCCCGCGTGCCGCAGCGGGATCTGCACCAGCAGCCACCCCAGGAGGATCAGCACCAGCACGGCGAACCAGAACCCCAGCACCGACCCGCTCTTCACCAGCACCGCGGCGTAGTTGACGTTGCCGAACGCCAGGGCCGCGAACAGCAGCCCGATCAGCGCCTCGCCCGCGATCAGCCCCGCCGCCAGCAGGATCCCGTTGTTCTCCACCCGGGCCTTCTGGGCCGCGTTGTGGCCGCGCGCCTTGCCCAGGGCGTTCACGATGGCCCGGATCACCCCGCCGATGAAGATGGCGAAGGTGGTGCCGAGGTTGATGTACATCCCCACGCACACCAGCATCGGGCTGGGCACCTGCATCAGCACCATCACGATCCCCAGCACCGCGCCGACGATGATCAGCGGCCAGGCGATCTGCCCGCCCACGATGCCCTTGGCCAGCAGCGCCATCAGGCTGGCCTGCGGCGCCGGCAGGTTGGGCCCGCCGAACCCGCCCTGGTAGGGCGGCACCGCCATCAGCCCCGCCTTGATGTCGCCCACGTGCAGCACGACCAGCGGCAGGAACAGCGTCGCGGCGGCCGCCACGATCCCGATCATGTCGCCGACCTGCATCTTCCACGGCGTGCCGCCCAGGATGTGGCCGACCTTGAGGTCCTGGAGCATCTCGCCCGCCACGGCGGAGGAGACGCACACCACGCCCGCCACGCCCAGCACCGCCGCCACGCCCGACTGCCCGGTCATGCCCAGCGCGACCATCAGGATGGCCGCGATGACCAGGGTCGAGAGCGTCAGCCCGCTGACCGGGTTGTTGCTCGAGCCGATGATCCCCACCAGGTAGCCGGAGACCGCCGCGAAGAAGAACCCGGCGATGACCAGCACCACGGTCGCGACCAGCGCCGCGCCCCAGGCGTTCCGCGTGAAGTAGTCGTAGATGAAGAACACCAGCACCGACGTCGCCAGCACGCCCAGCATGACCCGGGTGAACGGCAGGTCCTGCTCCGTCCGGTCGCCCACCGGCAGGCCGGCGGCGGCCTTCTTCACGTCCCCGATCGAGCGGCGGATGCCCGCGATCAGGCTGTGGCGCATCTTGAACAGCGTCCAGGCCGCGCTGGTGAGCATGCCGCCGATGGCCATCGGCCGGACGATGTTGAACCACACGTTGTTGGACAGCGCGATCCACTGGTCGGTGGTCGCGGCGCCCGCGGGGAAGACCGTGGGGCCGATGAAGTAGGCGATGATCGGCACCAGCAGCCCCCAGGCCAGCAGGCCGCCGCTGAAGTTGAGCGCGGCCAGCTTGGGGCCGATGATGTAGCCCACGCCGACGAACGCCGGGCTGATCGAGGGCGAGGAGAGCAGGATGCCGCTCTGCCCCGTGGCCGCCTGCCCGGCCGTGGTCCCGCTCCCCTGGGCGAGCTGGATCGTGGCCTTGGAGAAGCGGACGAACTTCTGCCAGGCGCTGGCGAACAGGTTGATCTGCGCCAGCCCCTGGATCACGGCCCCGATCCCCATCGCCCCGAACAGGTAGGCCGCGCCCGTGCCCCCGCGGCGGCCGGCCTTGTGGATCTCCGAGGCCGCGATGGACTCCGGGAAGGGCAGCTCCACGTCCTCCACCATCACCCGGCGCAGCAGGGTGACGAACAGGATCCCGAGGATGCCGCCGGCCAGCATGATGAGGGAAGCCTGGAGGTAATGGCTGACCGAGCCGAACTCGGTCCAGATCCCCGCGATGTAGAACGCCGGGATGGTGAACACGGCGCCGGCCGCGACGGACTCGCCGATCGAGCCCACCGTCCGCGCGATGTTCTCCTCCAGGATCGAGCCCTTCATGACCCGCAGCACCGCCATGCCGATGACGGCGGCCGGGTAGGTGGCGGCGATCGTCATCCCGGCCTTGAGGCCGAGGTAGGCGTTGGCCGCGCCGAGAATGACGCACATCACGAGGCCGATCAGCACCGCGCGAAGGGTGAACTCCGCCATCTCGGTGGTCGCGGAGACGTACGGCTTGAACGGTTGGCTCATGAGGGCTCCGGCCCGGCTAGTAGGGAAGGAAGGACGTGCTGGGCGCGAGCCGCCGGACCCAGGCGGCCAGCAGGCTCGCGGCGCGGTCGAGGTCTTCCAGGTCCACCATCTCGTTGGGGCTGTGCATGTAGCGGCAGGGCACCGAGACCACGCCGGTGGCGATGCCGCGGCGCGACGTGTGGATCGCGTCCGCGTCGGTCGAGGTGCCGCGCGGCGCGGCCTCGATGGCGAAAGGCATGCCCTCCGCCTCGGCCGCCGCGACCAGCTGCTCGAACACCACGGGGCTCACGGCCGAGCCGCGCGAGAGCACCGGCCCGCCGCCGAGCTTGAAGTCGCCGACCTCCTTCTTCTCGATGCCGGGCGAGTCGGTCGCGTGGGTCACGTCCACCACCACCGCCGCGTCCGGCTCCAGGCCGAAGGCGCTGGTCCGGGCCCCGCCGCCGGTGTAGGCGATCTCCTCCTGGGTGGTGCCCACCGCCACCGCGCACGCCGCGGGCGGCGTGGCCGCCAGGCGGCGCAGCGCCTCCAGCGCCACGAAGGCGCCGACCCGGTTGTCAATGCTGCGCGACACCAGCCGGCCGTGGGGCAGCTCGACGGGCGACGCGCTCAGCACCCCCGCGTCGCCCACGCGCACCCGCTCCAGCGCCTCGGCCTTGGTCCGGGCGCCGATGTCCATCCACAGGTCGGTGATCTTCGACGCCTTGTCGCGCTCCTCGCTCTTCATCAGGTGGATGGCCTTCCTGCCCACCACCCCCACCACCGGCCCCGCCCGGCCCTCGAGCACCACGCGCTGGCCCACCAGCACCTGGGGGTCCCAGCCGCCGATGGCGGCGAAGGAGAGGAAGCCGTCGTCGTCCACGTGCACCACCATCACCCCGATCTCGTCGAGGTGGCCGGTGAGCATCACCCGCGGCTTCCCGTCCGGGTTGAGGGTCGCGAAGCAGTTGCCGGCGACGTCGGCCTCCACGGTGGCGAAGCCCCGGGCCTCCGCCAGCCACAGCCGGGCGGGGCCGCGCTCGAAGCCCGAGGGGCCCGGCGCGTCGAGCAGGCGCTTGAGGAGCTGGAGAGCGCGGTCATCCATCATGCGGGGCACGCTTCCCAAGTCGAGTGGCGGCCCAACGTACCCCGCCGCGGTTCCGGTGGCAAGCGGGCGCGCGCCGCGTGCGCGCCCCGTCCGGCCCGGGAATCCGGTAGAGAATGAGGTGATTGACGCCGCTTCGCCTGAGATTATTATGGAAACTGGCGATGGCGAACCATTCTTCTCAGGCCGCGCTCGACGCGGTGGACCGCCGGCTGCTGGCGCTGCTGCAGCGCGACGGGCGGACCCCGGTGGCCCGGCTCGCGGCCGCGGTGGGCCTCACGGCGCCGCCGGTGCACGACCGGCTGCGCCGCCTCGAGGAGGCCGGCGTCATCGCCCGCTACACGGCCGTGCTCGACGCGGCGCGGCTGGGCTACGGGATGACGGTGTACGTGGCCGTGACCCTCGCGCTGCACCGTGAAGGCGCGGTGCGCCGCTTCCGCGAGGCGGTGCGGGGGGTGCCCGAGATCCTGGAGTGCCACCACACGACCGGCAGCTCCGACTTCCTGCTCAAGGTCGTGGTGCGCGACGCGGCGGCCTACGAGCACCTGGTCCTGAACATCCTTACCCGGCTGCCCGGCGTCGAGCGGCTGAACTCGTCCGTCGTGCTGTCCACCATGAAGTCCGAAACCGCGCTCCCCGTGGAGTGACGCCATGAGCAAGCGACCGCTGCTCCCCGCCGACGGGCTGCTGCCTGATCCCTACGGCGCGCACGAGATGCCCATCTACCAGACCAGCACCTTCGTCTTCGACCGGACGGCCGACGCGGCGGCCCGGTTCGCGGGGGAGGCGCCGGGCTACGTGTACACCCGCCTCGGCAACCCCACGGTGGCGCGGTGGGAGGCCAGTGTCGCGGCCCTGGAGAGCGAGGGGACCGGCCGGGAGGCGGGGGGCCTCGCCTTCGGATCGGGCATGGGCGCGGTCTCGGCCGCGGTGCTGGCCGCGGTCGGGCAGGGAGACCACGTGGTGGCGGTGCGGCCGCTGTACGGCGGCACCTCGGAGCTGTTCCTCGATGTGCTGCCGCGCTTCGGCGTGACGGTGACCCAGGTCCGGGCCGGCGAGCCGGCCGCGGCGCTGGAGCGGGCCGCGCGCGCGCCCCGGACCCGGATGGTGTACGTCGAGACGCCGGCCAATCCCACGCTGGACATCGTGGACCTGGCGCACGCCGCGGACGTGGCGCACCGGGCCGGCGGCCTGCTGGCCGTGGACAACACCTTCGCGACGCCGATCCTGCAGCGGCCCCTGGCCCTGGGCGCCGACCTGGTGATCCACTCCTCGACCAAGTACCTGGGCGGGCACGGCACCGTCGTGGGCGGCGTCGTCGTGGGGCACGACCGCGCCTTCCTGTCGGGGCCGCTCACGCGGATCAAGAACGTCCTGGGCGCGGTGCCGGGCCCGTTCGACGCCTGGCTGCTGCTGCAGGGCGTGAAGACGCTGCGCCTGCGGGTCGAGCAGGCCACCCGGACGGCGCGCCGGCTGGCCGCCGAGCTGGCGCAGCACAAGCTGGTGAGCTGGGTGCGCTACCCCGGGCTGGCCGACGATCCGGGCCACGAGGTGGCCCGCCGCCAGATGAGCGGCTTCGGGGCGATGATCGCCCTGGAGCTCGTGGGCGGCGCGGAGGCGGGCCGCCAGTTCATGGACGCGCTGGTGCTCGCCAAGCGCGCCGTGAGCCTGGGCTGCACCGACACCCTGATCGAGCACCCCGCGTCCATGACCCACGCGCACGTGAGCGCGGAGGAGCGGGCCGCCGCGGGCATCACCGAAGGGCTGATCCGGATCTCGGTCGGGCTGGAAAGCGCGGAGGAGCTGGAGCGCGACCTCTTGGGCGCGCTGGAGCGGGTCAGTCGCCCGCCGCGGGCAGCAGCCGCGCCGTCGCCGTTCCCACCAGCCGGGAGGCGGCGAGCAGCATCACCACGAAAGCCAGGATCGTGAACGGGCTCCAGCTCAGGTAGGCCGCCTGCAGGTAGAGGTACCACAGGATGCCGGCCCCGACGTCCAGGGGCCGGCTCATCACCGCGATCGCGACCACCAGCGGCACCGCGCTCGCCAGCACGATCAGCACGCTGGCCGCCCCCGTCACAGGCCGGCGCGTCGGGCCGATCCACGGCCACAGCCACGCCGGCAGCAGCAGCAGCCACACCGCGGCGAACGGGTTGTGCGGCAGGGTCAGGATGACGATGACGACCAGCATGGTGAGGGAGGCGGCACGCCCGGCCAGCGGGTGTGAGGCCGTGAGCCCCGGGCGCCGGCGCATCGCGCCCAGCAGCAGGGCGACGATCACCATGATGGCCAGGGTCGCGAGGAACGGGATCCACCGCGTCGCGTAGAGGAACGGGTCGCGCACCGGGGGCGGCGCCACGCCGTAGTCGGGCAGCAGCCCGATGGCCACGGCGGCCCGCACGGCCAGCAGTCCGGTCAGCGCGATCACCCACCAGCTTCCCGCGCGCACCAGCTCCGAGCGCACGGCCGCGCGTGACGCCGGGTCGGCCCACGCCGCCGTCCAGGCCTCCCAGCAGGCCAGCAGCAGCGGCACGAACAGGGCGATCGCCGCCAGCAGGATCCACAGGCCGCCGACCATCCGGTCCCCGCCCAGCCCCAGGTAATCGGTGGGGCCCGAGGGGTCGCGCGCGGCGGCGTCCAAGGCGAGCACCAGCCGCTCGGCGCCGTCCCCCAGGAGCCCGAACGATACCGGCTCGAGCGTCTCCCAGCGGTCGCCGGGCGTGTGGTAGAGGAACGACGCGTACTCCGGCCGCCGGCCCTCCACCCCCAGGTCGATCGCCGGCATCCCCAGGTCCACGAACGGACCCTGGTCCGTCCGACTGAGTCCCAGGACCCGGTGAATCCACTCGTCCAGGGTGCCGATGTCCGTGGTGCGCACCCCGCCGACGGCGTAGGCGTCGGCGGCGGCGCGGCGCAGCCACAGGGGCGCGTAGCCGTCCCCGGCGCGGCCGGCGCCGGTGATCGTGACCACCTTGCCGATCCCGTTATCCACGTGGTCCAGCGAGATCACCGCCAGCGGGCGATCGGCGGGACTGCGCGACTGGGCGTAGGTGGCCGCCCCCACGACCCCCCATTCGTTCGCGTCGGTGGCGACGTACGCGATGGTGTGGCGGTGGCCGTGCCGCTCCAGCACGCGCGCCAGCTCCAGCAGGGTGCCGACGCCCGACGCGTCGGCCGCGGCGGACTGGCCCGAGGTGGGCTGGCCGTCGTAGTGCGCCACCAGCACGATGGTGCCCGGTACGGTGCCCCGGCTCACGCCGATCACGTTGCGCCCCAGCGCCGGCTGGCCCTGCGCCGTGAGCGGGAAGCGCTGGCGCGTGACCCTGAGGCCCCGCGTCTGGAAGCTCGCGGCCAGATAGCTCGCGGCGCCCCGGCCCGCCTCGGTTCCGGTGATGCGGTTGGTGAACGCCTCGGCGAGGATGCGGGTGTCGAGCAGGGCGGAGTCGGGGTCGAAGCGGATCGGGACGCTCGGCACGGGCACCGTCGGCGCGCGGACGCCCGTCAGCCGCAGGAACAGGAAGGCCGCGACCAGCGCGGCGGCGAGGGCCGAGAGGTCTATCGCCGGGTGGCGGTGAAGCCGGATGCCGCGGATCTCCATGCGCGCACCAATGTACGCCGTCCGCGGAGGGGGCTCAACCGCGGCGGGGGTGGGCATCGTGGCGGCGTGAGGACCGGGCTCGGGGACGACGACGGGCTCGAGTGGTGCCGCCGGCGGCGCCGCGGTTCCGCGGCGCCGGGGCAGTAGATTTCAACCCCGTGAGTCCCGAAACCGGAGTGGCGGCGCCCGCGCGGCGCCGCCGCCGCGGCGTCGCCGTGTTCGTCGCCCGCGTCCTCGCCATCCTCACCGCCTGCTGGCTCGTGGTAGGTGCCGTGGCCGCGCCGGCGCTGCCCGGCGGCGGGTGGTTCGCCCTGGCCGCGTGGCTGCTGTTCACCGCGGCGCCGCTGGGCACCTTCATCCTGACCCGGGCGCGCCGCTGGTACCCGGGCTCGCTGGTCCGGGTGCTGGTGTTCCGCCCGCTGTGGTACGCGCAGTTCTCGGTGCTGCTCCTGGCGCCGCTCGCGGCCGTCGCCGCGCTCGCGGGCGCCCCGTTCGGCGCGGCCGGCCCGGCGGGCCGCTGGGCACTGGCGCTCGGCGCGGCGCTGCTCGCGGCGCTCTGGCTGGCCGGCTACCTCGGCAGCCGGCGGCTCGAGACCCGGCGGCTCGTGGCCGTGCTGCCCGCCCTCCCGGCGTGGCTGGACGGCTTCACCGTGGCGCAGCTCTCCGACCTCCACGTGGGGCCGCACACGTCGCGGCGCTTCCTGGCCCGCGTGGCGGCGGCCGTGAACGCCGCGCGGCCCGACCTCATCGCCGTCACCGGCGACCTGGTGGACGACTTCCCGCGCGACGTGGACCACTACGCCGCCGCCCTGGGCGCCCTGCGCGCGCCCCTGGGCGTGTTCGCCATCCCCGGTAACCACGAGGTGTACTCCGGCTGGAAGGAGCTGCGCGAGCGGCTGGAGCGGCTACCCCTGACCCTGCTGGTGAACCGGGCGGCGACGGTCTCGGTCAACGGCAACGCCCTGGCCGTGGTCGGCACCGGCGACCCCGCCGGCGGGCGGGACGGCGACCCCGGGCCGGACATCGCCCGCGCCCTCGCCGGCGTGAGTGACGGCCGGTTCGTCCTGGCCCTGGCGCACAACCCGGCGCTGTGGCCCGCGCTGGCCGAGCGCGGGGTGCCGCTCACGCTGAGCGGGCACACGCACTGGGGCCAGCTCGGCTTCCCGCGCCGGGGCTGGTGCCTGGCGAGCCCGTTCCTGGAGCTGGCGATGGGCGCGCACGTGCGCGGCGCCAGCGCGCTCTACATCCACCCCGGCACCAACTACTGGGGCATCCCGTTCCGGCTGGGACACGCCGCCGAAGTCGCGGTGATCACCCTGCGGCGTGGGGAGAAGACAGCGATCAGGGATGCGAGCGGCAGGTGAGTCGCGAGACGCCGAGGAAGCACCTCGGCATCGCCCGCGCCACGGCGTCTCGCAGCTCCTCTGTCGCCTCCCGCCTCTAGTCTCCCGACTTGGCGGCCTCGGCGGCGTACAGCTTCGCGTACCGCTTCTCGCTCCGCGCCCGCCACGCGCCCTTGTGGAACGCGTATCCCGCCACCAGCGGGAGCGCGACGGTGGCCTCGGCGTACACCATCTGCTCCTCGCCCTGCTTGACCTTGCCCCAGGAGTTGGCCTCGCGCAGGGTCGAGCCGGAGAGGGCGCCGTCGCGCTCGTCGGCGACGGTGATCTGGATGGCGTAGCGGTGCATCTCCACGTCGTGGCCGAGCACCTCCGCGGCGACGACGATGTCCTGGGCGAAGTTCTTGGGCACGCCGCCGCCGATCATGAGCAGGCCGGTCGCGCCGGCCGCGAGCTTGAGCTGCGTCAGCTCCCGGAAGTCGGCGGCCGAATCCATCGCGATGTAGCCGTCGGGGTGCCGGGTCTGGTGGTGCACCAGCCCGAAGCCGGCGGAACAGTCGGAGAACGCCGGCACGAAGATCGGCACGCCGGCCCGGTAGGCGGCCGAGACGATGGACCGCGTGCCGGGGCGCTCCTTCTCCAGCCACGCCCCCATCTCCCGCAGGAACTCGCGCGAGCTGACGGCCCGGGGCCCGCCGGCGGCGAGCATCCGGTCGGCGATGTGGCCCACCGTCTCGTCGCAGACCCTGAGCTCGTCCTCGTCAATGAAGGTGTCGTAGATGCGGTCAATCGCCAGGCGGCGGAGCTGGTCGTCGTCCACCCGGATCTCGCCCCGCCAGTGCCGGAAGCCCAGGGCCTCGAAGAAGTCCTGGTCCACGATGTTCGCGCCGGTCGAGACGATCGCGTCCGCCATGCGGTGCTCGATCAGGTCCACGAACACGTCCCGGAGCCCCGCCGAGCACAGCGAGCCCGCCAGGCACACGATCACCGAACACTCCGTGTCGGCGAGCATGGTGTCGTAGATCCGCGCCGCGCGCCCCAGGTTCCGCGCCTGGAACGCCATCTGGGCCATGGCGTCCACCAGCGGCCGCACGTCGTGCTGCTTGATGTCAATGTGCGCGACCGGTGTCTTGAGGAAGTCGCTCTTCTTCGCCTCGGCCATGGCATCCCTCCCGGAACGGACAAGCCACCCGGCCCGGCTACGGTCCGGGCCGGACCGCCATCGCGCGGGTGGGTGGCTTGTTCACCAGCAAAGTTAGCCCGCCGGCCGCCGCGGTCAACGGCGGCGGGAGGGCCGGCGGCTACTTGAGCAGCAGCTTGGCGATGGTCTGGAGCTGCATGTTGCTGGTGCCCTCGTAGATCGTCCCGATCTTGGCGTCGCGATAGTACTTCTCGACCGGGTACTCCTTGGTGTACCCGTAGCCCCCCAGCAGCTCCACGCACAGCGACGTGACCCGCTCGGCCACCTGCGAGCTGAACAGCTTGGCCATCGCCGCCTGCTGGGTGAAGGCCTGCCCGGCGTCCTTGAGCCGGGCGGCGTTATAGACCATCAGCCGCGCCGCCTCCAGCTCCGTGGCGGCCTGGGCGAGCTGGAACTGCACGCCCTGGAAGTCCGCGATGGGCTTGCCGAACTGCCTGCGCTCCTTGGCGTAGCCGGTCGCGGCCGCCAGCGCGCCGCCGGCCACGCCGATCATCTGCGCCCCGATCCCGATCCGGCCCTCGTTGAGGGTCTCGATCGAGACCTTGTAGCCCTTGCCCGGCTCGCCCAGCACGTTCGCCGCGGGGACCTCGCACCCGTCCAGGATCAGCTCGGTGGTGCTGGAGGCCCGGATGCCGAGCTTGTTCTCCTTCTTGCCGACGGAGAAGCCCTTGAAGCCGCGCTCGACGATGAACGCCGTGATGCCCTTGTAGCCCTGCGACGGATCGGCGTTCGCGAACACCACGTACAGCGACGCCTCGGCGCCGTTGGTGATCCACAGCTTGCGGCCGTTCAGCACCCACGTGTCGCCGCGCCGCTCCGCCCGGGTCTCGAGCCCGAAGGCGTCGGAGCCCGCGCCGGGCTCGGAGAGCGCGTAGGCGCCCACCCACTCCGAGGCCAGCTTGGGGAGGTAGCGGCTCTTCTGCTCGTCGCTGGCCCAGCGCAGCAGGCAGTTGTTGACCAGGGTGTTCTGGACGTCCACCAGGATCGCCACCGCCGGGTCCACCCGGGACAGCGCCTCGACCGCGAGCACCGCGAGGAAGAAGCTGCCGCCGGCGCCGCCGAGGCCTTCGGGGACCTCGATGCCCATCAGCCCCAGCTCGAAGCACTGCGGGATCAGCGACGTGTCGAGCGCGCCCTTCTCGTCCATCTCGTGCGAGAGCGGGCGCACCTTCTCCTCGGCGAAGTCGCGGACCGCGCCGCGGAACATCTCCTCTTCCTCGGTCAGCACGGTGAGCGGGGTGGCGGTGGCGGGCGAGATGATGCTCATGGCGTACTGGCTCCCATCGTGGGCCGGGCGTGGCGCCCGGCGCTCAGTAGGTGCTCCAGGTGTCCACCCAGGCGTTGGCCAGGGGGGTGAGCGTGAGCGGCGCGTCGCAGCGGCTCCAGCGGATGCCGTTGCTGTTGCCGGCCCCGCTTCCCGTCAGGCTGTCGGGCCCGACCGAGTTCGGGGTGATCAGGTTGTTGAGACCCGTGACCACCGCCCCGCTGATCAGGTAGTTCGCCGATCGGCGGTTGGCCGTCTGTGTCCGGAGCCAGCCGCCGACCAGGATCACGCCGTTCCAGCCGCCGTTCCCCGGCACCGTCAGGTTTCCCTTCACCACCAGGAGACCGGCGCCGGATCCCGGCAGCGTGTAGTCCCCGGCCGCGATCTGCACGGAGTCGGCCGTGAAGCCGGCGCCGACAACCTGCGTCCAGTCCACGTGCGCCGTGTCGAGGACGGCGGTTCGGGATGACAGCGTCTGGATACCGAGCTGCCCCAGCGCCCCGCTGTGACTGTTCACGGCATAGTCTCCGGCGGCGGTGGTGAGCCCGTACACCGGTTGATTCGTGCTGCACGCATCGTCCCCGTTCAGCAGCCTGCCGTCGTTCACATAGACGGGATTGGCGGCCAGCAGCGCCGCGTGGATCGGCACGACCGGGCTCAGCTCCGCGAACTGGGCGATGGAGCGGGTGCCCTGGACCTGGCCCGACAGCACGTTGGTCAGGTCCACGCCCCGGGAGCGCACCACCCACAGCGACAGCGAATCGGCCCCCGTGGAGCCGAACCCGTGCAATCGCTGGGCCACGACGTCGGCGTAGCCGTTTCCGACGGTGATCCGCACCGAGTCGGCGCTGCGCGTCGTGTCCCTGAGCCCGCGAATCATCGAGAAGTAGCTCTGCAGGCCGGCCTCGGCGATGGCGAGCGCCCTGGCGGCGCCGAAGGAGTTGTCCGTGGTGCGCTGTTCGGCCGACACCAGCAGGAACGAGGCCGCCAGCATGACCGTGAGCAGCGTCGTCACCAGCAGCGTGGTGGCGAGCACGAAGCCGCGGCGAGCGGCGGCGCTACGAGTGGTTGCGGAACAGCACATCGGTCGTGAGGTCGAACGACGTGTACGCGCTGCGCCCTTCCGGCGGCGTCTCGCTCTGCGATATCAGGTTCAGCCGCAGGCCGCGGACGGTGCCGAGGTCGGCCGGCGGCGTGGCCGTCAGCGTGAGCGCCGAGCCCACGAGGAACTCGAAGCCGGTGGTGGAATCGAACGGGGCCACCAGCTCGCTCCGCTGACCCGTGGACAGCACCGTCCGCCACAGGGCGATCCGTCCGGGGAGCTGGCTCGAGGGGGCGAAGGCGTAGCGCAGGTCCTGATACAGGTACATCACCGCCCCCTGCGGCATGGTGTCGGCGGGCGTGACGTAGATGACGCGGGCGGACCAGCCCGTGGCCGTGAGGGTGGTGACGGCCGGCGCGGAGCCGCTGGCGTTGCAGCGGCTCTGCGGAGCGCTCTGGCTCACCACGGTCGCGCCGTCGTCGAAGGCGTATCCCCCCGTCGCGGTACGCCACGCGTAGCCGCTCATCGTGGCGGAGAAGTACGACGCCGAGTCCGCGGGCAGCAGGCCCACGGCGCGCAGGTTCGCGAACGAGATCGCGCGGCACGCCACGCCGAACGCGTAGGGGACCCGCACCGTGACCGACTCCGGGGTCGCGGCCAGCAGCCCGCTGTCGCCCACCATCCGCAGGTCCGCGCTCATCACGTTGAGCGCCGCCCGCGCGCCGCCTCGCGCCTGCATGATGGTGCCCTGGAGCGCGACCAGGCGGGATTGCGAGACCACGAGCTCCACCAGCGCCGCGCCGATGATGGCCGCGATCACCAGCGCCACCAGCAGCTCCGCGAGGACGAAGCCCCGCGTGGCGCGCCGCCTCATCGGAGCGGGATGGGGGCCCACGCCTGGCCCCGCTGCATCGTCATGGTGTCGGGCCGCGCGCCCGGGAGCGTCGTCCACACGATGATCCGGATGCTGTCCAGGCGCGGCGCGATGCTGTCCACGGTGGTGCACCCGTACACCTGGTACGGGCCGCTCACCGTGGTGTCGCAGGCCGCGATGGTGGACAGGCTGCCGAAGGGCGTCATGGCCGCGCGGTCCACCCTGGAGAGCAGGGCCGCCATGTTGAGCGCCTGGTCGGTGGCCCTGGTCGAGCTCTGCGACACCCGGAACGACAGCCCCTCGAGGGAGAGAATCACGACGGAGAAGATCACCACCGCCATCATGATCTCGACCAGCGTGAAGCCCGAGCGCCGGCGCGTCACTTCGTGATGCGCACCTGCCCGGCCATCGTCATGGTGACCTGGTGGTAGTAGTTCGCCGGGGAGCCGACCGTGATGACGAGCGTCTGCGTGACGAGGCCGTTCGGCATCACCTGAACGGACGCGGGCGTGGAGGCCAGCGAATCGAGCTGCAGGTCGGACGAGGCGTCGAAGTAGAAGGTCCGCAGAATCGTGTTCGTGACCGGGTTGCTGATCCGGAGGAACATCGAGTCGGACCGGATCTGGATCGTGACCGGGGCGTGCTGCCTCCCGGCCAGCGTCTGGGAGAGCATCAGCTCCGCCGCGATGACGTTGGCCGCCCGGTTGACGCGCGAATGACTGATCGCCAGGCCGAACCGCGGGATCAGCATCGCGGCGATGATCATCACGATGATGACCACCAGGATCGCCTCGAAGATCGTGAAGCCCGCCGGCGCGTGGTCGCGCGGCGCCACGGGCGCTCGGGGCCGGAGGAGGGGGGGCTCGGAAATCGTCAGGAGTGCGCTGGGGCAAGGTGCGTGCCGATGGCTTTCTTCCGGCTGAGTCCTGGTACGACACCAAGATACCTGCCGGACGCCAACTTGCCACTACCGAGACAGCTGCCGGACGGCGAGTCGCGGGCACCAGCCTCGCACGGTCGAGATCTCGGCTAGGCGAGGACCTCGAGGGCGAGCGGCACCTTGCCGAACGGGGCGCTGACCTGGACGCCCTGGACCAGGGGGCGCAGCCGCGCCACCATCTCCCGCGCGATCGCCACCCCTTCGGCCAGCGCGGCCTCCTTGCCCTGCTCCTGCGCCCGCCGCATCCGCGCCAGCACGGCCTCCGGCACCGAGACGCCGGGCACCTCGTTGGCCAGGAACTCCGCGTTCCGGAGCGAGACCAGCGGCCAGATCCCCGCCACGACGGGGATGCGGACGTCGGCGATGCGCGCCAGGAACCCCTCGAACTGGGCGGCGTCGAACACCGGCTGGGTGATGGCGAACTCCGCGCCCGCGTCCACCTTCCAGGCGAACCGCTTCAGCTCGCGCTCGGGATCCACGGCCGCCGGGTTGACCCCGACCCCGATCACGAAGGCCGTGGGCTCCCCGATGGCGTTCCCGCCCGGGTCCAGGCCGTGGTTCAGGCGGTGGATCAGGTTGGTGAGCCCGATCGCGTCGATGTCGAACACCGCCGTCGCGTCCGGGTACGGCCCCATCTTGGGCGGGTCCCCGGTGATGACCAGCAGGTTCCTGAGCCGGTGCGCCGCCGCGCCCAGCAGGTCGGACAGCATGGAGAGCAGGTTGCGGTCCCGGCAGGTGTAGTGCGCCACGGTCTCCAGGCCGACCTCGCGCTCGATCAGCAACGCGCTCATCAGCGCGCCCATGCGGCTCTGGGCGCGGGGGCCGTCGGGCACGTTCACCGCGTCCACCCCCGCGATCTTGAGCTGCCGCGCCGCGGCCAGCATGGCCGACGGGTCCACGCCCCGCGGCGGCACGATCTCGACCGTGGTGACGAACTGCCCGCTGGCCAGCTTGTGGCCCCAGCGTGACCGCTGCTCCAGCGGCACCGGCTCCACCCCGGCCGGCGCGGCCACCGGCTCGGCCGAGACCGCCACCACCTGGCGCGGCGACACGCTCTGCACGTACGCCGCCAGGGTCTTGATGTGCTCCGGCGTGGTGCCGCAGCAGCCGCCCACGAACCGCGCCCCGGCCTCGACCAGCCGCTTGGCGTATTCGCCCGTGTACTCGGGCGACGCCATGTAGATCTTCCGGTCGCCCACCTGCCGCGGCAGTCCGGCGTTGGGCTGGGCCGAGAGCGGGCGGGTGGTCACGCGCGCCATCTTCTCGATGGCCTCGAGCACCCCCTGCGGGCCGACCGAGCAGTTGAGGCCGACCACGTCCGCTCCGTACTCGTCCAGCGCCCGCGCCAGCGTCTCGGGGTCGGTCCCGTAGGCCGTCGCGCCGTCCTCCTGGATGGTCATCTGGGCGATCACCGGCAGGTCGCTCACGGCCCGGACTGCGCGCAGCGCCTCGTGGATCTCGTCCAGGTCGGAGAAGGTCTCGAGCACGAACCCGTGCACCCCGCCCTCCCGCAGGCCCAGGGCCTGGGTCTTGAAGTGCTCGAACGCCTCGACCCGCGACGTCTCGCCGAACGGCTCCAGCCGCACGCCCAGGGGCCCGATGGCGCCCACCACCAGCGCGCGCGAGCCCGCCGCTTCCCGGGCCAGCTCGGCGGCGCGGCGGTTGAGGGCCCCCGTTTCGCCCGCGAGGCCGTAGTGCCCGAGCTTCATCGGGTTGGCGCCGAAGGTGTTGGTCTCGAGGATCTCCGCCCCGGCCTTGACGTACGCCCGGTGGATGTCCCGCACCAGGTCGGGCGCCCGCAGGTTCAGCTCGTCGTAGCACACGTTGATGAAGACGCCCCGGGTGTACAGCATCGTCCCCATCGCGCCGTCGAACACGTGCACGCGGCCGTCGGCGATCAGGTCGGCCAGGCGGCGCTCAGGCATCCGGGTCATACCCCAGCACGGGGGCCAGCCAGCGCTCCATCGTCTTCACGTCCATGCCCTTGCGGCGGGCGTAGTCGCCCACCTGGTCACGCCCGATCTTCCCGAGGCCGAAGTACCGCGCCTCCGGGTGCGAGAAGTACCAGCCGCTCACGGACGCGCCCGGCCACATCGCGAAGCTCTCGGTCAGCCGGATACCCGTGCGGCCGGTGGCGTCGAGCAGCGCGAACAGCGGCCCCTTCTCGGTGTGATCCGGGCAGGCGGGATAGCCCGCCGCGGGCCTGATGCCGGCGTACCGCTCGGCGATCAGCGCGGCGTGGTCCAGCGCCTCGTCCGCCGCGTAGCCCCAGAATTCGGTCCGCACCCGCTGGTGCAGCCGCTCCGCGAACGCCTCGGCCAGCCGGTCGGCCAGCGCCTTGACCAGGATGGCGGAATAGTCGTCGCCCTGGCGCTCGAACTCCGCGCCCAGCTCCTCCACGCCGAAGCCGGTGCTCACCGCGAACGCGCCGAGCCAGTCCGGCACCCCGCTGTCGCGCGGGGCGACGTAGTCCGCCAGGCAGAGGTTCGGCCGGCCGGGCGGACGCTGCATCTGCTGGCGCAGGTGGTGCAGCACCGTCAGCACCCGCGTGCGGTCCGCGTCCGCGTACAGCTCGATGTCGTCGTCGCCCACCGTGTTGGCGGGGAACAACCCGAACACGGCCTTCGCCGTGAGCCGCCGCTCCGCCACCATCCGGTCCAGCAGCCGCTGCGCGTCGTCGTACACCTTGCGGGCCGCCCGGCCCACCGCCGGATCGTCCAGGATGTCGGGGTAGCGGCCCTTCAGCTCCCAGACGGAGAAGAAGGGCGACCAGTCCACGGCGGCTCGCAGCTCCTCGAGCGGGTAGTCGTCCAGGACCCGGATGCCCGTGACCTTGGGCTCCGGCGGGCGGTAGCCGGACCACGGGAGGGCCGCCTTGTTGCGGCGCGCCTCCGCGATCGCCACCAGCCGGGTGTCGGCGCGGCGCCCGGCGTGGTCCTCGCGCACCTTCGCGTACTCGGCCCGGAGCCCCACGGTGAACGGCTCGCGCCGCTCCCGGCTCAGCAGGTTGCTCATCACCCCCACGCCGCGCGACGCGTCGAGCACGTGCACGGTCGGCCCCCGGTACTGAGGCTCGATCCGCACCGCCGTGTGCACCTTGGAGGTCGTGGCGCCGCCGATCAGCAGCGGGGTCGTGAAGCCCTCCCGCTCCATCTCCCTGGCGACGTGCACCATCTCCTCCAGCGACGGCGTGATCAGCCCGCTCAGGCCCACGGCGTCCGCCTGGAGCCGCCGCGCCGTCTCGAGGATCGTCGCCGCGGGGACCATCACGCCCAAGTCCACCACCTCGTAGCCGTTGCAGCGCAGCACCACCGCCACGATGTTCTTGCCGATGTCGTGCACGTCGCCTTTCACGGTGGCCAGCACCACGGTCCCGTTGGAGCGCGGGGCCTCGCCGCCCGCGGCGCGCTCCTTCTCGATGAACGGCACCAGGTAGGCCACCGCCTTCTTCATCACCCGGGCGCTCTTGACCACCTGCGGCAGGAACATCTTCCCCGCGCCGAACAGGTCGCCCACCACGCCCATCCCGTCCATCAGCGGGCCCTCGATCACTTCGATGGCGTGGCCGCGGGCGGCGCGGGCCTCCTCCACGTCCGCCTCGATCCAGTCGGCGATGCCCTCCACCAGCGCGTGCGCCAGCCGCTGCTCGACCGGCTCCCGGCGCCACGCCTGCTCGTCCGCGGCCGCCCTGGGCGTCCCCGTGGTGCGCTCGGCCAGCGCGATCAGCCGCTCGGTGGCGTCCTCGCGGCGGTTGAAGAGCACGTCCTCGACGGCCTCGAGCAGCGCGGGCGGGATGTCGTCATAGACCGCAAGCTGCCCCGGGTTGACGATGCCCAGGTCCATGCCCGCGCGCCGGGCGTGGTAGAGGAACGCCGAGTGCATGGCCTGGCGCACCGCGGCGTTGCCGCGGAAGGAGAACGACAGGTTGCTCACCCCGCCCGAGACCAGCGCGCCGGGCAGCGTCTCCTTGAGGGTGCGGCAGGCGCGCAGGTAGTCCACCGCGTAGCCGGCGTGCTCCGCCATCCCGGTGCCGACCGGGAAGACGTTGGGGTCGAGGATGATGTCCTCGGGCGGGAAGCCCAGCCGCGCCGTGAGCAGCCGGTAGGCGCGGGTGAGGATCGCCACCCGGCGCTCGTAGGTGTCGGCCTGGCCCTGCTCGTCGAACGCCATCACCACCGCGGCGGCGCCGTAGCGCCGGATCAGGCGGGCGCGCTCGAGGAACGCCTCCTCCCCCTCCTTGAGGCTGATGGAGTTCACCACCCCCTTGCCCTGGAGGCACTTGAGGCCGGTCTCCAGCACGTCCCAGCGCGAGGAGTCCAGCATCACGGGCCGGCGGGCGACGTCGGGCTCGGCGGCGATCAGGGTGAGGAACCGCCGCATGGCCGCGACCGAATCCAGCAGGGCCTCGTCCATGTTGACGTCGAGCAGCTGGGCGCCGTTCTCGACCTGCTCGCGGGCCACGGCCACCGCCGCCTCGAAGTCGCCGCGCTTCACCAGCTCGGCGAACCGGGCCGAGCCCGTGACGTTGGTGCGCTCGCCGACGTTCACGAACAGCGAGTCGGGCCCGATGGTGAGCGGCTCCAGGCCGGCCAGCCGGGTACGCCGCGGCGGCGCCGGAACGGGCCGCGGCGGCACGCCGGCCACCGCCCGGGCGATGGCCGCGATGTGCGCCGGGGTGGTCCCGCAACAGCCGCCCACGATGTTGAGGAACCCGCTGGTGGCGAACTCGCGCAGGGTCGCGGCCATCTCGTCGGGGCCCTGGTCGTACTGGCCGAACGCGTTGGGCAGGCCCGCGTTGGGGTGGCAGCTCACCGGGACGTCCGCGACCCGGGCCAGCTCCTCCACGTGCGGCCGCAGCGCCGCCGCCCCCATCCCGCAGTTGAGCCCCACGCTGAACAGCCCCGCGTGCCGCACCGAGTACCAGAACGCCTCGGGCGTCTGGCCCGACAGGGTACGCCCGCTCCGGTCGGTGATGGTGCCGGAGACCATCACCGGGACGCGGCGGCCGCGGCGCTCCAGCAGCGCGCCGATGGCGAACAGCGCGGCCTTGCAGTTCAGGGTGTCGAAGACCGTCTCGACCATCAGCAGGTCGGCGCCGCCCTCCAGGAGCGCCTCGGCCTGCTCGCCGTACGCCGCGGCCAGCCGGTCGAAATCCACCGCGCGGAAGCCCGGGTCGTTCACGTCGGGCGAGAGGGAGGCCGTCTTGTTGGTGGGGCCCAGGATGCCCGCCACGAACCGAGGCCGCGCCCCGTCCCGGGCCGTGAACTCGTCGGCCACCCGGCGGGCGAGGCGGGCCGCCTCCAGGTTCAGCTCGCGCACCAGGCCCTCGGTGCGGTAGTCGGCCTGGCTCACCGCGTTCGCGTTGAACGTGTTGGTCTCCGCGATGTCGGCCCCGGCCTCGAAGTAGGCGCGGTGGATGGCCTCGATCACGTCCGGCCGGGTGAGCGTCAGCAGCTCGTTGTCGCCCTTGAGAGTCCCCGGGTGGGCGGTGAACCGGCGGCCGCGGAAGTCCTCCTCCTCCAGGCCGTACGACTGGATCATCGTGCCCATCGCTCCATCGAGCACGAGGATCCGCGCGGCGAGCGCGCGGGCGAGCAGGTCGGTACGGTCGAGGTCCGCCACCACTCCGGTTCTCCAGGACGTCAAAGCCCGGCGGCGCCAAAGCTGGCACCACCGGGCCGGCTTTTTAGCGGAGGTTTAACGTGGCCGCAATACGCCGCAAATCGCCACGGGGTCAATTGTCGAATGAAGTTACCCAGGCGGTCCGGCGGGCGCCAGCCGCCGCACCGCCTCCGGGCGGACGCCGCGCACCAGGACGGTCTTGCGCCGGCCCGCCACCCCGGCGACCAGCGCGACGGCGGCGCGGGGCACGCCCAGGGCGTGGGCGAGGAAGCGGGTCAGCTCCTGGTTCGCGGCGCCCTCGACCGGCGGCGCCGCCAGGCGCACCCGCAGCCGGTCCACGGCCACGCCCGCCACCTCGGAGCGGGAGGCGCGCGGCGTGACCAGCAGGGCGAGCCGCACGCCGTCGGGCGTCGCCTGCCACCAGCCGCCCGCCGGCGCGCCGGCGCCGCCCGGGGGTGGGGGGGCGGCCGCGCCGCTCACAGAGCGCGGAGCACGTAGCCGCGCGCCAGCTCCAGGATCAGCCAGGCCACCAGCGGCGTGACGTCGAACATGCCGAGCGGGGGCACCACGCGCCGCAGCGGCGCCAGCAGCCACTCGGTGAGCCAGGCGAACGGGCGCATCCACGGCGTGTAGCGCGTCGCGCCGATCCAGGAGCCGATCACCCGCACGACCAGCGCCAGGATTTCCAGCTCGAAGGCCCAGTCCACCGCCAGCCGGAGCACGCCCCCGGGGCCCGCGCCCGCCGCGGCGGCGAGGAAGAAGGCCTGGGCCGCCAGCCACTCCACGCCGCTGACCAGCACGATCCCGCCCACGACCCCCAGGCCCACCAGCCACCACGGCGCGGACTGCGGGTTGCCGCCGGCCCGGAGGATGCGGCGCTCGATGGGCCGCAGCAGCGGGTCGGTGACGCCGCGGATCAGGCGCGCCGTGCGGCCGAACGGATTGATGGTGCGGGCCTGGACCGCCATCGCGCCGAACGCGCCCAGGATCGCCACCCCGGCCGCGGCCAGCACGGTGTAGCGCAGCAGCACGAAGAACAGCGTCACGTCACCCGCATCGTCTTGCGCTTCATGAAGTCCATCAGGATGAACTGCCCCAGCGTCATGGTGGAGGTGAAGTACGCCTTCCCGCGGCAAATCTCGGACACCTTCTTGACGAAGTCCACCAGCATCCGGTCCCGCGCCAGCATGAAGGTGTTGATCAGGATGTTGCTGCGCTTGCACAGCGCCACTTCGCGGTAGGTGGCCTGGAGGATCCGCGGGTCCAGCCCCATGGAGTTCACGTACACGCGGCCGTCGGGCAGGGTGAGCGCCGAGGGCTTGCCGTCGGTGATCATGATGATCTGGCGCATGTCCTTGCGCTGCGCCAGCAGCAGCCGGCGCGCCAGCTTCAGCCCTTCGGCCGTGTTGGTGTGGTAGGGGCCCACCTGGGCGTGGGCCAGGCGCGCCAGCGGGATCTCCTCGGCGGCATCGTGGAACAGCACCACCCGCAGGGTGTCGCCCGGGAACTGGGTGCGGATCAGGTGGGTCAGGGCCAGGGCCACCTTCTTGGCCGGCGTGAAGCGGTCCTCGCCGTACAGGATCATGGAGTGCGAGCAATCCAGGAGCAGGACCGTGGCCGCGCTGGAGCGGTACTCGGCCTGATGGACCATCAGGTCCTCGTACTCGAGGTTCAGCGGCACGCCGAGGCCCTCGCGCTCGATGGCCGAGCGGAGGGTCGCGATCGCGTCGAGGTTCATCGTGTCGCCGAACTCGTAGGGCTTGCTGGCGGCCTCGGTCTCGACGCCGGTCGCCAGGTGCGGCGTCTCGTGGCTGCCGAAGCTCGCCTTGCCGACGCTGCCCAGGAGCCGCCGCAGCGCGCGGTAGCCCAGGAAATCAATGCCCTTCTCGGTGAGGTTGAAGTGCACCTGCTGCGCGGCCGACCGGGCCTCGCCCTCGCTGCCCTCGACCAGCTCGTGCCCGCCGGGCATGCGCGGCGCCTCCGTGCTGGCGAGGTAGCCCTGCTCCATGAGCGCCTGGACGATGGCGTCCAGGAGCTCGGCGAGCTGGCGCTGCAGCTCCGCGTCCCGGGCCGGATCGCCGGTGCTCTCGCCCCGCAGGGCCTTGAGCATCTCGGGCGTGAGCTGCCCGGTGGCCCGCAGCGCGTCGAGGATGGCCCGCTTCAACTCGTCGAGCGAGCGGTCGGCCTCGCCCTCGCCCTCCTCGCTTCCCCCCCACAGGGGCGTCCCGCCGCCCGCGAACCCCGAGCGCAGCAGGAAGTCCGCGAGCTGGTCGAGCAGGTCCTGGAGATTGACCGTGTCGGCCAGCTGGGCCAGGTACTTGGAGAACGTGGTATAGCGCACGGGACTGCCCGTAAGGTCACCGGGGCCGCAGATTCCGGCAATGCCCGCCCCGCCGCCGTCGCCCTTCCAGTCGCTCCGGCACCGCAACTTCCGGCTGTTCTTCACGGGGCAGTCCATCAGCCTCGTCGGGACCTGGGCGCAGATCATCGCGCAGGGATGGCTGGCGCTGGAACTGACCGACTCCCCCTACTACGTCGGCCTGGTGAGTGCGCTGGGGTCGCTCCCGGTGCTGCTGCTGTCGCTGCCGGCCGGGGTGTTCGCGGACCGGGTGAACAAGCACCGGCTGGTGATCCTGACCCAGTCGCTGTCACTCCTGCAGACCGCGACCATGGCGGTGCTGGTCTTCACGCACCGGATCAGCTTCGCCGAGATGGCCGGGATCGCGGTGTTCTTCGGCGTCGTCAACGCGTTCGACATGCCGACCCGCCAGGCGTTCATGGTCGAGCTGGTGGGCAAGGAGGACCTGGTCAACGCCATCGCGCTCAACTCCTCGGCCTTCAACGCGGCGCGGGTGGTGGGCCCCTCCATCGCCGGCGTGCTGATCGGCGCGGTCGGCCTGGGCTGGTGCTACGTGGTCGACGCCGTGTCGTACCTGGCCGTGATCGTGGGGCTCCTGATGATGCGGCTGCCGCGGTTCGAGCCGCCGCCGCCCTCGCACCCGTGGGCCCAGTTCCGCGAGGGAGCGGTGTTCGTGTGGCGCGACCGCCGCGTGCTGGCGCTGGTCGCGATGATGGCGGTGGTCAGCGTCTTCGGCTTTCCGTACCTGGTCATGATGCCGGTCTTCGCGCGCGACGTGCTGCGGGTGGGGGCCACCGGGCTCGGCGTCCTCATGGCCGCGGTGGGCGTCGGCGCGGTGGCGGCGGCGCTGGGCCTGGCGGCCTACGGCCCCCGCATCCGCAAGGGCCGGTTGCTGCTGTGGACGGGGCCGATCCTCGGCCTGGCGATCGCGGCGTTCGCGGTAACGCCGTGGTTTCCGGTGGCCCTCGCCATCCTGCCGCTCAGCGGGGGGGCGATCATCCTGAACACCGCGGTCACGAACACGCTGCTGCAGACGATCGTGCCCGACGCGTTGCGCGGCCGGGTGATGGGGTTCTACACCCTGATGTTCACGGGGATGGCCCCGCTGGGCGCCTACCAGATGGGATGGGTGGCGGAGCGGCTGGGCGCCCCCGCCGCGGCGGCAATCGGCGGCCTGGTGTGCTCGGCCGCCGCGCTGATCGTGTGGCGGCGGGTGCCCGAGGTGCCGCTGCTCCGGTAGCCAGTCCCCGGACGGCAAGTTGCCCGTGGTCACCAGTTGCCAGTCCGGCGGTACCAGACCCGCTGCAGCGACGGGCAACTCGTCCGCCTTCCGATCACTCCGAACTGGCAACACCGGGTGACATGGCGTCTGGCAACTGATGTCTCAGACAAGCCGCCGTTTCCGGGCCGCCTCCACGATCAGCTCGGCGGCCCCTTCGTAACCCAGCCAGGCGGTATTCACGACCAGATGGTAGGTGGCCGCGTCATCGCGCCGACGCTGGTAGTAGCGCTCGAGATACCGCTCGCGCCCGCGATCCACCGCATCGACCTTGTGGGCCGCTTCGTGGGGCGCCAGGGCGTCCCGCTCGGCGATGGTCCGCGCGCGAACCTCGCGGGGCGCCACGACGTAGGCGTGAAGCGAATCGGGCGCGTCGCGCGGGCCTCCGAGGTACGCGTGCGCGCCGTGCCCGACGAGCACCACCCGGCCGTGCGCGGCCGCCTCGGCGATCACCCGTTGGGTGACGCGGATCAGGGCCTCTTCGTCGGGACCGGCCTCCGGAGTCGCGGCGGGGACGAACAGCTCGGGGGCCGAGATGGCCAGCGCCCGGCCCAGCAGCTCCAGCAGCGAGGGCGCGCGCTCCTCGCGGGCCGCGACCGCCTCCGGGGGCAGGCCGGCCAGCCGGGAAACCTCGCTCACGAATTCGTTGTCGATCACCGTCCAGCCCAGGCGCTCGGCCACGAGCCGCGCCACCCGTGAGCCGCCGGCGCCATACTGCCGGGTGATGGTGATGACCGCCATGGCACCCTAAGATTGGTTGCCAGACGCCAAGTTGCCAGTTGCCAAGTCCGGCAACTGGGAACCGCTGGCAACCTGGCGTCTGGCGACTGCTCTGAAATCTGGTGATCCGCGTCTCTGACCTCTGGTCAGGCCAGAGCCGGGCCCGGTCCGCCTCGGGGGAAGGATGGCCCCGGGCGGTCGGGCCGCGCCCGCGTGTAGCCCGCCTCCTCGCTGCGCGCGATGCGCCGCTCGGCCGCCAGGCCCTCCAGCACCAGCTCGCAGCCGGCGACCGCGGTCCCCGGGTCCTTGCGCTTCGCCAGCCCCGTGGCTGTCACGAGATCCAGCAGGCCCGGCACGACCGCGAAGCCCTTGAGCAGCGTGTCGGAGCGCTCGTCGTGCGACACCTTCAACGCCCCGCCCTCGTCGAACCAGTGCACGATGTCGTCCACGTTGGCGCCACCGACCCGCTCGTCGAACGTCGCGCCCGCCGCCCGCCGGATCAGCTCCCGCGCGATGGTCTCCGCGCCCTGCAGCTCGCCCTCGTACTCCAGCTCCAGCTTGCCCGTGATGGCCGGCAGCGCGGCGTAGATGTCCGACACCCGCGGCACGATGGACCGCTCGCGGGTGCGCGTCGCGCGGCGCTCGGCGTTCGACACCACGTTCTCCAGCACCGAGATGGGCAGCCGCTGGCTCACCCCGGAGCGCTTGTCCACCCGCTTGTCGCCGCGCGCCTCGAAGGCCACCCGCTCCACGATCTCCGCGATGAAGTCCGGGATCACCACCGGCCGCCCGCCCCGCTCCAGCCACGCCTCCTGGCCGGTGATCGCCATCCCGACGTCCAGCGTGCGGGGATAGTGCGTCATGATCTCCGACCCGATCCGGTCCTTGAGCGGCGTGATGATCTTGCCCCGCGCCGTGTAGTCCTCGGGGTTCGCGGTGAACACCAGGCACACGTCCAGCGACATCCGGATCGGGTAGCCTTTGATCTGGACGTCCCCCTCCTGCATGATGTTGAACAGACCCACCTGGATCTTCGCCGCCAGATCCGGCAGCTCGTTGATGGCGAAGACGCCCCGGTTGGCCCGCGGCAGCAGGCCGTAGTGGATCGTCAGCTCGTCCGAGAGCAGGTGGCCCCCGCGCGCCGCCTTGATGGGATCCACGTCGCCGATGATGTCCGCGATGGTCACGTCCGGCGTCGCCAGCTTCTCCACGTAGCGCTGGACCCGCGGCAGCCACGCGATCGGCGCCCGGTCGCCCTGCTCCTCCACCAGCGTCCGCCCGTACTTGGAGATCGGCGCGAACGGATCGTCGTTCACCTCGCTGCCCGCCAGGATCGGCACCTCCTCGTCCAGCAGCGTCATCAGGCCGCGCACGATCCGCGACTTCGCCTGGCCCCGGAGGCCGAGCAGGATGAAGTTGTGGCGGGAGAGGATCGCGTTGACGATCTGGGGCACCACCGTGTCGTCGAAGCCCACGATCCCCGGGAAGACCGGCTGCTCCGCCTCGAGGCGGCACAGCAGGTTGGCGCGCATCTCGTCCTTGACGGTGCGCCGGCGGCGCTCGTCGGCGCCCCACTCCGTTTGCGCGAGGTCGCCGAGGGTCTCTGGTTTGGTCATGACGGGATATCGTACCCCGTTGCTCGGCATTCAAGCCGTCGCGCGTCGGCCACGCCGGCATGGCTGTGCAACCCATTGCGGCGCAATCGGTTGCGTCGGCGCCTGGGAGCGGGGCGCCTGGCGGGGTGAGGCGCGGCGCGTGTGGGGGCGTCGGGTGACACGTTTTGGTGCGAACAGCGGTGCCGGCGGAGCGGCGGAAACTCTTGACAGCGCAGGGGGTTTGGATAGCTTTGGCGCCGGTCGAGGCCGGCGTCAGCGGCGCATGGCTTCGAGGTGTGATCCGCTGAGAGTTCGTTTAGCATAAGGAGATTCGATGAAGCGCCTGTTCCTGGCAGTTGCGGTCCTCGGTCTGATGGCGTGCGCGAAGAAGGAAGCGGCGCCCCCGGCTGAAACCCAGACCCCAGCTGCTGCGCCCGCGCCGGCCGCCGCGCCGACCGACACGACGAAGCCTGCTGCCGCCGAGTCGGCGCACGCTGCGCCCGCTGCTCCGGCGCCGGCGAAGAAGGGCATGTAAGCCGAGCGGCTCGCGAAGGGCGCGAAGACCCGGAGCTTGCTCCGGGTCTTCGTGTTTTCAGGGGGCCGGAGACCCGCCAGCGGCGCGGCGGCCGTCGCCGCGGAACGAGGCGGCGGTTCGCTCCACGGCCTCCGCGGCGGCCGCGACCGGCCGCCAGCCCAGCTCGCGTTCCGCGCGGTCTGAGCGGAAGGGATTGTCGCCGCTCAGGAACTGCACGGCCTCGCGCATCCCCACCAGGGCGGCGCGCGGCTGGAGCAGGGCCAGCGCGGCGTCGCCCGCCTTCGCCACGCTCCGGGCGAGGCGGCGCGGGATGGGGATGAAGCGCGGGCGCACGCCGAGCCCGGCCGCGAAGTGCGTCACGAACTCGCGCAGGGTGAGGTCGGCGTCGTTGGTCACGTTGAACGGGCCCGGGTGCTCCGGGTGATCCAGCGCCGCGAGGACCGCGGCGGCGACGTTGCCGGCGTACACCACGCTGAGCCGGTTGGTGCCGTCGCCGATGAGCGGGACCAGCCCGCGGCGCACCACGCGGGCCACCCGCGGGGAGAAGTGGCGGTCGCCCTCGCCGTAGATGACGCACGGCCGCAGCGCCGTCGCCACCAGGCCGGTGGCCTGCGCCACCCGCCACACCGCCAGCTCGGCCTCGCGCTTGGAGCGCGCGTAGGGATCGCGGGGCGTGGCGGCGCGCTCCAGGTCGAAGGCCTCGTCGAGGGGGGTCGCGCTGCGGCGGGCGAGGCGGCCGCCGTACACGGCGACCGACGAGAGGTGCACCAGGCGCGCGCCGGCCCGGGCCGTGCTGGTGGCGACGCGCTCGCTGCCCAGCACGTTGACGGCCCGCCAGTCGGCCCAGGGGCGCCGGCTCAACACGGTGGCTGCGGTATGCACCACGGCGTCGCAGCCGGCGGCGGCGCGGTCCAGGGCGGCCTCGTCCGACAGATCGCCGCGCGCCACCTCGGCGCCGAGCGCCGCGAGCGCGGCCGCGGCGGCGTCGCTGCGCGCCAGCGCGCGGATCCGCTCGCCGCGGCGGGCGAGCGCGGCGATGACGTGCCGTCCGACCAGGCCGGTGCCCCCGGTGACGAGGACTCTCACGGAGCCGCCGCGCCCGGGGGGAGAGGGGGGGGCTCCCAGGGCAGCGCCCGCACCGCGGCGGTGGTCCCGTCGGCGAGCCGCACGCGGTCGCCCGGCGCGAGGCTGGCCTTGAGCATCGCCAGCGCGGCCCAGTGCCCGCCCGCCGGCCACCAGCAGGCGCTCGTGACCCGGCCCACCGCGCGCTCGCCTTCGACCGCCGCCAGGGGCAGCGCCGCCGGCTCGCGTTCCAGCGCGAGGCCGGCGAGCGCGTGGTTGACGTGGCCGCGGAAGTGCGCGCGCGCGACGGTTTCCTGCCCCAGGTAGCAGCCCTTGGTGTAGGACACGGCGCCGAGCTGGTCGAGCCGCACCTCCTGGGGCAGGGTGCGTTCGTCAATCTCCGCGCCGAGCCGCGGGAACCCGGCCAGGATCCGCCGCTCCTCGAGCAACGCCGCGGTGCCGGCCGCGGCGCCGCGGCCGGCCAGCGCCGCCGCGAGCTGCCGGGCCGCCGGC
>JAJYLI010000155.1 GCA_021787855.1 bacterium | reverse complement strand
GTGTTCGCCGTCCGCCGCACGACCAGGCTGTACGTTCTGGCCCCCGCCCCGAAGGGCAGCGCGAGGTTCCCCAAGAGCGTCTGCAGCGCGGCGATCAGGTAGGCGCCGCGGTCCTGGCCGTTCAGCTTTTCGCCCGCCATCCAGCGGTAGCCCTGGGCGTCGAGTTGGTAGTCCTGCAGCGCGATATCCGGGCGCCCGAGATTGTAGAGCACGAGCTGCTGCGGGCGGCTCTGGACGAGCACGGCTTGCAGGCTCATGACCGGGCCGAGGTTCTTGCCCGGGCCGAGGAGGATCTTGCCGGGATCGAAGAGCGCCGGCTGGCCGCCCTGCGCGGCGAGGACGCCGTAGGGCCAGTCCTCGTAGCAGGCCGCCAGGACGCTGGTCACGAGCGAGTCCGTGGCGTGCTCCCATTGCGGGGCCGCGCCCTCGACCCGATCCGCGTCGGCGATCGTTAGGGCGGGCGCGCTCGTCGGCATCCGCAAGTCGAGCGGCACGTACTTCCCGCCGCCGTCGAAGTAGTGGCCGAGCTGGAACGGCTGCTCGATGTTCGCCTGAAGCCAGGCCCCGAGCGTGTCCATCGCCGTGACGATGAAGCGCGCGGGCGGGAAGCTCCCGTCGCCCGTCAGCGCGTCGAAGGCCGAGGTGCTGACGGCCAGGGGCCGGAGCGGCTGGCCGTAGGTCGTGCCCGGCGCCAGCGTGTCGCCCAGGCTGTAGACGTAGCCATACTCGCCCAGCAGCAGGTCCTCCGTCAGCTGGGCAGGGTGCACGTCGTTGATAAACACATTGGCGGGCGGCAGGGCCGGGCGCACGATGCCGTTGGCGGCCGTCGGCACGAGGTAGCCCGCCGTGCGAGTGCAATAGAACTCGACCGTCGCGCCGCTGCTCGGCACCGCGATCCACGCCGCCGGATGGGCGGCGCTGCTGCTGGCCAGGTACAGCTCCTGCACGAAGAGGGACGACACGCCCTGGACGTGGCCCTCATAGGGCAGCGCGCGGTCGAAGGCCGTGGCCGCCATGACGCGCAGCGCCCCGGTCGCGCCCGAGGACGTGGTGATCCAGCAGCGCACGAGGTCCTGGTTCCAGCCCGAGAGGCCGGAGAATTGCCATTGCCCGAGCGCCATCCGCGGGTCAATCTCGTAGCCATAGGTCAGCATTCCGATCCCGCTGATGAGCTCGGCCGTCAGGAGGTCGTCGGCGCGGGCCGCGCTCAGCTTGTCCAGTTGCAGCTTGCCCACCGTGTAGGTCACGCCGTTGATCGTGTAGCTGGTCGTGGCGACGATGCTGGCCGCCATCTGCTGCGAGGGCGGGTAGATGCCGAAGGGCTGGAGCAGCCCGGCGGGCAGCAGGCTCGGCGCCTGGGCATAGCTGGCCACGGCCGTCGTCGGCGCGGTGCCCGGGAAGACGGGCTGGTTCAGGTCCTGGCTCATGTCGTAGAGCGCGAAGGCCCAGGTCAGCAGATCGGTCAGTTGAATGTCCGTGATCCGGCCCGTGAAGAACGCCGCCCAGGTGAGCCCGCCGTCCAGCGACTCCTCGACGAAGACCTTGCAGCCGATGAGTTGCGGCTGTCCCGCCGCCGTGCCAAAGAACGCCGCCACCCAGCGGTCGGTCGTGTTCACCCGCGCGCTGCCGGGCGTGAGCTCCGCGTCCAGCATTGTGAGCGTGTACTGCCCCGTGTCCACGTTCTTGGTCAGCGGGTCCAGCCGCCCGCGCCGGCCGCTGATGCCCAGCAGGTAGGGCTGGCAGGCGCCCCCGGTGCTGCTCGTGATGCCCTGCGCCGAGGCGATCAGGAACGGCTGGCTGTGCGGCGCGTTGGCGGCGGGCACGAGGACCGTGGCCTCCGAGGGGTCCACGGCCCGGGAGGCGTACACGGTCGCGCGATAGACGGGGAAGTAGGTCGTCACGCTACATGGCCCGCATCTGAGCCAGAGTCCGGATGCCAGCGGCGATACAAATGCGCTCCACCGCCATCATGTATGCGCCCGCAACGGCGCCCGAACTCCAGGCCCCCGGCAATGTGAGCCCGGCCGAAGCGGGGCTGGCAACTGCCGCGCCGCCCGCAATGGTGACGGTCAACTGAAGGACGCCAGCACTGGTCAGCGTCGCCAGGGTTTCGCATCTCGCACCGTAGGATGGCTGGTTGGTCACTGGGTCCTCTATGGTGCTCCCGGCCCCGTTGTTATACGCAGCGCGCCAGTAGTTGCCGCCGCCTCGATAAATCCGCAGATATGGGGCTGCCCCATCTCCAATCGTGATGTTGTTCGTCGCGTCCACGACGGGATGGTGTTCCAGATATGCGACGTACAGGCTCATCGCCTGCGGTGCGGCGCTATAGGGGAGGCTGAGCGCGTCGCTGGCGCGGCGCACTTGCGCCGTGGTCGTCTTGATGTAGGACGAGGGGAAGGCGGCGTCCTCGATCTGGACCCCGCCGACGTAGAGATTTCCCGTCTGATTCGGGACGAGGGCGGGCATGACCGCGACCAGGTGGTTGTCGGCGACGCAGGCACTCGTCGCGAACAGCAGCCGGTAACATCCGTTGGCGAGCGCCTCCGTGCCGAGATATGTCCCGCTGGACATGGACACGACCGGCGCACCGCCAGACCAGGTGATCGTCGCCCCAAGCCGCTCAATTGACGCCGTTGTGTCGTAGATCTGAACATAGGATCCACCCGCCGCCGCCGTCGTCGGGGCGGCGACAATCACGGAGACCCCCTTCGCGGCAGGAAATGGCCCATTGAAAACAAACGCTTGGCTCCAGACCGTTTGATTCACAGCGTCCGTGTCGACCAGTAGATCAAGACTGACGGTTCCGCAGGTCAGGGCGGAGGCTGTCCGCGTGCCCGTCCCGCCACCCATCGCCCATGTCGTGCCGAAGTTCTCGGACTGCAGGCACAGATTGGTCGTCGCGTCCTCCAGCAGCGTCGTCCGCACGCCGCCGATGTAGTGCGCATCGCGCAGGACGTTGGCGGGGACCACGCGCACCATCCCCGCCGCGTCCACGTAGGTCGCGCAGGTCGTTGCATCGGGGCGCGAGAAGGTCGCGGCGACGGGCTGCATCAGGTCCTGCCCCGGCGCGTACTCGAACAGCACGCCCCGCAGCGCGCGGATGAAGTCCACGGTCGGGTTGCGCAGTTTCAGTGTCATGGTGCGCTGAAGGTTCTCCTGGTTCTTGCCGAACCCCAGCAGCGGCTCCATGAGGTAGCAGCCATCCACGTAGGCCGCCGGCAGCGAGGCGTCTGGGCAGAAGCGGAACGGGTTCTTCGCCCGCGCGTAGTCAAGGAAGTCCTGCCAGGCCAGCGGGCCGCCAACGGGGGCGCGGCTCGGGCTGGCGGCTGGGCTGTCGTCAATCCAGCGGACCTCCATCGTCATCGTGTAGTCCCGGCCAGTGATCCAGGCGTCCTCGACGCCGCTCGGGGCCTGCAACTGCTGGCTGCCAGCGCGGCTCTCGCGGTCAGTGACGACGTTATAGCCGACGTAGCCCATCAGCAGTGTGTTCTGGTAGGCCAGCCCGCTGCTCGTGTAGCCCCAGAGGATGCTGCCGGCTGGCATGGGCTCAGGCCCTCCGGCCGATGATGATGTGGCGGCCCTGAATCGCGTCCATCATGCGGCGAAAGTCGTCCACCTGGTTTGGGTTCGAGGGGTCGAAGACCTTCCCGCTGGGGAAGGTGATATAGACGTCGCCTTGGCTGCCCGGCGCGCCGCCGAAGCCGGCGTAGGCGGCCCCGAAGGCGCGACCGACACTTGGATTGTAGCTCCCGGCCCAGCCCGCGCCCATGCCGCCGGAGAACGACCCGCCGCCTCCGCCCTGGCCCGCGCTCGCGCTCAGGGCCGTGCCGGCCGCGACCAGCGCGGCGCCCTCGGCGATGGCCGCCGCCGCGTTGCCGAAGAGCCCCGGGATCAGCAGTTCGGCCGCGCCAGCCGCGATCAGCTGCTCGCCGACGGAGACGACGATCTGGCCCGTCATGCTCAGCAGCGCGGCGCCGAAGCCGCGCAGGTTCGCCTGGCCCGCGCCGAAGGCCTGGGCCGTCGCCGTCACGAAGGCGCCGAAGGCGTCCAGCGCCGTCCCCTTGAACTGCTTGAGCGGCGCCTGCAGGGCGTCCAGCGCGACCTTGAAGTCGTCGAGCGGCTTGCGGTTGAACAGCGCCCCCGCGCCCGGCATCGTGACGGCGCCGCCGCGCTGGCCCGGCGTCAGGATCTCCGAAAGCGTCGTGCCGATCCCCGTCCCGAGCCCGAGGTCGAGCCGCGCTGGCGCGAAGGGTTGCCCGGCCCGCGCGGCCTCGTAGCCCGTCAGCTGGCGCGCCGTCGCGCGGTCGGCGCCCTCCAGCTTCATCAGGCCGACGCCAACGGCCTGGTTGAACGCATCCTGGCTGATCTTCCCGCCAGCCAGGGCCACGCGCAACAGTTCGAGGTTGCGGACGTACTCGCCGAGCGGTCCCTGCACCTCCCGCATGGCGCCGGCGGCGACGGCCACGCCGCCCGCGATGGCGCGCTGCTGGGCCTCCAGCGCGAGGGCCTGCGCCCGCAGCGTCCCGAGCAGCGCCTGCCCCTCGGCGCCGACGCCCCTTTCGGCCGCCTGGTAGCGCGCCCACTCGGTTGCCGACATCGTCGTCTTGGCGATCTGGTCCGTCAGGGCGCGCGTCTGCTCCTGCAGGTAGCTGGTCGTCGCCTTGGTCTGCTCGTTGACCTTGGTCTGGGCGGCGATGCGCTCCTGGTTCCGAACCCACGTCTCGGCGGCGCCGGCCGCGAGCTTGTGCTGGCTGACGAGCAGCGCGGCCTCGTATTCGAGGGCCTGGTGCTCCGTCATCGTCAGCTTGGCCAGGGCGAGCGCCTGCTTGTCTATCGCGTCGCGCGTGCCGAAGGCCATCTGGTCGCTGAGGGCCGCCTCGTCCTTGCTGAGCTGATCGAGCACGACGTCGGCGTGGTCGAGCGCCTTGCTGTAATCGTCGATCGGCTTCGTGCTGGCGAAGGCGAAGACGATCAGCGCCCCCGTCCCGCCGAGCGCCGTCTGCGCCGCGTGCTCATAGCGCGCGTACTCGGCCGCCGCCGTGCTCAGCGTGTCGCGCTCGCGCGTCGCCATCGTCTGCAGCGCCGCGAGGCGGTCCACGACCGGCAGGGCCGGCGGCTCGACGGCGAGCCGGTGCAGGCTCTTGGCGAGCTCGTCCAGCTCCTTCTTCGCTTCCTTGGAGGCCTTGCTCGCGCGGTCCGCAAAGGCCATCCAGGCCGCGCCCACGAGCGAGAGCGTCAGGATGATGCTGCCGGCGGCCGGGACGAGCTGGAAGAGCGCATAGGCCATGCTGCGGACCTCGAAGACGCCGGCCCGCGTCCCACTCGCCATCATCGCCGCGCCCATGCCGAAGCGCGACACCGCGCGCTCGCCCCGCGTGGCGGCCAGCGTCGCGCCCTCCGTCGCCGCGGCGTTGGCCGTGACGGCGGCCGTGTTCTCCAGCGTCGCCGCCGTCTCGGCGCCCTCGGCCGTGACCACGCGCCCGAGCGTCGTCGTCCAGTTGTCCGTCGCCTTGGCCGCCGCCTCGTCCGCGGCCACGTTGACCATGGCGGCGGTCGTGGCCGGCCCGATTTCGGCCGTGATGGCGCTCTGGGCCGCCGCCAGGCGCATGACCTGCGCCGTCCCCAGCTCGCTGCCCGCCGCCAGGTCGCCGATCCGCGCGCGCAGCAGTTCCAGGCCGGCGACGTACTCGGCCTGTGTCGCGCTGCCGCTGGCCTGCGCCGTCTGCAGCGCCGCCAAATCGGCCGTGATCTCGGCGATCTGGGCGTCCACGGTCGGCGCGACGGTGGCCAGCCCGGTCAGCTCGGCGCTCGCCGCCGCCGTTGCCGCCGTCGCCCCCGCCAAGCCTTCGGCGCCCGCCGCGCCGGCCCCGCCGACGCCCTGCAGGCCCGTGGCGGCCCCGGCGGCCGCGCGCTCAACGCCCGCCAGGGCCGCGCCCGCCTCCGTCAGCGGGGCGCCGAGGCTCGCGGCCGCGCCGGCCGCCCCCTCGGCGCTGGCGCCAAAGAGGTCGAGCTGGGCCTGGCTGCCCTGGAGGCCGGCGACGAACTCGCTGACGTCCGCCGTCAGGACGGCCGTCAGCGTGCCGACATTCAGGGCGCCCGGGGTCGGGGTATCAGCCATCGGGGAGGGTTAGTTGTCGGCGCCGAGCGCGCCGCCCGCCAGCAGGCGGTCGAGCTTGGCGGCCGGCCCGAGGTGGGGTACGCTGTCGGGGTCGCGCCCCGCGGCGACGGCTTGGGCGCGATAGAGAGCTTCGACCTTCTCTTCGACCGAGGGCTCGTGGCGGCCCAGTAGCTCGTTGACGCTCACCTTGGCCCCCCACGCGTTCATCAAACAGGCCGTCGCCCAGGCTAGCCGCTCCAGCGCCCGCGTCTCGCGCCGCTGCGCGCCCGCCAGCATCAGCGTCAGCTCGCGCGGCGTCAGCCGCGCCAGCGCGTCCGGCGCTAGGCCGAGGTCGCCGAGGGCGCCGGGCTCGACGGCGCCGAGCCAGGCGCGGACGCTGCGAAAGGGCCGGCGGCCTCGCCGCCCTCCGAGGCTGGCGCGCCCTCCGGCGCCGCGAAGCCCGCCTCCTGCAGCGCCTCGCGCATCTTGGTCGTGACCTCGGCCAGGTTGCCGCCGCGTGCGACGACGCCCTGCAGCAGCGCGCCGGCCTCGGCGAGCGTCAGCTTCGGATCCTCGGC
>JAJYLI010000008.1 GCA_021787855.1 bacterium | reverse complement strand
CAGGCCGGGCACACGCCGGAGTTGCGCTCGAACTTGTCCCGGGCGTCCACATGGCCGCATTCCTCACACTTGTCCCAGACATCGGCCGGGATTTCCAGCCGCTCTCGCTGGGGCGCACGTGGTCGGCGATCCTTACGAAACCAGGCCATGTAGTTTGGGATTAGAGGTGTGGAGTTTGGGAGGCCGCCGGAGGCCCACCCCGGGACGGCTGAATTTGGGCAGGCGACCGGCCTGACGCCAGACCTGGCGCGCAACTCGTTGTCAAAATGTGACTTGGACGCCGACGGTCCGTTCCCCTCAACTCGGGCGCGACCGGCAACCCGTTGTCAGGCTTCGTGATAGAGAAGGTCTCCCCCCTCCCTCGCTACCCGCATCGAAATCCCGATGGCCAGGTAGCAGGCGACGAGGAACGATCCCCCATAGCTGAAGAACGGCAGCGGGATCCCCGCGATGGGCATCACGTTGGCCGTCATCCCGACGTTCTCGACGATGTGCGTGAAGAGCATGCCGGCGATCCCGAGCGCCATCAGGCTCCCGAAGGCGTCGGGGCTCTTCCGGGCGATGCGGATGAGGATCACCAGAAGGGCGAAGAACAAGGTCAGGGCCAGCATCACGCCGACAAACCCCAGCTCCTCTCCCACCACGGAGAAGATGAAATCCGTCTGCTGGGTGGGGAGGAAGGCCAGCCGCTTCTGCGAGCCCATCGTGAAGCCCTTGCCCAGCCAGCCCCCGCTGCCGATGGCGATCTTGGACTGGATGATGTGCCAGCCGGCCGCCCTGGGATCCAGCTCCGGGTTGAGGAACGACAGGAACCGGTGCTGCTGGTAGGCGGCCAGCCGGTGCCACAGGGGCAGCGCGACCACGCCGGTCACGAGGTTCGCGCCCGCGACCGCGACCGCTTCCCACACGAACGGCCGCCACACCACCAGCAGGATCACCAGCACCAGAACCCAGCCCCCCCAGGTCCAGGGGGAGAAGGCCAGCATCAGCGACGCCAGAGGCGAGGCCAGCAGCACCAGCAGCGGCACCCGCACCCCCGCCCAGAACAGCATCGCGAACAGGATGCCACCGAAGACCAGGGAGCTGCCCAGGTCGGGCTGCATGGCGACGAGCCCCGCGGGCACGGCGGCGATCGCGCAGGGGACGAGCAACTCCCGGAGCGTGGACGGGGGCGCGCGCCGGGACGCCAGGTGGCGGGCCAGCATCATCACCACGATCACCTTCACGAACTCGGTCGGCTGCCCCAGCCGCACGTGCCCCACGGTGAGCCAGGAGTGGTGGGACGCGGCCGTCCCGGCCCCCGTCCCGAACGCCAGGGTCACGAGCAGCACCACGATCCCCACGGCGTAGGCGCCGGGCGCGGCCCACTCCAGCAGCCGCGGCGACAGCCGCATCATCAGCCCGGCGCCCACGAGCCCCAGGGCGAGCCACACGAGCTGATGCTCCCACAGGTTCGCGGCCGACGTCGGCACATCGGTCTGGCCGGCCGAGTACAGGACGGCGATACCGTAGGCGGTGAGGGCCAGGGTCACCGCGGTGAGCGGGCGGTCGAGCCTCGTCCTCACCGCTGGGTGACCGTGTCGGGGCGCGGCGTGGGGCCCGGGATGCCGTGGAGGCCGCCCGGGGCCGCCCCGGCGCCCGGGTTGGCCACCGGAATGGTCCGGGCGCCCGGCGCCTTCGCCGCCGGCGCGGGCCCCAGCACGTAGCGATCAATGATGTCGCCCACGTAAGGAACGACGAACGTGCCGTGCCCCGCGTGCTCGATGATGCCGCCGACGACGATGAGCGGACGGTCCGCGGGGGCGAAGCCGATGAACCACGCGTGATCCGCCCCCTGGGGGTTCTGCGCGGTGCCCGTCTTGCCGGCGATCTGGAGCGACGCCTGGCGCAGCGACTGCGCGGTGCCGCCCTGCACGACCGCGATCAGCGCGTTCCGGATCCCCAGGTAGGTGGTGTCCGGCAGGTTCACCGTTCTCAGGTCCGGGTAGTTGCCGGCCCGGACATGCGGCCGCACGACCCGGCCGCCGTTGGCGAGCATGGCGTAGAAGCGGACCATGCTGATCAGGGTCTGGGCGTCCTCGCCCTGGCCGATCGCCAGGTTCATCGCCACCGCCTGGGTCCAACCGCCCCTGCCATAGACCCGGTCGTAGTAGCCGGAGTCGGGGAAGAAGGACCGCGCCTCGCCGGGCAGATCAATGCCGGTGCGGTCGCCGAGGCCCAGGAAGGCCCCGCCGGCCAGCAGCCCCCGCACGGTGAGCTTGAGGCCGAGCTGGTAGAAGTACGTGTCGCAGGACTGGGCGATGGCCTGCACCAGGTTCAGCGAGCCGTGACCCGCCGGCTTCCAGCACTTGAAGAACCGGTTGCCGAACTGCATCCCGCCCAGGCACGGCAGCGGCATGTGCGAGTTGAAGCCCACCAGGCCCAGCCGCAGCGCCATGACCGTGGTGGCCAGCTTGAAGGTCGAGCCCGGCGGGTAGCGCGCGGTGATGGCGCGGTCCAGGAGCGGCTTGGAGGGGTCGCTCTCCAGCGCCTGCCACTCCTGGGGCGGCATGCCCCCGGTGAAGTCGTTGGGGTTGTACGGCGGGCTGGAGTACAGCGCCAGGATGTCGCCGGTCCGCGGATCCATCGCCACGATGGCGCCGCTCTTGCCCTTGGGGAAGATGGACGCGACGAAGCGCTGCAGCCCGAGGTCAATGGTGGTGTGGAGGTTCTGCCCCGGCACCGGCGGGAGCGTGGCGGCGGCGCCCTCCTCGCGCACCACCCGTCCCAGGGCGTCCACCTCGACGAATCGCATCCCGTCCGAGCCGGCCAGCACCGAGTCGTACTGCCGCTCCAGCCCTTCCTTCCCCACGACGCTGCCGGGCCGGCGCCCCTTGTAGGCGCCGTCGAGATCCGCCTGGGTGACCTCCCCGACGTAGCCCACCAGGTGCGCGACCGCATCGCTGTCGGGATACCAGCGCTTCGGCTCGGTCTGGATCACCAGCCCGGGCAGCATGGCCCGCCGCTCCTCCAGCGCCGAGACCAGCGGGAACGGCGCGTCCTTGACCACGACCACCGGCTCGTACGGAGTCTCCCGGAAGCGTTGGAGCACGTCCTCGACTCCGGCGGAGTCCAGCGTCACCAGGGGCCGGAGCCGCACCAGCCTTTGCCTGAGGATGCGCTCATTCGGCGCGAGCAGCGAGATCGAGTACCCCGGCACGTTCTCGGCGATGATCGCGCCGTGGCGGTCGAGGATCAGGCCGCGCGGGGCCGGTAGTGGCACGGGCCGCAGGCGGTTGGACTCGGATTGCATCCGGTAGGTGCCGTAGTCGAGCACCTGCAGCCGGAAGAACGCCAGGGCCAGCACGCCGAACGCGACCGCGAGCGCGGCGCGGGCGCCCCGCGCCCGGCCCGCGAGCCGGAAGGGATGGAACGCGCGCCGGTCGCTCACAGCGAGGTCGCGCCCCCTCCCCCCGCGCCCCGAAGCCAGCCGCGCGCCACCAGCAGGATCAGCACGGCGGCGGCGGCCGTCGAGAGCGCCGCGGCTGGCGCGACCAGCAGGAGCCGCTGCGCCAACCCCGGCCCCCGGAGCGACGCGCTGGCGGCGACCTCGAGCACGTCGCGCAGCCAGCTCGCCGCGAACACCAGCACGGCGCTGACCAGCAGGTTGTCGGCGAACACCAGGGCCTTCAGCCAGCCCGCCAGGTACCCCACGACGGTGAGCGCCAGCGCGCCCGCCCCGAACGGAGAGAGCGCCACCGCGTCCGTCAGCAGGCCCACGACGAAGCCCGCGACCGCCCCCGCCCCCGGGCGCGAGCGGACCGCGTAGAACAGCAGGGCGATGAGCAGGAAATCGGGGCCCATCGGTGAGGGGAAGGCCCACGGCCGCAGGGTGAACTGCGCCGCCACCAGCAGGGCGACCAGAACCCCCAGCCGGACGCGCGCGGCGGGGAGCCTCATCGGGGCTGCGGCGGCGCCGCGGCGGCGGCGGTGTCGAACACGGCGCCCAGCGAGTCCGCGGCGAGCGCCGGCGAGAGGATGATCACGTGACTCACTTCGGCGGGCTGCACGGCGGGCTTGAGGAGGAAGGTCCGTTCCCATCCGGCGGCCTCACTCAGCTCGCCCACCACGGTGCCCACCGGGATGCCGCGGGGATAGACCCCGCCCAGCCCGGAGGTCACCACCGGTGTGCCCGGCTCCAGGATCCGGCGGTAGGGCACGCCGCGGAGTGCCAGGATCGGGTTCCCCGAGGCACCCGTGCGGGCGGCCACGATGCCCACGACGCCGGTGCCCTCGACCATCGCGCTCACCCGGAAGTCCGGGTGGGTCCAGGCCATGGCCACGCTGCTGTGCGGATCCACCGAGATCACCATCCCCACCAGCCCGTCGGGCGCGACCACCGGCGAGAGCGGCGCGACACCTTCGTCGCGGCCGGCCGAGAGCAGCAGCGTCAGGCCGTCGGCGATTCCGCCCTGGTGCAGGACCTCCGCCGCCACGTCGCCGCGCTGCAGGCGGGCCCGGAGCCCCAGCATGGCCCGGAGCTGCGCGTTCTCGGCCATGAGCACGGGCAGGCGCTGCGCGGCCAGGGCCAGGGAGTCACGCTGGGCCCGCAGCGCCGCCAGGCTCTGCCGCTGCTCGCGGGCCGCGGCGGCCTCTTCCTGCACCGCGATCACCGGCAGGAGCACCGTCCGCCGCAGGGCGCCGGCCACCGGGGCGCGCAGCGCCGCGGGCAGCGCCAGCGCCACGAGCGCCAGGACCAGGCACGCCACGAACGCCATCGTATCGGCCCGCGTCCCGTACCGCTCTGCACCGATAGCCACGACGGCGTCAGGTCGTCAGGACGGAGCGGTACTTCTCGGGGTCGTCGAGGATGCGCCCGGTGCCGCGCACCACGCAGGTCAGGGGGTCCTCGTCCACGTGAATCGGCAGGCCGGTCTCGTGGGAGAGCAGCACGTCGAGGCCGCGAATCAGCGACCCGCCGCCGGTCATCACGATGCCGCGGTCCACGATGTCGCTGGCCAGCTCCGGCGGGGTGATCTCCAGGGCCCGGCGCACCGCGTCCACGATCTGCTGGACCGGCTCCTGCAGCGCGGCGCGGATCTCGTCGGAGCGCACCACCACCGTCTTGGGGATGCCCGACACCAGGTCGCGGCCCTTGACCTCGATCTCCTGCTCCTCGCCCACCGGCGCCGCGCTCCCCACCGCCACCTTGATCCGCTCGGCCGTCGGCTCGCCGATCAGCACGTTGTGGTTCTTGCGCATGTGCTGCACGATCGCCGTGTCCATCTCGTCGCCGCCCGTCCGGATCGAGGTGTCGCACACGATGCCGGACAGCGCGATCACCGCGATCTCGGTGGTCCCGCCGCCGATATCAATCACCATGTTGCCCGTGGGGGTCTCGATCGGCAGGCCCACGCCGATGGCCGCCGCCATCGGCTCGGCCACCATGAACACTTCCTTGGCGCCCGCCGACTGCGCGCTGTCGCGCACCGCGCGCTTCTCGACCTCGGTGATGCCGCTGGGTACGCACACGATCACCCGCGGCTTCACCCGGAAGACGTGCTTGTTGATGATCGAGGACAGGAAGTAGCGGAGCATCTTCTCCGTCACGTCGAAGTCCGCGATCACGCCGTCCTTGAGGGGACGCACCGCCTGCACGCCGTCCGGCGTGCGGCCCAGCATCCGTTTCGCCTCGAGACCGATGCCCTTGATCCGGCCGGTGGTCTTCTCGAGGGCCACGACCGAGGGCTCGTTCAAGACGATGCCCTCGCCGCGGACATAGATGAGGGTGTTCGCCGTGCCGAGGTCAACCGCGATCTCATTGGCGGGCAACCACGACCCCGGTCTCCAGGACATCACGCGCATGCGGGCGTACTACTCGATAGAAAAGGTGAAGGGGGGCGGCCTAACTCGTTGCGCAGCCGGTAACATAGTCCCCACGCACGGGCCAGGCAACATTGTTGCTTGACACCCCCGCGCGGCCCCGGGTAACGTGCCCCCATGTCCCCCCCCTCCGGCCCCCCCGCGCCCCCCGCCCCCGCGGCCCCGCGGACCCGGGTCGCGGTCGTGGATGGCGAGACGTGCGACGCCTGCGGGCTGTGCATGCCCCTGTGCCCGCCCGGCGCCATCCACATGACCCGCCGGGGCCTGGTGGTGGACCCGGTCACCTGCACCGGCTGCGAGAAGTGCATCGCCCCCTGCCCCGTCGGGGCGCTCGAGATGGTGGATGCGCGCGGTTGACGTGCTGGTCGTCGGGGGAGGCCCGGCGGGCTGTGTGGCGGCGTGGGAGGCGGCCGCGGCCGGCGCGCACGGGGTGCTGCTGATCGAGCGCGACCGCGCCATCGGGGCGCCGGTCCGCTGCGCCGAAGGCGTGGGCGGCGCGGGCCTCCGGGAGTTCCTCGATCCGGACGGAGCCCCGTGGGTCTCGCGGCGGATCGTGCGCGTGATCCTGGTCGCGCCGGACGACACCGAGGTGCGGCTGGCGGAGAGCGACGTCGGGTACATCCTCGACCGCACCCGCTTCGAGCCGGCGCTGGCCGAGCGCGCCTCGGCGGCGGGAGCCGCGATCCGCATCGGGACGGAGGCGGTCGCCATGGCCCGCTCCAATGGCGCCGGCGCGCCGTGGCACGTCACGCTGCGCGGTCCCGGCGGGGAGGAGACCGTCGCCGCACGCGTGGTGATCGGCGCGGACGGCGTCGAGACCATGGTGGGCCGGTGGGCCGGCCTGGAGACCCGCGTGGCGGCCCGCGACATGGAGTCGTGCGCGCAGTACGTCATGGGCAACATCGCCTTCGATCCCGACGCCATCTACCTGCACTTCGGCCCCAGCGTCGCCCCCGGCGGCTACGCCTGGGTGTTTCCCAAGGGCGAGGGCATCGCGAACGTGGGGATCGGGGTGGTCACCCTGCGGAGTGACGGGCGGACCGTGCGCCGGTACCTGGACGACTACGTGGCGCACCGCTTCCCCGGGGGGACGGCGACGGGCCTGACGGTGGGCGGGGTGATCAGCGGCGTCACGGTCAGGCGTACCGTCACGGACGGCGTCATCCTGGCCGGCGACGCGGCGCACATGATCAACCCGCTCTCGGGGGGCGGCATCATCAACGCGATGAAGGCGGGTCGCCTGGCGGGCCGGCATGCGGCGCGTGCGCTGGCGGAGGGGAACGTCACGGCGCCCAACCTGCAACCCTACCACGACGAGTGGATGCGGCTGCTGGGCGACGCGCACCTCAAGTACTACAAGATCAAGGAGACCGTCAACCGTTACGACGACGACTTCTTCAACCGCCTGGCGCGGGAGGTCAACCACATCCCCCACGGCAAGCGCACCCTGGGCCGGGTGATGGCCTCCGCCCTGGTGCACCACCCCTCCCTGCTGCCCGTCGCCGCCCAGTTGTTCCTGCAGGAGTTCTGCTAGCCGGTTCCGGCGGGGCCCCCGTCCCCCGCTCGCCCCGGGGACGCGGCGCCGCGTGGCCTCAGTGCACCAGTTTCTTGTACTTGATGCGGTGCGGCTGGTCGGCCGCGGCGCCCTTGCGGCGCTTCAGATCGGCCGCATAGCCCTGGTAGTCGCCCTCGTACCAGAACACCTCGCCGTCCCCCTCGAATGCCAGGATGTGGGTGGCGATCCGGTCCAGGAACCAGCGGTCGTGGCTCACCACCACCACGCACCCGGCGAAGCGCAGCAGCGCGTCCTCCAGGGCGCGCAGCGTGTCCACGTCGAGGTCGTTGGTGGGCTCGTCCAGGAGCAGCACGTTCCCGCCGCTCTTGAGGAGCCTGGCCAGGTGGAGCCGGTTGCGCTCGCCGCCCGAGAGGCCCGACACCTTCTTCTGCTGGTCCGCCCCCCGGAAGCCGAAGCTGGCCGCGTAGGCCCGCGCGTTCACCTGCCGCTTGCCGAACAGCAGGAACTCCTCGCCGCCGGAGATCTCCTGGAACACCGTCTTGCTGCCGTCGAGCGCCTCCCGGCTCTGGTCCACATAGGCCACGCGCACGGTCGAGCCCACGGTGAGCGTCCCCGCGTCCGGCTTCTCCTGGCCGACGATCAGCCGGAACAGGGTGGTCTTGCCCGCCCCGTTGGGGCCGATGACGCCGACGATGCCGCCCCGGGGCAGCCGGAAGCTGAGGTTCTCGAACAACAGCCGGTCGCCGAAGCCCTTGGCCAACCCCTCGGCCGTGATCACCTCGTCCCCCAGGCGTGCCGGCACCGGGATCAGGATCTCGGCCGTGTCCTCCCGCGCCTCCGCCTCGTCGGCCAGCAGCGCCTCGTAGGCCGTGATCCGGGCCTTGCTCTTGGCCTGCCGCGCCCGCGGCGCCATGCGGATCCACTCCAGCTCCCGCTCCAGCGTCCGCCGCCGCGCCGAGGCCTGCTTCTCCTCCACGGCCAGCCGCCGCTGCTTCTGATCCAGCCAGCCCGAGTAGTTGCCCTTCCAGGGAATCCCCTCGCCCCGGTCCAGCTCCAGGATCCAGCCCGCCACGTTGTCCAGGAAGTAGCGGTCGTGGGTGACCGCGATGACGCAGCCGGGGAACTCCTTGAGGTGCCGCTCCAGCCACGCCACGCTCTCGGCGTCCAAATGGTTGGTCGGCTCGTCCAGCAGCAGCATGTCGGGCTGCGAGAGCAGCAGGCGGCACAGCGCCACGCGGCGCCGCTCGCCGCCCGAGATCTTCGTCACGTCGGCGTCGCCGGGCGGCAGCCGCAGGGCATCCATGGCCACGTCCAGGTGGTGGTCCAGCTCCCACGCGCCGGCCGCGTCAATGCGGTGCTGCAGGTCGCCCTGCTTCTCCAGCAGCGCGTTCATCTCGTCCTCGCCCATGGGCTCGGCGAACTTCGCGCTGATCGTCTCGAACTCGGTCAGCAGCGCGCGGATCGGGGCCACGCCCTCCTCGACGTTGCCGCGCACGTCCTTGGCGGGATCGAGCCGCGGCTCCTGGGGGAGCCAGCCGATGCGGATGCCGGGCGCGGGCCGCGCCTCGCCGATGAAATCGGGGTCCGCGCCCGCCATGATCTTGAGCAGGCTGCTCTTCCCCGCCCCGTTGAGGCCGATCACCCCGATCTTGGCGTCGGGGAAGAACGACAGGGAGATGTCCTTCAGGACGTGCCGGCTCGGCGGCACCACCTTGCCGAGCCGGAGCGTGGAGTAGATGTACTGCAGCGTCATTCGGCCGCCGGGGTCACGACGGTCGGCAGGAAGCGCGGCGTCGCGCGGAGCCTGCTCGCCTGTTCGAAGGCATACGCCGCCCGGATCAGCACCGCCTCGCTCCAGGCGCGCCCGAAGAACGACAGCCCCAGCGGCACGCCCAGGATGTAGCCCATGGGCACCGTGATGTGCGGGTAGCCGGCCACGGCCGCGGGCGTGGTGCAGCTCGTCCCTCCCCCGTCGCCGTCCACGAAGTCAATCTGGCGCGGCGGGGTGGAGGTGGGGCAGATGATCGCGTCCAGCCGCCGCCGCTCCACCACCTGGTCTATCCCGAGCGTGCGGGAGTAGCGGTGGCAGGTGGCCAGCGCCCGCCGGTACGCCGGATCGGTGAGCGATCCCCGGGCCTGGGAAGCGATCATGGTCTCCTGTCCGAAGAGCGGCAACTCCTCGGCCGCGTGCGCCTGGTTGAACGCGATGACGTCGGCCAGCGACGTGACCGGCGCGCCGGCCCCGAGGCCGGCCAGGTAGGAGTCGAGGTCGGCCTTGAAGTCGTACTCCAGCACCGTCAGCTCGGCATCCCCCAGGTGCTCCTCGGTGGTGAGGTCCACCGGGTCCACCAGGACGGCGCCGGCCGAACGCAGCACGTCCAGCGCCGCGGCGAACAGCGCGTCCACCGCGGGGTAGCTGCCCGTGTAGTGCTTGCGCGCGACGCCCAGCCTGAGGCCCTCGAGCCCGGCGGGCGTGAGGCCCCGCGTGTAGTCGGCGGCGTGGGCCGCGCTCCCCCGCGTGGCGGGGTCGCGCGGGTCCTCGCCCGTGAGGGCGGTGAGCAGCGCCGCGGCGTCGGCCACGCACCGGGCCATCGGGCCGGCCGTATCCTGGTCGTGGGAGATGGGCACGATGCCGGCCCGGCTCACCAGGCCCACCGTCGGCTTGATGCCCACCAGGCTGCAGGCCGAGGAGGGCGACGTGATGGACCCGTCGGTCTCCGTACCGACGCCCACGGCGCACAGGTTGGCGGCCACGGCGGCGCCCGGGCCGCTGCTCGAGCCCGAGGGCGAGCGATCGAGCACGTAGGGGTTGCGGCACTGCCCGCCCCGCGCGCTCCAGCCGCTGATCGAGTGGCGGCCGCGGAAGTTGGCCCACTCGCTCAGGTTCGCCTTCCCCAGGATCACGGCGCCGGCCGCCCTGAGGCGCGCCGCCACGAACGAGTCGCGCGGCGGGATGCTGCCGGCGAGCGCCAGCGAGCCGGCGCTGGTGTGCGTCCGATCCGCCGTGCCGATGTTGTCCTTGATCAGGACCGGGATCCCGTGCAGCGGCCCCCGCGGCCCCTTGCCGCGCCGCTCGGCGTCCAGCGCGCCGGCGATGTCCAGCGCGTCGGGGTTGGTCTCGATCACCGTCCGCAGCTCGGGTCCCCTGCGGTCCACGGCGTCCAGCCGCGCCAGGTACTGCTCGGTGAGGCTCCGGGCGGTCCACCGGCCCGATCGCATGCCCTCCTGCAGCCCGGCCAGCGTCACCTCGTCGAGGTCGGAGCCTCCCTGCAAGGCCGGCCCGGCCACGCCCCGCGCGCCACCGCCCGGCGGCGCCGGTCGCGGCATGCCGGTCGCCGCCAGCGCGCCTCCCACGAGGCTCGCCCCCACGAACTCCCGCCGGCTCATTCCCCGTCGTGCCATGGCGTCCCCGGGCTCACAACGTGGACGTGCAGTGCCCGCAGCGCTTCGCCTGCACGGGAATGGTCATGGCGCAGTACGGGCATTCCCTGGTGGTCGGCGCGGCGGCCACGGCCGGCTTCGCCATCGCGGCCTGCATCCTGTTCACCGTACGGATCGCCAGGAACAGCGCGAACGCCACGATGAGGAAGTCAATGGTGGCGTTGAGAAACAGGCCGTAGTTCACCGTCGCCGCCCCCGCCGCCTTGGCCGCGGCGAGGCTCTCGTAGGGCTTTCCGGAAAGGTTGATGTAGAGGCTGCTGAAGTCCACCTTGCCCAGCAACAGTCCGATCGGCGGCATCAGCACGTCCGAGACGAGCGAGGAGATGATCTTGCCGAACGCCGCGCCGATGATCACGGCCACGGCCAGATCAATCACGTTGCCCCGCATGATGAACGCCTTGAATTCCTTCAGCATGGTTCCCCCTGGACGGGTTTGGCGGACGCCTGCCGGCCGCTCAGTCGGCCTTCACGGTCACCATCACCACTGCGTGCGACGGCACCGGCGCCGCGTAGCCGCCGGTGAACGCGCCGCGGTTCGCGTGCGCCCACAGGTCGCGCACCCGGGCGCGGGCGCGGGGGGCGAGGCCGATCGCGCTCCAGTCCGCGCGGATCTCCGCCGTGGAGTCACCGCGGTTGAGGAGCAGCACCGCCTTCGCGCCATCCGCCAGCGGCTTCACCCACACCTGCTCCCCCGGCTTCACCTGCTCGGCCAGCCAGCCCTGCACGCCCAGCGAGTCCTGATCCACCGCGATCACCTCGCGGTTGGTCAGCAGGTCCCGTGTGGCGGCGCTCATCGTCCGCAGGTCGTTGCCGGCGATCAACGGCGCGGCCAGGATCGCCCACAGCGAGAAATGCGCGCGGTACTCCTCGTCCGTCATGCCGCCGTTGCCGACCTCCAGCATGTCCGGGTCGTTCCACCCCCCCGGCCCCGCGACGGCCTGGTGCATGGCGTCGAGGTCGGCGTTCCGGAGCATGCTGGTCCAGGTGTCCTCGATGTCGCCGGTCGTCCGCCACAGGTGCCCGATGCCCGGGCCCCAGTTCCACGGCGCGTTGCTGCCCCACTCGCAGATGCTCAGCACGATCGGCCGCCCGGTGGCGACCAGCGCCTCGTGGAAGAGCCGGTACTGGGTGGGGGCGCTGAGACCCCGCGAGTTGCACCAGTCCTCCTTCACGTAGTCCACGCCCCACGCCGCGTAGGTGCGCGCGTCCTGCTGCTCGTGGTGCAAGGTCCCGGGGCGCCCCTGGCAGGTGTTGGTCCCCGCGTCGGTGTACAGCCCGAACTTCAGGCCCTTCGAGTGCACGTAGTCCGCCAGGGCCTTCATCCCGTCGGGAAAGCGCTGCGGGTCGGCCACGATGGTCCCGGACGTGTCGCGATAGACCTGCCAGCAGTCGTCAATCACGATGTAGCGGTAGCCCGCGTCCCGCATGCCGCTGGTGACCATCGCGTCGGCGATCCCCTTGATCAGGGACTCGTTCACGTCGCAGCCGAACTTGTTCCAGCTGTTCCAGCCCATCGGCGGCGTGCGCGCGAGGCCGTCGTCGAGGCGGTGGACCTGCTGGGCCGCCGCCACCGGCGCCAGGAGGGGAAGCGAGACAGCCAGCACGGATGTCGCCACGACGCGGGAGAAGGCTCTCACGGATACCTCCACGAAGATCGGCACGAACACGGGTGGGACGGCCCTGAACCGGGGCTAAGTATCCCGGCCGCTCGGCATGGGCGCAACCAGCCACCGGCGGCGGCGGCGTCCGCAAAGTAATACGACGGTTCTCCTCGGCATAACACCCTCGACAGCGTGGCGTCCAGCGGCCAACGCAGTCGTTCGCCGCGGCGTAGTACGTGCAGTCGTTGAAGGGCCTCTTGCCCGGGGACTGGCCGATGAGCGCGGTCGGGTGCCGGGCACGCACGACCTATCCACCATGGGAGGAGCGATGAGGCGTTCCCTCGCGGCCGCGGGGTTTGCTGTGGTGCTGCTGTCGGGTCCCGCCACCGCGCAGACGTTCGCGACCCGCGACTCGGTGCTCCAGCGCATCTGGACGGTGGGCATGGACAGCTCGCAGGTCTATCCCCTCTCCCAGGCGCTGTTCGACTCGATCGGGCCGCGGCTGACGGGCTCGCCGGCGTACGACGCGGGCGGGACCTGGCTGATGCTGAAGTACCGCGGCTGGGGCATCCAGGCCCGCGAGGAGCGTTACGGCACCTGGCGGGGCTGGCGCCGGGGCGTCACGCACCTGGATCTGGTCTCGCCGCGGGTGCGGACGCTGGCCGGGACCATGCTGGCGTGGAGTCCGGGCACCGGCGGCCGCGGGGTGCGCGCCGACCTGGTGCTGCTGCCCGACGTTGCGGACGGCGCGGCGTTCCGCGCCTGGCTTCCCTCGGTGAAGGGCAAGTTCGTCGCGGTCTCCTATCCCGAGCCGAGCTGCCGGCCGGACAGCGAGTGGGCGACGACGGCGGAGCCCGCCACCTGGAAGGCGTTCCAGGAGCGGCGGGCGGCCGAGCGCTTCGCCTGGGCGCAGCGCGTGCGCAACGCCGCGGGGACCCCGCGGCTGCTGGAGCTGGCCCTGGACAGCGCGGGGGCCGCGGGCATCCTGCAATCCACCTGGTCGGGTGGCTGGGGCACCCATCGGATCTTCGGCGCGTACACCCGCGCCACCCCGGTCGTGGACCTCGAGTGCGAGGACTACGGGCTGGTGGCGCGCCTGGCGGAGAGCCACCAGGGGCCGGTGCTCCAGCTCGAGGCGGAGTCCCAGGCCCTGGGCGAGGTGCCGGTGTTCAACATCGTCGGGGAAATCCCGGGCACGGTCCTGCCCAGCGAGTACGTGATGTTGTCGGCGCACTTCGACTCGTGGGACGGGGGCTCGGGCACGACGGACAACGGCACGGGCACCGTCACCATGATGGAGGCGATGCGGATCCTGAAGCTGGCCTATCCGCATCCCCGGCGCACCATCCTCGTGGGCCACTGGGATTCCGAGGAGAACGGGCTCGACGGCTCCCGGGCCTTCGTGGCGGACCACCCGGACATCGTGGCGCACCTCCAGGCGCTGTTCAACCAGGACAACGGGACGGGGCGCGTCGTCGGCATGTCGGCCTCGGGCTACCCCGACGCCTCGGGCAGCCTGGCGCGGTGGCTGTCGCGCGTGCCGGCGGAGTTGACGCACGAGATCCGCTTCCAGTTCCCCGGCATGCCGGCCAGCGGCGGAACGGATCACGCGTCGTTCGACTGCGCGGGCGCGCCCGGCTTCGGCCTGGGCTCGCTCAACTGGGACTATTTCCTGTACACGTGGCACACCAACCGGGACACCTTCGACAAGATCGTCTTCGACGAGCTCAAGTCGAACGCGGTGCTCACCGCGATGCTGGTGTACCTGGCGTCGGAGGACACCGCGAGCGTGTCGCGGGCGCAGCGCACGGTGTTCCCGACCCACGCGGGCTTCGGGCCCGGCGGCCCCATGGGGACTTCGTGGCCGGTCTGCACGCAGCCGCCCCGCAGCACGGCGGATTATCTGAAGGAGCTGGAGCAGCGGGAGCAGCAGCAGCTGCGGCAGCCGCTGAGGCCGTCGCGGGGGCCGTGAGCCCCGTCCAGCATCGGGACCCGGGCCGGCGTATCTAGGGTAGGGATGACGGTATGGAGGTTGACTTCCACAGGAGGGTGGCACACATGAAGCTTCACCTCGCAGTAGCCATCGCGGCGGCGGCGGTGCTGTCCGCTCCGGCCGCGGTGGCGCAGATGCCGGGCGGCGGCGGGATGATGCGCCAGCGGGGGCCCGCGCGCATGAACGAGATGCTCTTCCGGGGCATCACGCTGACCACGGCCCAGCGGGCCAGGGTGGATTCCATCGAGGCCGCCTATCAACCCCGGATGCGCGCGCTGTTCACCCCGGGCCAGCGGCCCGATTCCGCCACCCGGGTCCGGATGGGGGAGCTGCGGCAGGCCGAGCACCGCGACCTGCGCGCCGTGCTGACGCCGGACCAGCGGAGGATCTTCGACAAGAACGCGTCGGAGATGCCGAAGTACGGGCCGCGGAGAGGGCCGCCGGGAGGCGCCTGAGCCCGCGGGAAGGTGATCCGGTCATGAGGTGATGGGGTGATGACGTGATGAGGGGCCGAGTTCAGAGCTCACCTCGTCACGTCATCACCTTCATCACTTCATCACCTCCCCGTCATTGCCTCCCCCGCCTTCTCATGCCACTTTCAGAGCCATGATCACCCGGAACGACCTGAACCCGGACCTGCTGCGCGCGGAGTACGCCGTGCGGGGGCCGGTTCCCGCGCGCGCCAAGCAGCTCGAGGCGCAGGGCCGCAAGGTCATCTACTGCAACATCGGCAACCCGCAGGCCTTCGCCTCGCAGCGCCCCATCACCTACCTGCGCCAGCTCCTGGCGCTGGTCGAGTACCCGGCGCTGCTCGAGGACCCGGCGGCGCGGCCGCTGTTTCCCGGGGACGTGATGGCGAAGGCCCGCCGGATCCTGGAGCGCCATCCCTCGGGGACCGGGGCGTACACCCACGAGGCGGGCATCCCGTTCATCCGCAAGGCGGTCGCCGACTTCATCGGCCGGCGGGACGGGATTCCGGCCGATCCCGACCACATCCTGCTCACCGACGGGGCGAGCAAGGGCGTCGAGGCGGCGATCGTCGCGCTCCTCAAGGACCGCCGGGACGGCATCCTCATCCCGATCCCGCAGTACCCGCTCTACAGCGCGGAGATCGCGCTCCGGGGCGGGCGGGCCATCGGCTACCACCTCGACGAGAAGCGCCACTGGCAGCTGCGCGAGGAGAGCCTGACCGCCGCGATCTCGCGCGCCCGCGCCGAGGGCACCCGGCCGGTCGCCATCGCGGTGATCAACCCGGGGAACCCGACGGGCGCGGTGCTGGCGCACGAGAACATCGAGATGATCATCCGCTTCGCCCGCGCGCACGGCCTGGCCATCCTGGCGGACGAGGTCTATCAGGAGAACGTGTACGTGTCGGACCGGCGGTTCCACTCGTTCGCCAAGGTCATGCACGAGATGGGCGAAGCCGCCGTGTCGCTGTTCAGCTTCCACTCGGTGTCCAAGGGCTTCCTCGGGGAGTGCGGCCACCGGGGCGGCTACGTGGAGCTCCGCAACATCCCCGACGACGTGCTGGCCCAGCTGATGAAGCTCCAGTCCATCAGCCTGTGCGCCGGCGTGGTGGGCCAGCTCGCGGTGTACGTGATGGTGGAGCCGCCGGCACCGGGTGAGGAGAGCTACGCCCGGTACGTGCGCGAGCGGGACGGCCTGCTCGCCGCCTTCAAGGCCAAGGCCGAGATGCTGGGACGCGGCATCAACGCGATCCCCGGCATGTCCCTCCAGGCGCCGCAGGGCGCGCTGTACGCGTTCGTGCGGTTCGAGCTGCCCGCCGAGCCGGGCGTGGACCCGGCGGGAATGGGGCCCGAGCAGCAGGCCGCCTACGAGGCGCAGCGCGACAACGCGTACTGCCTGGCCCTGCTGGAGGAGACGGGGATCTGCGTGGTGCCGGGCTCCGGGTTCGGGCAGGAGCCGGGCACCCTGCACTTCCGGACCACCTTCCTGCCTTCGCGGGAGGAGATCGAGGAGCTGGTCGAGCGGCTGGGCGCGTTCCACCGCCGCTACGTCGAGCGGCTCGCTACGCGCGGTAGCGCCGTCCCAGCGCCCGCTGGATGACCGCCGTTCCCACGGCGCAGCGGTTGGCGAACCGGGCCAGCGCGAGGCCCGGGCGCGACAGCACCGAGGTCCCGAGCACCAGGGGCACACGGAAGCGGTCCCAGGCGTACACGACGCGGCGGGGAAGCGCCAGCGGGTCCGGCGCGGTCCCGTCGCGCCGCACTCCGGCGGGCCGCGCCCGCCCTGGCCCCAGGAAGCCCAGCTCGTAACCCGCCCGCGCGGCCAGCCCCCGCACCCGCGCGTCCGCCGCCCCGTAGGGATAGCTGACGGCCGCCGGGACCCGGCCCAGCCGCGCGGCGATGGACTCCCGCGAGCGCTCCAGCTCCTCGGCGATCTGGCGGTCGGCGAGCCAGGTCAGGCGCGCGTGGGTCGCCCCGTGGGAATGGACCTCGATCCCCCGCTCCTGCCACGCCGCGAGCGTGTCCCAGTCGAGGTGCGCGAAGCGGCGCCAGCCGTACTGCACGTCCCAGCTGTTCTCGCGCCCCACGTAGTCGCTCACCACGAAGACCAGCGCCTTGAAGCCGTGCGCGACCAGCACCGGGAACGCGTGCCGGGCCAGCGCCGCGTAGCCGTCGTCGAAGGTGAAGACCACGGCCTCGGGAAGCGCGGCGCCGGCGGCGGGCCACCGGGGGCCCGCGGAGGAGCCGGGCGCCGCCGGCGCAGCCAGTCGCTCGAGCAGCTCCCGGGAGCCGAGCGCGCGACAGCCGGCCGCCGCCAGCCGCTCGACCTGGCGCCGAAACACGCGCGGCTCGACCTGGGTGAAGCCCAGCTCGAGCCGCGTGTCCACCTTGTGATAGCCGAGGATCGGCGGGACCGGTGCGCCCCCGCCGCTTCCCGTCAGCTGGGGCCCAGCCACACCGCCACCTGGCGCTCGGGCCGGTAGAACTCCGCGGCCACCTCCGCGACCTGGCCCGCGCTCACCGCGTCAATCTCGGCCAGCGCGGCGTCCACGCTCCGGTACGGCTCCTCGTACAGCGCCGTGCCCGCCAGCCGGTACATCCGCGAGACGGGGCCCTCGAGCACCAGCACGAGCTGGCCCTTGACCTGCTGCTTCGCCGACGCCAGCTCGTCCGGGGTCAGCGACCCCGCGGCCAGGCGCGCGAACTCCGCGCGGATCGCCTCGGCCGCGCGCTCGGCCGTGGGCGGCTGGGTGCCCACGTACACCCCGGCCACGCCGGACGCGCGCATGAAGCTGTGGAACGCAAACACCGAGTAGGCCAGGCCGAGCTCTTCGCGCACCCGCTGGAACAGGCGGGAGCTCATCCCGGAGCCGAACACGGTCGAGACCAGCACCAGGGCGTGACGCCGCGGGTCCCGGTAGGGGAAGGTCTCGCTGCCGAAGACCAGGTGCACCTGCGCCCCGTCGCGGGTCACCCGCTGCTCGACGCGGGTGGCCGCCTCCGGCGCGCTCAGGGCCTGTTCCTCCGGCCCGGGCTCCAGGTCGAACCAGCCGTCCCGCTCCAGCAGCGCCAGCACGGCCTCGTGCTCCAGGTTGCCGGCGGCGGCGAAGACCATCTGGCGCGGCAGGTAGCCGCCCGCGTGCAGGGCCTTGAGATCCCCGGTGGTGATCCCCTCGACCGTCTCGCGGGTGCCGAGGATGCGGTAGCCGTAGGAGTGGGCGCGCCACAGCGCCGCGGAGTGCAGATCGAAGACCAGGTCGTCGGGGGTGTCCTCGACGGTGGCGATCTCCTCCAGCACGACGTTGCGCTCCAGCGCCAGGTCCGCGTCCCGGAGCAGCGGGCGGCGGACGATGTCCGTCAGCAGCTCCACCGCCAGCGGCAGGTCGGCGTCCAGCATCCGCGCCTGGAACGTGGTCTGGTCACGCCCGGTGTAGGCGTCCAGCCCGCCGCCCCGGGACTCCAGCGCCAGCGCGATCTGCTGGGCGCTGCGGGTCTCGGTGCCCTTGAACACCATGTGCTCGAGCAGGTGGGAGACGCCCATCTTCTCCCGCGGCTCGTGCGCGGAAGCCCGCTTGACCCAGAAGCCCGCGGCCGCCGAGCGCAGCCACGGCATCCGCTCGGTGAGGACCACCAGGCCGTTCGGGGCGTCGCTGCGCCACACCCCCTCGTCCAGGCGGACCGTCCGCACTAGGCCTTCTCGATCAGCGCCTTGCGGGAGAGCCGCAACCGGCCCCGCTCGTCCACCTCGAGCAGCTTCACCGTGACCGTGTCGCCCTTCTTGAGCACGTCCTCGGTGCGCTCGGTACGGCCGTGCTGCAGCTCGGAGATGTGCACCAGCCCCTCGACGCCGGGCAGGATCTCCACGAACGCGCCGAAGGCGGTCGTGGTCTTCACCTTGCCGGTGTACGTCTTGCCGACCTCGGGCTCCTGCACCAGCGCCTCGACCATCTCGCGGGCCTTCTCGCCCGCCTCGCCACCCACCGCGGCGATGGTGACCACCCCGTCGTCGTCAATGCTCACCGACGCCCCGGACTGCTCCTCGATCTCCCGGATGGTCGCGCCCTTGGGGCCGATGATCTTGCCGATGTCCTTCTGCTTCACCTGGATGGTGAGGATGCGCGGCGCCCACTTCGACATCTCCGAGCGCGGCTCCTTCAGCGTCTTGCCCATCACGCCCAGGATGTGCAGCCGGCCCTTGCGCGCCTGGTCCAGGGCCTTCGCCATGATGTCCAGCGACAGCCCCTGGATCTTGATGTCCATCTGGATCGAGGTGATGCCCTGCTCGGTGCCGGCGACCTTGAAGTCCATGTCGCCCAGGGCGTCCTCGGTCCCGAGGATGTCGCTCAGGATGACGACGTCCTTGCCTTCCTTGATCAGCCCCATGGCGACGCCGGCACACGGGGCCTTGAGGGGCACGCCCGCGTCCATCAGCGCCAGGGACGCGCCGCACACGCTGGCCATCGAGGAGGAGCCGTTGGACTCCAGGACCTCCGACACGATGCGGATGGTGTAGGGGAAGTCCTCGTACTGCGGCAGCAGCGGCGTGATGGCGCGCTCGGCCAGGGCGCCGTGGCCGATCTCGCGGCGGCTGGTGCCCCGCATCGGGCGCACCTCGCCGGTCGAGAACGGCGGGAAGTTGTAGTGCAGCATGAACGACTTGGTGGTCTCGCGCGGCACGTCAATGTTGTCAATGCGCTGCTCGTCGTCCACGCTGCCCAGCGTCGTCGTCACCAGCGCCTGGGTCTGGCCGCGGGTGAACAGGGCCGAGCCGTGGACCCGCGGCAGGATGCCGACCTCGCACGCGATCGGCCGGATGGTCGTGCTGTCGCGGCCGTCAATGCGCTCGCCGCGCTCGATGACCTGATGCCGCATGGTGTGATACAGCAGCTCCTCGAGGATCCCGCCGACGACGCGGCCCTGCTCGGGGAACTCGTCGCCCAGCTCCTGCACCACGGTGGACTGGAGGGCCGAGAGGGCCTGGGCCCGCTCCTCCTTCCTGGGGAGGTTCATCGCCTCGGCGATCCGGGGCTCGGCCAGCTTCCTGACCCGCGCGGCGAGGTCGGCCGGCGGCTCCGCCGCCTTCCACTCCATCTTGGGCACGCTGTGCTTGGTGAGCAGCTCCTCCTGCATCGTCACCAGCTCCTGCAGCCCCTTCTGCGCCACCCGCAGCGCCTCGACCATCTCCGCCTCGGCGATCTCCCCCGCCCCGCCCTCCACCATCATGATCGAGTCGGCCGTGCCGCTCACCACGATGTCCACGTCCGAGTACTCGAGCTGCTGGAAGGTGGGGTTGAGGATCCACTTGCCCTCGACCCGCCCCACCCGCACGCCCGCCAGCGGCCCCGCAAAGGGGATCTTGGAGGAGGCCAGCGCGAACGAGGCGGCCACCATCCCCAGCACGTCCGCGTCGTTCTCCTGGTCGGCCGAGAGCACGTACACGAACACCTGCACTTCGTTCTTGAACCCTTCGGGGAACAGCGGGCGGATCGAGCGGTCAATCAGCCGCGCCGCGAGGATCTCCTCGTCGTGCGGCCGCGCCTCGCGCTTCAGGAAGCCGCCGGGGATCTTGCCCGCGGCGTAGAACTTCTCGCGGTACTCCACCAGCAGCGGGAAGAACGGCTGGGTGCTGACCGTGTCGGCCACCGAGGCCGCGGCGAGTACCGTCGTTTCGCCGAACTGGACGAGCGCGGCGCCGGAGGCCTGCTTGGCCATGCGGCCGCATTCGAGACGGAAGGTGCGGCCGGCGAATGACCGCTCGAGACGATGCATCATGGTAGTGGCGATCCTGTCTATGGAGTCGGTTGGCAGTTGCGAGACGGCAAGTTGCCGGACAAGGCCATCAGCGACGAGGCCCTGCGCTCAGCGGCAGCTTCCGGGTCGGATGCGGCGTGCTAATGGCGCAGCCCCAGCTCGTCAATGAGCTGGCGGTAGGCCACGAGGTCCATGCGCTTCAGATACTCGAGGAGCCGCCGTCGACGGCCGACCATCTTGATCAGGCCGGTGCGTCCGTGGTGGTCCTTGGCGTGCTGCCGGAAGTGGTCGGTCAGGGAGTTGATGCGGGCGCTCAGCAGCGAGATCTGGACCCGGGTCGAGCCCGTATCGCTGGGATGCCGACGGTACGGGGCGGCGGCCGCCGCCTTGTCGTAGCTCATGGCGTTTCCTGTACCTTCCCTCGAGGCCCCCGTCACGCGGTTCCGGAGGCGATAGTCTAATTCCGCGTAGCAATGTAGTTTAACCGGGCCGTAACCCGATCTCAAGGGGTCCCTTTGCCGCTCGCGCCGGAGTCGCTCCTCGGCCAGACCATCGGTCCCTACACCGTCCGCGGCCTGCTGGGCACGGGCGGCATGGCCTGGGTGCTCTCCGCCGACCGGCCGGGAGCGGACGGCGCCCCTCCCGACCCGCGCGTCGCCTTGAAGGTCCTCAAGCCCAAGTACGCCGGCGACCGGCAGTTCACGGCCCGGTTCCTCAACGAGGCGGGCATCGCCAGCGAGATGCGCCACCCCAACATCGTGCGCATCCTGGACGTGGGACAGGACGGCGAGGCGGTGTACTTCGCCATGCCGCAGGCCTCGGGCACCCTGGCCGCCAGGGCGGAGGGGGGGGTGCTCCCGGAGGCCGACGTGGCGCGGGCGGCGCGCGACGTGGCCCGCGGTCTGGCGTTCGCCCACGAGGCCGGGGTCATCCACCGGGACATCAAGCCGCAGAACATCCTGTTCGGCGAGGCCGACGAGGCGGTGATCACCGACTTCGGCATCGCCCGCGCGATCGCCAGCTACGTCTCCACCACCGGCAAGCAGCTCACCATCGGCACGCCCCACTACATCTCGCCCGAGCAGGCCCGCGGCATGCCGCTGGACGGCCGGACGGACATCTACGCCCTCGGTATCACCATGTACCGGGCGGCCACCGGCGAGCTCCCCTTCCGCGCCAACGACTGGTACGAGCTGGCGCGCCTCCACGTCGAGGAGCCGCCGGAGCCCCCGCGCAGCCGCCGGCCCGACCTGTCGCGCGCCTTCGAGAAGATCGTCCTGACCTGCATGGCGAAGGACCGCGACCAGCGCTACGCCCGGGCCTCGGACCTGGCCGACGACCTCGAGGCCCTGCTGGGGGGCAAGAGGTCCACGGCCGACGTGGCCATCGAGACCGTGAAGAAGCTGCTGGGGCAATGAGACGTTCGAGCGGCCCTCTCACCGCTCACCCCTCGCGGCGCGTCCCAATCAGTGCACCACCCTCAGCACATCATTGAACAGCGCCAGCGCCATGATCCCCACCAGGATGAAGAACCCCACCTGGGTCCAGCGCTGGCGCTGCACCAGGGAGACCGGCCGGCCGCGCACGCCTTCGATCGCCAGGAACAGCAGGTGGCCGCCGTCCAGCACCGGGATCGGCAGCAGGTTCAGGATCGCGAGGTTGATGGAGAACAGGGCCATGAAGGCGAGGAAGTCGGCCAGCCCGAGCTGCGCGACCTCGCCGGCGAGCTGCCCCACCAGGATCGGCCCCCCGAGGTCGCGGGCGGAGACCGCGCCGGTCACCAGCCCCTTCAGCGTGACCAGGATCAATCCCGCGGAGCGGGCGGACTGCCGCAGCCCTTCCCCCATCGCCCCGGCCACGCCGAAATGGTGCACTTCCAGGAACAGGGCGACGCCGACCCGTCCGATCGTCCGCGGCGCCCCCGTCGCCGGATCGGTCACCTTGACGGGACGCGGCACGACGGTGAGCGATACCCGCCGACCCGCGCGCCCCACCACCAGCGGAATCGGCCGTCCCGCGCTGGCCTGGATCACGCCGACCAGGCTGTCCCAGGTGGGCACCGGCGAGCCGAAGGCCGCGAGGATGGTATCCCCGGTCTCGAGCCCGGCGGCGGACGCCGGCCAGCCCGGCACGACCTGGCCGATCACCGGGTCGTGCCACGGCGTGAGGGCACTCGCCAGCTTCTGCCTGGCCGGGCCCTCCGCGTTCGGCACGTCGAGCAGGATGGGCCGCGCCCGGCCCGCCACCTGAATGGTGATCCTGGCCTTGGGCGCGGTCACCAGGGCGCGCTGGATGTCGCCCCAGCTCCGCATCGTGTCGCCGTCAATGCGCACGATCCGGTCGCCGGGCCGCAGATCCTGGAGCCCGGCGGCGCCCATCGGCACCAGTGTGCTGTCCACCGACTCGACGCGGACCGAGCGGTCCACCACCGTGCCGTAGGTCCCCGCCAGGACCGAGTACACGACCACCGCGAACAGCGCGTTCATGGCGACCCCCGCCACCATGACGTACACCCGCGCCCACAGCGGCTTGGCGTCGAGCGTCCGCTCGGGCGGCACCGGCGGCGCCGTGGCGGGCCCCCCCCCCCCCCCGCCGCCCCCGCCACCCTCCACCACCCCAGCCGGGCCCTCGTCCCAGTCCTGTCCGGCCATCTTGACGTAGCCCCCGAGCGGCAGCCAGGACAGGCAGTACTCCGTCTCGCCGATGGTGACGGCCAGGGGGGTCCTGGGGCCGAGGCCGAAGGAGAAGCGCAGCACCGCGATGCCCACGCTCTTGGCCGCGAGGAAGTGGCCCAGCTCGTGGACGAAGATCAGCACGCCGATGACGATGAGGGCGCCGGCCACGTCCAGCAGCGCGGGGTTCCAGCCGCTCATGATCCGAGCAGCTCCCCGGCGCGGCGCCGCCCCCAGGCGTCCGCCTCCAGGATCTCCTCCAGGCCGGAGACCGCGGTGACGATCTGCTCCTCCAGCACCATCTCGACCACCTCGGCGATGCGCCCGAACGGCGCCCGGCCGGCGAGGAAGGCGGCCACCGCGGCCTCGTTGGCGGCGTTGAAGGCGGCGGGCGCGGAGCCCCCCGTGAGCCCCGCCTGCCTCCCCAGCGCCAGCAGGGGGAAGACCTCGGTGCGCACCGGCTCGAAGGTCAGCGGCCCGGCGGCGACCGGATCGAAGCGCGCCACCCCCGTGTCGGGAATCCGTTCCGGGTGGGTGAGCGCGTAGAGGATGGGCAGCTCCATGTTCGGGAAGCCGAGCTGGGCCAGCACGGAGCCGTCCACGAACTCCACGAAGGAGTGGATCACCGACTGCGGGTGCACCACCGCCTCGATGCGCTCGTAGGGGAGATCGAACAGAAAGTGCGCCTCGATCACCTCCAGCGCCTTGTTGGCCAGTGTCGCGCTGTCCACCGTGATCTTCCGCCCCATCCGCCAGGTCGGATGGTTGAGGGCCTCGGCCACGGTGGCGTGCCGCACGCGCTCGGCGTCCCAGGCGTGGAACGGCCCGCCGGAGGCCGTGAGGATGAGGCGCTGCACGCCTTCGGGCCGGTGGCCGGTCACGCACTGCAGCACGGCGGAGTGCTCCGAGTCCACCGGCACCACCTGGCCGCCGCACTCCCGCGCCGTGCGCATCACCAGCTCGCCGGCCATCACCAGCGATTCCTTGTTGGCCAGCGCCACCCGCTTGCCCGCCCGCAGCGCGGCCAGCGTGGCCTCCAGCCCGGCCGCGCCGACGATGCCGTTCAGCACGATGTCCGCGTCCGGGTGCGTGGCCGCCTCGACCAGCCCGGCCCGGCCCGAGCGCCAGCCGTTGCCGCCGTTCCCGTTCACCAGCGCCACCAGCGCGGGGTGAAACCCGGCGGCCTGGGCCTCGAGCTGCTCCTGCTGGCCGAAGGCGGTCAACGCCACGACGTGGAAGCGGTCCCGCTGCCGGGCCAGCACCTTGAGCGCCGACCGGCCGATCGAGCCGGTGGAGCCCAGCACCGCGACGCCGACGGTGGCGCTCACGTGAGCCCCAGCAGCCGGAAGATCCCCGCCGTCACCGGCAGGACGAACAGCAGCGAATCCACCCGGTCCAGCATTCCGCCGTGGCCGGGGATGAGCGCCGAGCTGTCCTTGACCCCGGCCTCGCGCTTGAACAGCGACTCGGCCAGGTCGCCCACCTGGCCGCTCACGCTGATGGCGGCGCCGGCCAGGAGGGCGGCGCCCACGCCGAGCACGCGACCGTCCTCGAGCGGGTTCAGCACGGCGGCGGCGTACGGCCACGCCACCGCCACCGTGACGACGAACCCGGCGACCGCCCCCGCCCACGTCTTCCCGGGCGAGAGCCGGGGCGCGAGCTTGGGGCCCCCGATCAGCGTGCCGACCGCCATCGCGGCCGTGTCGCCGAGCCAGGTCAGCGCCAGGGGGAAGAACAGGAGCGCGGTGCCCAGCCGCGACTCCAGGCCCACCCCGGACGGGTGCCGCAGCACCAGCGCGAAGGCCAGCAGCCCCGGGGCGTAGATCACCCCGAAGACCGTGACCGCCACGGCCGCCAGCGGCCGCCGGTCGGGGCCGCGGCGCCACGCCGCCGCCGCCGTGACGGCCAGGACCCACAGCCCGCCCAGGTAGATCGCCGGCTCGGCGAAGTGCACTTCCGAGCCCTTGGCCCAGAACGTCGCCAGCGGGATCACCACCGCGGCGGCGAAACCGCTGCGGCGCAGGGGATCAATCCCGGCCGCGGCGGCCAGGTCGTAGATCTCCCGCGTGGCCAGGACGCCGGCCACCGCCAGCAGCGCGGCCAGGACCCAGCCGCCCACGTACACCGCGGCGGCCGCCACGGGAATCGCCACCGCCGAAAAGGCGACGCGCCGCGCCAGCTGCCGGGGGGAGCCCATCAGGCCGTGACGCGACCGAACCGCCGCTCGCGTCCCTGGAAGTCGAGGATGGCTTCGAACAGGTCCCGGCGCGTGAAGTCCGGCCACAGCACCGGGGTGATGTACAGCTCCGTGTAGGCGAGCTGCCACAGCAGGAAGTTGGAGAGCCGGCGCTCGCCCGAGGTGCGCACCAGCAGGTCGGGGTCGGCCAGCCCCGCGGTGTACAGCCGCAGGCTCACCGCGTCCTCGTCCACGTCCTCCAGGGCCAGGCGTCCGGCGCGCACGTCCTCGGCCAGCCGCCGGGCGGCCGCGGCGATCTCCGCGCGGCTGGAATAGGAGATGGCCAGGTTCAACAGCAGCTTCGTCCCGCCGCGGGTCTGCGCGATCAGGCGGTCCACCGCCTCCCGCGCCGGGGGGCTGAGGCGCGCCAGGTCACCGATGACGTGCACCTCCACGCCGTTGGTCCGGAGCTCGTCCGTCTCGCGGGCGATGTACTCCTCCAGCAGCGCCATCAGCGCGCCGATCTCCCGCGGCGGCCGCTGCCAGTTCTCCTCCGAGAAGGCGAACAGGGTGAGGATTTCCACGCCCGCGGCGATGCACCCCTCGACCGCCTCGCGCACCGCCTTCATGCCCTCCCGGTGCCCCAGCGAGCGCGGCAGATGCCGGTCCCGGGCCCAGCGGCCGTTGCCGTCCATGATCACGGCCACGTGCCGCGGGACCTCGCCCCCGGCGCGGACCCGATCGAGCAGCTCCGGCGCCTCGCTCACACCTCCATGATCTCCGCTTCCTTGCCCTTCACCAGCTCGTCAATGTGCTTGATGTGGTCGTCGGTGACCTTCTGCAGCTCGTGGTCGGCGCGGCGATGCTCGTCCTCGGAGACGTGCTCGACCTTCTTCAGCTGGTCCTTGGAGATCTGCCGCGCGTGGCGCACCGCGACCTTGCCTTCCTCGGCGAGCTTGTGCACGACCTTCACCAGCTCGCGGCGGCGCTCTTCGGTGAGCGGGGGCAGGGGCACACGGATCACCCCGCCCTGGGTGGCCGGGTTCAGGCCCAGGTCGCTCTCCCGCAGCGCCTTGTCAATGGCGCCGGTGAGCGACTTGTCCCAGGGGGTCACCGTGAGCAACCGCGGCTCCGGGGCCGCGATCGAGGCGACCTGGTTCAAGGGCATCTCGTTCCCGTAGGCCGTCACCCGCACCAGATCGAGCAGCGAGGTGGTGGCCTTGCCGCTGCGGATGGTGGCGAACTCGCGGCGCGTGTTCTCCATGGCCTTGTCCATGGCGGCGCGCGCCTGCTTGACGATCTCGGGCAGCGACTCCGTGGTGGTCATCGCACGATGGTGCCGATGCGGTCTCCACGCAGGATGCGGAGCACCGCACCGGGCTGGCTGATGTTGAACACCTGAATGGGCAGCCGGTTGTCCTTGCACAGCCCGAACGCGTTCGCGTCCATCACGCCGAGGCCCCGCACGATGGCGTCCTGGAAGCTGACCTCCGGGATGAAGGTCGCGCTCCGGTCCTGCCGCGGGTCGGCGGTGTACACACCATCCACGTTGGTGCCCTTGAGGAGGATCTCCGCCTCGATCTCCAGCGCCCGCAGCACCGCCGCGGTGTCGGTCGAAAAATACGGGTTGCCGGTGCCGGCGGCGAAGATCACCACCCGCCCCTTCTCCAGGTGCCGGATGGCGCGGCGGCGGATGTAGGGCTCGGCCAGGGCTTCCATGCGGATGGCCGTCTGCACCCGGGTGTCCAGGCCGTGCCGCTCCAGCACCCCCTGCACCGCCAGGGCGTTGATCACGGTCGCCAGCATCCCCATGTTGTCCGCGGTGACGCGCTCCATGCCCTCGCGGCTGGCCTGGATCCCGCGGATGATGTTGCCGCCGCCGATCACCAGCGCGAGGTCGGCCTTGGCCTCGCGCACCGCCTGGATCTCGCCGGCCAGCCGCTCGATGACGGTGAAGTCGAGCCCGAAGCCGCGCTCGCCCGCCAGGGCCTCGCCCGAGATCTTGAGCAGCGCCCGCCGGTACGTGAGGCTCACCCCTGCTCGCCGATCTGGTAGCGCACGAACCGCCGCACCACCACGTTCTCCCCCACCTTGGCCGAGACGGCCTTGACCAGGTCCCCGACGCTCCGGCTGTCCTCCTTGACGAACGGCTGCTCCAGCAGCACGGCCTCGGCGTAGAACTTCTTCAGCTTGCCCTCGACGATCCGGGGACGGATGGCCTCGGGCTTGCCCTCCTGCGCGGCCTGCTCGGTGTAGATGCGCCGCTCGCGCTCCACCACGTCGGCCGGGACCTGATCCACGCTGACGGCCAGCGGGGCCGTGGCGGCGATCTGGATGGCCAGGTCCCTGGCCAGCTGCCGGAAGTCCTCGGTGCGGGCCACGAAGTCGGTCTCGCAGTCGAGCTCCACCAGCACGCCGATCTTGCCGCTGTGGTGGAGGTAGGATTCGATGACGCCCTCCTTGGCGGCGCGGTCGGCCACCTTGTTGGCGCGGGCGACGCCGCGGGCGCGCAGCCACTCGGTGGCCTTGTCGAAGTCGCCCCCGCTCTCGGCCAGGGCCCGCTTGCAGTCCATCATGCCGGCGCCGGTGCGCCGGCGCAATTCGGCCACGTCCTTCGCGCTGATCACTGCCGGGGTATCCGCCATGCCCTCCACCTGCGTTCGGTTCAAGAAAACCGCCGCTCGCCCGACCGGGCGGCGGCGGCGCTACGACCTCTCCGGCCCCCGCCGCAGCTAGGCCGGGGTGCCCTCCGCGCCCGCCGGGGCGGCGGGCGCCGCCGCGGGCGCCGGCTCGTCGCTCTTGATCCGGGCGACGATCGCCTCCGGCTTCGGCCGCCGCTTGCGCCGCGGGCGGCGGCGGCGCTTCTCGGCGTCCGAGTCCCCGCCCTCCGTCGAACCGGCGTCGGTCGAGTAGGCGGCGAAATCCCCCTCTTCCGCCTCTTCCCGGAGCGGCATCCGGGCGCGCGCCTCCGCGATCACGTCGGCCACCGCGCCGCTGATCAACGAGACCGACCGGATGGCGTCATCGTTCCCCGCGATGGGCACGGTGATCACGTCCGGGTCGGCGTTGGTGTCCACGATCGCCACCACCGGGATGCCCAGCTTGTTCGCCTCCGCCACCGCGATGCGCTCCTTCTTGGCGTCCACGACGAACAGGGCCCCGGGCAGCCGGCTCATGTTCTTCACGCCCGAGAGGTTGCGCTCCAGCTTCACCCGCTCCCGCTCCAGCAGCAGCTGCTCCTTCTTGGTGAAGAACTCGAAGCTGCCTTCCTCCTGGCCCTGCTCCAGGTCCCGGAGGCGGCGGATCTGCCGCTTGATGGTGGCGTAGTTGGTCAGGGTCCCGCCCAGCCAGCGCTCGGTCACGTGGAACGCGCCGCAGCGGGCCGCGTCGGCCTGGATGATCGCCTTGAGCTGCTTCTTGGTGCAGACGAACAGCACGCCTTCGCCGCGCAGCACCACCTCGCGCATCAGATCCTGCGCGAGCCGGAGCTGCTTGACCGTCTTCTCCAGATCAATGATGTAGATGCCGTTGCGCTCGGCGAAGATGAACCGGCGCATCTTCGGGTTCCAGCGGCGGGTCTGGTGCCCGAAGTGCACGCCCGCTTCCAGCAGCTCGTTGATCTCAGGAAAGGCCATGTGCTCCCACGTCACGTTCGGGGTTGGTCGTCCACCGCCTTCGCCTGCCGCCCGCATCCGCTCCCGGCGGACACCCCAGGCGGCATCCAGCGGTGTGAAGGATGTCCCGCGCCTACCGCTTGCTGAACTGGAACCGCTTGCGCGCGCCGGGGCGGCCGGGCTTCTTGCGCTCGACCGCGCGGGCGTCGCGCGTCAGCAGCCCGCCCTCGCGCAGCTTGTGGTGGTGCTGCTCGTCCACCTGCACCAGCGCGCGGGCGATGCCCAGCCGCAGCGCCCCCGCCTGCCCGGTCACGCCGCCGCCCGCCACGTTGGCGCGCACGTCGAACGCCCCCAGCGTGTCGGTGACGGTGAACGGCTGCTGGATCAGCTGCACCAGCGACGCCCGCGGGAAGTAGTCGCCCAGCGTGCGCCCGTTGACGTCCCACTTGCCGGAGCCCGGCTTCAGGTACACCCGCGCCACCGACGTCTTGCGCCGGCCGACGGCGTGGAACCGCATCGGGACTTCGGGGATCATGCCTGCCTCCCGGCCGAGCCCAGGACCAGCACCGTGGGCTGCTGCGCCACGTGTGGATGCTCCGCCCCCGCGTACACCCGCAGCTTGTGCCGCAGCACCTGCTTGGCCAGCGAGGTCTTGGGCAGCATGCCGAACACCGCCCGCTCGACCACCCGCTCGGGGCGCGTGGCCATCAGCGTGGACAGGGCCGTGAACCGCTCGTGCCCCATGTAGCCCGAGTGCCGGAAGTAGCGCTTCTGCTCGAGCTTGCGGCCCGTCAGCCGGACCTTCGCCGCGTTCACCACGATCACCGAATCCCCGGTGTCGAGGTGCGGGCTGAAGATCGGCTTGTGCTTGCCGCGGATCACCTGCGCGACCCGCGACGCCAACCGGCCCAGGGGAACGCCGCTGGCGTCCACCAGGAACCAGTGATGGGTGATCTCCGACGGCGTGACCGAATGCGTCTTCATGCGCTCCAAATCGTTCGCTCGTAAAGGCCTAAGTTGCCGCAGCTTGTGAAAATACCAGCGGGGCGCGCGTGGGTCAACGGGGCCCGCCCCGCTACGGGGCGTCGAGCTCCAGCAGCCGCTCCCCCTTCTCCACCGTCTGCCCGGGGACTACCAGGACCCGGCGCACGCGCGCGGGCCCGGCCGCGGCGAGCTGGTTCTCCATCTTCATCGCCTCGACCACCACGAGGCCGGCCCCCGCCTCGACGCGGTCGCCCTCCCGGACGTTCACGCGCACCACCAGGCCGGGCATCGGCGCCGTGACGGCGCCGGCTCCGGAGGCCGCCGGCCGGTGGGCCAGGGCGGCCAGCGAGCGGACCCGCTCGTCGGCCACGGCCACGTCCAGGCGCGCGTCGCCCACGGCGATCCGCCACCGGCCGGCGCCGTCGGCGCGCATCGCCACCAGCTCGTGCACCCGGCCGTCGAGCTCCAGGTGGCGGAGCGGCGTCGCCCCCACGGCGAGCAGGCGGGCCTCGACCGGGCGCCCGTCCACCCTGAGGCCCCCGGGCCCGACGTCCACCTCGACCGTCCGGCGCGCGGCGCCCTGGCTCAGCTCGACGTGGTATTTCATAACCCGCCGGATCCCGGGAGCGGTGAAGGGCCCCTTCTCATTTCTCGCCCACACTCAGCACCGCCACCGTCTCCACGTGGCTCGTCTGGGGGAACATGTCGTAGCAGGTGAAAGCGAGCCGCGCCGGGTCGGCGTCCAGGCGGCGCAGGTCCCGAGCCAGGGTGGCGGGGTCGCACGACACGTAGATGAAACGCGCGGGGGGGCGGGCCGCGAGCGCGGCGCACACCGCCGGCGCCAGGCCCGCGCGCGGCGGGTTGACCACCACGGCGTCGGCCGGAAGCAGGCGCTCCACGACGTCCTCCACCCGGGCGGCCACCGCCTCGATCCTGAGGCTCGCCTCCCGGGCGCGCGAGGCGGCTCCCCGGGCCGCCTCCTCGTCCACCTCGACCAGGACCACCTCCCGCCCGGGGCGCCCTGCCCCTCCCGCCAGAGCGAGAGCCACGTCGCCCGTCCCGCCGTAGAGGTCGAGCACCCGACCGGCGTCCGCCGGCACCGCGGCCACCACGGCGCCGCGCAGCAGCACGGCCACCTCCGGGTTGACCTGCTCGAACGCCAGAACGGTCCGCTCGCCGGCCGGGCCCGCCACCCGGCGTGGGGCGCCGCGCGCCGGCACCCACCAGACCGTCGCCGCGAGACCCGCGCCCGCCGCGGCGTCGGCCAGGGCGTGCGCCGCGCTCCACGGGCCCCGGCCTCCGCTGGTGATCACGTGGAGCGAGCCGCCGGGCGCGCGCCGCAGCTTGAGCCGCAGGTCGTCCCCGTCCGGCACCGTCTCCAGGGCGGGCGCGATCGCCGCCCACAGCGCGTTCAGCTCCTCGCGCGCGATCTCGCAGCGCCGCAGCCGGAACACCTCCGCGTCGGCCGCCCGGTGAAACCCGGCGACGGGGCCGGCCGGGGTGCGCCGCACCGTGAGGGTCACGGAGGCCCGGTAGCCGAACGCCCTGGGGCTGGGCACGACCTCGGGGTCCGCCACGTCGAGCTTCCCGAGGCGCCGCAGCGCGTCGCCCACGATGCGCGCCTTGGCCGCCGCCTGCGCCGCCGGCCCCAGGTGCTGCCACTGGCAGCCGCCGCAGTCGTCCTGCGCCACATGAAGGCAGCGGGGTTCCACCCGACCCGGGCCCGGCGTCACGATCGTGCCCGCCGCCGCCTGCGCGTGCCGCCGGTGCCGCCGCACCCGCACCGGCCTCACCACGTCACCGGGGGCCGTGCGCGGCACGAACACCGCCATGCCGTCCCCCAGCCGTCCCACGCCGTCGCCGCCGGCCGCGAGGGACTCGATGCGGACCGGCGGCTCACCCGCGGGCGGCGCGCCGCCGCCCGGAGCCGCGGCGGCCCACGCGCCTCCCGCGGGATCCCGGCTCGAGCCGGGCGTCACCGCTGCGCCTCCCGCCGTGCCGCCCGGAGCCAGGCCGTGCCGCCGGCGCCGCCGGTCGCGCCTCCGGCATCCCCCGCGCGCCCGGCCGCCGGCCCGCCGGCCCCCCCCCCCCCCCCCCCCCCCCCCCCCCCCCCCCCCCCCCCCCCCGCCCCC
>JAJYLI010000154.1 GCA_021787855.1 bacterium | reverse complement strand
ACCAGGGATGTGACGGGCGCGGAGACGTACGGCACCGCCACGACGCTCGCGGAGTCGCCGGTGCGGCCGGGGATCCTGTGGGTCGGCACCGACGACGGGAACGTGTGGCTCACCACCGACGGCGGCGCGCACTGGACCAACCTGGCCGGGCGGTTCCCCGGCGTGCCGGCGCGGACGTGGGTGAGCCGGGTGGAGCCGTCGCATTTCGACTCCGCGACCTGCTACGTGACCTTCGACGGCCACCGCGACGACGACAACCGGCCGTGGGTGTTCGTCACCCGCGACTTCGGGAAGACCTTCCGCGGCCTTTCGGCCGGGATCCCGGACGGCGACTTCGTGCACGTGATCCGCGAGGACCCGCGCCGGCGGGACCTGCTGTTCCTGGGCACCGAGCACGGCGCGTACGTCTCCTTCGACGCGGGCGAGGCCTGGCACCGCCTGGACGCGGGGCTCCCCACGGTGCCGGTGCACGACTTCGCCATCCACCCGCGCGACCGGGTGATCGTGGCGGCCACCCACGGGAGGAGTCTCTACACCATGGACATCGGGCCGCTCGAGGAGCTGACGGATTCCATCCTCGCCGCGCCGTTCCATCTGTTCACCCTGGACCCGGCGCTGGACTACCAGGTGCGTGGGGGCCAGTCCTGGAGCGGCGACCGGCTGTTCGCCGCGTCGAATCCTCCGTTCGGCGCCCGGATTGCCTACCGGCTGCCGGGGCCGACGGCGGCGGCGCGGGACACGGAAGCCGGTCCCTCGCCTCGCGGGCGGGAGCCGGGCGCCGCCGGCCACCGGGCGCCGGCCGACACGCTGCGGTTCGTGGTGACGGGCCCCCTGGGGGATACGGTGCGGACCCTCGAGGCCAGCGGAGCGCCGGGGTTCCACTGGGTGACCTGGAACCTGCGCGCCGACCCGAAGCCCATGGGGCCGGCCGCGCGGCGCGACAGCGTGCTGGCGGCGGCGCGCTCCAAGGTCGTGCGCGACAGCCTGGAGGCCGCGTACCGCGGGGACACGACGTGGCTGGCGCGGCGCCTGGCCCGGGGTCAGGACCCGGAGCCGGGCGAGCCCGGCCGCTACGAGGCCCCGCCGGGGCTGGAGCCACCGCGGTTCTTCTTCGGCTCCGGAGGCGGCGCGCTGGTCGAGCCGGGCGACTACGTGCTGAGCGTCACGGTGAACGGGGCCACCTCTCGCCGCGTGGTCCACGTCGAGCGGCCCGGCGGCCCGCGCTCCGCGCTGGCCGGCGACTGGCAATGACGACGTAACTCGTCCGCCATCGCGGCGCGGCGACGCCGCGCGGCCGGCGCTCGGTGGCCGTTCCCGAGCATAGAAATTGCGGTCTGGGGCGATGTGAGTCCGAACGCCGGTCGCCTGGGGAGGGAAGGCATGTCGCTGACCACGCCGCCCGCAGCGGGCGGCCCGGGCGCGCCGGGCGCGCATCCTCGCACCACCTGGTCCGAGTACTACCGCTCGCTGCTGGGCACGCCGGACGAGGTCGTGAAGGCGGTGCGGAGCGGCGACCGCGTCTATATCCACCCGGGGTGCGCGAACCCGGAACCGCTGGTGGACGCGCTCACCGCGCGGGCCGACTGTCTCCGCGACGTCGAGGTGGTGCACCTCCTGACCATCGGCCGGGCCAGCCACGTCAGCCCGGAGATGGAAGGCCACTTCCGGCACAACGCGATGTTCATCGGCGCGAACGCGCGCCAGGCGGTGAACGAGGGCCGGGCCGACTACACCCCCATCTTCCTGGGTGAGATCGCCCGGCTGTTCAGCGACGGCTCGCTGCCCATTGACGTCGCCCTCATCCAGGTCTCGCCTCCCGACGCGCACGGCTTCTGCTCGCTGGGCGTGGGGGTGGATCACACCCTCGACGCCGCGCGCCACGCGCGGCACGTGATCGCCGAGGTGAACGACCAGATGCCGCGCGTCCATGGCGACGCCTTCCTGCACGTGCGGCAGCTCCACGCGGTGGTGGAAACGTCCCGGCCCCTGACCGAGCTGCCGTCGGTCGCGGTGCACGACGAGGTGACGAAGGGCATCGCGCGCAACGTCTCCGAGCTGATTGACGACGGCGACACGCTGCAGATGGGGATCGGCGGCATCCCCGACGCGGTGCTGGCCAACCTGGCCGACCGGCGCGCCCTCGGCGTGCACACCGAGATGTTCGCCGACGGGGTGGTGGACCTGATCGAGGCGGGGGTCATCACCGGCGAGCGCAAGTCGCTGCACCGGGGCAAGGTGATCGCGGGCTTCCTGCTGGGGACCAAGCGGCTGTTCGACTTCGTGCACGACAACCCGGTGGTGGAGCTGCACCCCACGTCCTACACGAACGATCCGTTCATCATCGCGCAGAACGACAACATGGTGGCCATCAACTCGGCCGTGGAGGTGGACCTGACGGGCCAGGTCAGCTCCGACTCCATCGGGACCATGTTCTACAGCGGCTTCGGCGGGCAGACGGATTACATCCGGGGCGCGTCGCGCTCGCGCGGCGGCAAGCCGATCATCGCGCTGCCCTCGACGGCCAAGGGCGGCGCGATCTCGCGCGTGGTCCCGCTGCTGTCGCCCGGCGCGGGGGTGGTCACGACCCGCGCCGACGTGCGCTGGGTCGTGACGGAGTACGGCGCGGCGTACCTGTTCGGCAAGACGGTGCGGCAGCGGGCCCGGGCCCTGATTGACATCGCGCACCCGAAGTTCCGCGAGGAGCTGGAGCGCGCGGCGCGGGAGCGCAGGCTTCTCTAACGGGTTGGGGGGGCGTTCGATGATCACGCAGCTGGGCAACGTCACCGTGGTCGTGCGCGACCTCAAGGCGTCGCTGAAGTTCTTCCGCGACAAGGTGGGGCTGCGTCTCGCGTTCTTCGACAAGAAGCACGACTGGGTGTGCTTCGACACCGGCAAGGCCGCGTTCTCGCTCACCGTGCCCTGGAACAAGAAGTCCCGGAAGCTGCTGGGGGCCCGCACGGGCGTCAGCTTCTACGTGGACGACCTGGCGGCGACGTACCGGACGCTCCGGAAGAAGCGGGTGAAGTTCGTCTTCAAGCCGCGCCAGGAGCCGTGGGGCGGCCTGATCGCGTGCTTCAAGGATCCGGACCGGAACCGGTTCTTCCTGCTGCAGATGCCGGCGGACTTCCGGAAGTAGCGGGAGGGCGGGGCGCGGGCGCGGAGCCGGGCCCGGCATTGAGCTTCGGGGGGCGCGGGGTCACCTTGTGGTGATGCCGCGCCCCTCGCGTGTCGCCGACCTGCCCACGCCGGCCCTGCTCCTCGATCTCGACGTCCTGGAGCGCAACCTCGCGCGCATGGCGGAGCGGGCGCGGGCGCTCGGCGTCGCCCTGCGTCCCCATGTCAAGACGCACAAGTGCCTGGAGATCGGGCGCCGGCAGCTGGCTCACGGCGCCGCCGGCATCACGGTCGCCACGCTCGCGGAGGCCGCCGCCTTCGCCGAGGGCGGCTTCACGGACCTGACCTGGGCGTTTCCGCTGGTGGTGGGCCGGATCCCGGAGGTGATCGCCCTGGCGCGGCGGGCGACGTTCCGGGTGGTGGTGGATTCCGACGCCGCGCTGGAGGCGCTGGCGCCGGCGGCGCGCGCCGCCGGCGTGTCCGTGCACGCCTGGCTGGAGGTGGACACCGGCCACCACCGCTCGGGGGTGGACCCGGCGGGGCCGGACGCGCTGCCGCTGGCGCGGCGGCTGGCCGCGGAGCCGGGGATCGTCTTCGACGGCCTGCTGACGCACGCCGGTCAGAGCTACGATGCCGCCACCCGCCAGGCGCGCGCCGCGGTGGCCGAGCGCGAGCGGGCGGGCCTGGTCGCGTTCGCGGCCGCGCTGCGCGGCGCGGGGGTGGGCGTCCCGGCCCTGAGCGTCGGCTCGACGCCCGGCATGTCCGCCGTCGAGCGGCTGGACGGCGTCACGGAGGCGCGGCCCGGCAACTACGCCTTCCACGACTTCATGCAGGTGGCGGCGGGCGTGTGCGCGCCGGAGGACTGCGCGGTGAGCGTGCTCGCCAGCGTGGTGTCGCACCAGCGGGGCGCGCCGCACGCCGTGGTGGACGCCGGCGCGCTCGCGCTCTCCAAGGACCCGGGACCGCACGACCCCGCGCTGGCCCGGGGCCTGGGACCCCTGCTGACCGGCCCGGCGGGGCCGGCCCTGGACCCGCGGCTGGCCGTCGCGGCCGTGTCCCAGGAGCACGGCATCGTGCGGGGCCCCGACGCCGGCGACGTGGCGGGACGACTGCCGGTCGGCGAGAAGGTGCGCATCCTCCCCAACCACTCCTGCCTCACGGCCGCGCTGTTCGACCGCTACGACGTGGTCCGCGGCGAGCGCGTGGTGGACGCCTGGAAGATCTGGCGGGCGCGGTAGGGCGCGCGCTAGGTTGGAGCCATGGCCACCGTCTATCTGAACGGGCGCTACCTGCCCGAGGACCAGGCGCTCATCAGCCCCCTCGACCGGGGCTTCACGTACGGCGACGGCGTGTACGAGTGGATCCGCGCCTACCGCGGCAAGCCGTTCCTGCTCGAGGAGCACCTCGCGCGGCTGGCCTCCAGCTGCGCCAAGATGCGCATCGGCCTCCACGTCACGCCGCTGGAGGAGGTGGTGCGGCGGCTCCTCACGGAGAACGGCCTCGCGGGCGACGCGGCGATCTACCTGCAGGTCACCCGCGGCGTGGCGCCGCGCTCGCACGTCTTCCCGCCGCCGGAGACCCGGCCGACGGTGTTCGGGATGGCGTGGGCGTTCACGCCCAACCCGGCGTTCGCGGGGGCGGGGGCGATCGCGGTGCTCGAGCCGGACGTGCGGTGGTCGCGCTGCGACATCAAGGTCACGTCCCTGATCCCCAACTCCTTCTCCGCGCAGCGCGCCCGGGAGCTGGGGGCGCACGAGGGGCTGTTCGTCCGCGACGGCGTGGTGCAGGAGGGCTCGCTGAGCAACTTCTTCGCCGTGTTCGACGGCGAGGTGCGGACCGCGCCGCTGTCCAACTACATCCTCCCGGGCATCACCCGCGCCCAGGTGCTCGACCTGGGCCGCGAGCACGGCATCCCGTGCCGCGAAACGCCCGTGTTCGCGACGGAGCTGGGCGACGCCGACGAGCTGTTCCTGACCAGCACCCCCTACGAGGTCGTCTCCGTGGACCGGCTCGACGGACGGCCGTTGCCGCCGGAGCGTCCGGTGGCGCGCCGGCTCGCGCAGCTCTACCGCGAGCTGATCGCGCGGGAGTGCGCCTAGCGTGGCGCCGGCGGACGCGCTGCTGGCGCGTCACCGGCGCCTGTGCTTTCAGCGCGCCTTCCCGCGCAGCGCGCGCGAGGCGCGGCGCGCCGAGCAGGCGCTCGCCGGGTTCGAGCGCCTGGCGGCGGCGCGGCGGGAGGAGCTGAGCAATACCGGCATCGCCGGGACCGCCTATCACTACCCGTTCAACTACGCGATGACCCGGTGGCTGCGCGAGCGCTACGGCCGCGCGGTCGAGATTGACTGGGCCGCCTACCGGCGCCGGCCGTGGGACGACGTCGCCGCGCTGCTCTCCCTGGTGGTCGTCTGGGCCGAGAACGAGGGGCTGGATGACGACGACGTCCCCTCCTGGGAATGGATTCGCGCGGCGCGCGGTCCGGCCGACCGGCGCACCGACCTGGCCTGGCTGCTGGACCAGCTGGCCGCGCAGCGCCACCCGCCGGCTTTGGCGGCCCACCTGTTCGAGTCGCTGAACCTGCCGATCCGCTGGGACCTCAGCGGGTGCCGCGACGCGGTGACCCACGCCCGGCTGCCGGCCCGGCCGTTCTACCACCGGCGCCTGATGACGGCGCGTCCGGCGGATTTCGCGGCCGAGGTTCGCCGCGCGCCGGGACCGCTCCGCCTGCTGAGCCCGGAACGCGCGGACCGGATCGTTGACGCGGCGCGGGCCGCGCTGTCCCAGCGGGAGCGCGAGTTCCACGTCATCGTCCACGCCAACCGCCGGGAGGTGTACCGGGTCGAAGCCGGCCGGGGGCTGGAGATCTACGTGATCGGGCTGGCACCGGCGCTGCGGTTGACGCTGGAGAGCGACTACGGGGCGTTGCTGGTCAAGAACGGGGTGCCGATCGGGTACGGCTACGCGGTCCTGCTGTTCGACCGGGCGGATATCGGCATCAACATCTTCCCGTGCTACCGCGGCGGCGAGTCGGCGTACGCGTTCCACCGCTTCTGCGCCGTGTTCCACGCCCACTTCGGCAGCCGCGCCTTCGTGATGCGCCGCTACCAGCTCGGACACCAGAACCCGGAGGGCATCGAGGCGGGCTCGTTCTGGTTCTACTACAAGCTTGGCTTCCGGCCCCTGGCCCGCGCGGTCCGGGCGCCGGCGGAGGCCGAGGCGCGGCGGCTGGAGCGGTCCCCGGGCGCGCGCAGCGGCGCCGGGACGCTGCGCCGGCTGGCGCGGAGCGACATGGTGCTGGCCGTGGACGGCCGGGGGCCCGACGACTTTCGCGACGTGGACGTGAAGGCGGTGGGGCTGGCCGTGACGCGCGACATCCGGCTGCGGCACCACGGCGACCGTGGCCGCGCGCGCCGCGCGTGGGCCGGCGCCGTCGCCGGCGCCCTGCGGGCGGCAGCCGTGCCCGAGCGGCTCGCGCCGGTCGCGGCGCTGGTGCCGGACCTGGGGCGCTGGCCGGAGGAGGAGCGCCGCCGCCTCCTGGCGCTGCTCAGGGCCAAGGAGCTGCCGCGCGAGCGCCCCTTC
>JAJYLI010000007.1:16857-32944 GCA_021787855.1 bacterium | reverse complement strand
GGCCGCGAGCTCCCCCGGCCGCGCGGCCGCGACCAGCGCGCTGGCGTCCGCGCCGAAGCGGCCGAGCAGCCGGCGGCGCGCGTCCTCGTCCAGCGCCTCCGCGGCGGGCGGGAGGTCCGGCGCCACCGCGTCCAGCGCGCGGCCGGCCGGGCCAGCCCGCGCCGCAGGCGGGAGGTGGCTCCGCGCGGCCTTCAGGGCGTCGCGCGCCATCACGTGGAAGGTCGTGAGCTTGCCGCCGGTGACGGTGAGCAGGCCCTCCTCGTCCCACACCGCGTGGTCGCGCGACTCCTTCGAGGGGTCGGCCTTCCCGGTGTTGATCACCGGCCGGACGCCGGCGAAGCTGGCCATCACGTCGGCCGGGCCGACGCCCAGCGACGCGAATTCCGCGTTGATGGCCGCGAACAGGTAGTCCAGCTCCGCCGCCGTCATCGCGGGCTCGTCGGCGAGCGGACCGGCGTGGTCCACGTCCGTCGTGCCGATCAGCGTCACGCCCTCCCACGGCATGAAGAACACGGGCCGCTGATCCCGCGGGTGGGACACGGTGACGGCCTGCGCCAGCGGAAACCGCCAGGCCGGGAAGGTGATGTGGCTGCCGCGGAGCGGCCGGATGCGGCGCGGCGCGCCCAGCTCGCCGCGCAACCGGTCGGCCCAGGCGCCGGTGGCGTTGATCACCACGCGGGCGCGGACCTCCGCGCTGCGCTCCCGCTCGCGGTCCGCCAGCACCACGCCGGCGACGCGGCCGCGCTGCCGCACCAGGCCGGTCACCTCCGCGTAGTTGAGCGCGGCCCCGCCCTCGGCCAGCCCCTCCTGCAGCACGCGCAGCACCAGCCGCGCATCGTCGGTCTGCGCGTCGCCGAAGCGGAACCCGCCCCGGAGGCCCCGCCCCGCGATGTGCGGCGCCAGCATGCGGAAGTCCTCCCGCCCGTAATGCTGGTGGCTCCACCGCACCGCCAGCAGGTCGTAGAGGCTCAGCCCCGCCCGGTAGGTGAGCGAGCCCGGGCTCGCCCCCTCGTACGTCGCCAGCAGGAAGCCCAGCCGCTCCACCAGCCCGGGCCCCTCGGCCACCAGCCGCTCGCGCTCGCGCACCGCCGTGCGGGTGAGCCGCAGCCGGCCCTCCTTGAGGTAGCGCAAGCCGCCGTGCACCAGCTTGGACGAGCGGCTGGAGGTGCCCCACGCGAAGTCGCGCTGCTCCACCAGCAGCGCCCGCAGGCCCGCCCGGCTCGCCTCCCGCAGGATGCCGGCCCCGGTGATGCCGCCACCCACGACCAGGACGTCCCACGGCCGGTCCAGCCCGGCCCACAGCTTCTCGCGCCAGTCGGCGCGCCCCCTTCCCCCCCACATCGCGGCCTCGCCCCCCTCTCCGCGGCCCGCTAGACCAGCTTGCCTGGGTTCATGAGGCCCGCCGGATCGAACCGCGCGCACAGGTCGCGCAGCGCCGCGATCCCCAGCTCGCCCTTCTCCGCGGCGAGGTACGGCGCGTGGTCGAGTCCGATGCCGTGATGGTGCGAGATCGTGCCGCGCCCGGCGACGATCGCGCGGCTCGCGGCGCCCTTGAGCGCGCGCCAGCGCTCCAGCGTCTCGTCCGGATCACCCGCGATGCGGAAGACGTAGGTCGCGTAGATGCTCGCCCCGTCCGGGTAGAAGTGCGACAGGTGGCTGAAGACGTGCACCCGCTCGCCGCCCTCCGGCAGCGCGTGCTCCAGGGCCGCCTCCACCGCCTCCAGCAGCTTCGGCACCCCGCTCCAGCGGCACGCCGTCTCCAGCGTGTCCACGGCGTAGCCCGCGTCCCACAGCGTGTTCCTGAGGTACGGGACGCGGAAGCGGCTGCGCCGCCACTGCTTGCCGACCACCCCGCCGCCGACGCGCACGCCGCCGTGGTCGCCCGCGACCGCGACGGCCTCCTTCCGGGCCGCGATGACCAGCGTCTTCCGCCCCGTGAATCCCAGCAGCAGCATGCATCGCTCGGGGCCGGCGCCGCGCATCGCCAGGACCCGCTCCAGCGCCTGGATCAGCCGCTCGTGCCCGGCCAGCCGCAGGGTGGTCTCGGTCTCGACCGCGGTGCTCAGGCGCAGCATGCTGAGCGGGATCCGCGCCTGCGCCAGCTCCCGCACCGCCGTCACGCCGCGCTCGAACGACGGGAAGAACACCGCGTAGAAGCGCTCCCGCTCGGGCAGGCGCGACACCCGGACCGTCGCCTCGGTGAGGACACCCAGCCGGCCCTCCGAGCCCAGCACCGCTTCCCTCAGGTCGGGCCCGGCGGCGGAGGCCGGGAAGGCGCGCAGCTCCAGGGTGCCGGCCGGCGCCTCGAGGCGCCCCCCGGCGAACAATCGCTCGATGCGGCCGTAGCCCAGGGACTGCTGGCCGCTCGAGCGCGTGGCGATCCAGCCGCCGAGGGTCGAGAACTCGAACGACTGCGGGAAGTGGCCCAGCGTGAAGCCGCGGGCCCGGAGCTGCGCCTCGAGGTCGGGTCCGGCGACGCCGGCGCCGAAGGTCGCGAGCTGGCTGACCTCGTCGAACTTGAGCAGGCCCGCCAGCCGCGCGAGGCTGATGGTGAGGACCGGCGCGTCGCCCGGCAGCGGGTTGACGTGCCCCACCACGCTGGTGCCGCCGCCGTAGGGAATCACCCGCGCGCCGGCCGCGGCCGCGTAGCCGAGCAGGGCGCGCACGTCCTGCCCGGTGGCGGGCCAGGCCACGCCGTCCGGGACCGCGCCCAGGCGGCCACTCCGGGTGGCGACCCAGTCGCCGAGACCCTGGCCGCGGGCGTGGAGCACCCGCGCCCGCGGCTCGCGGTCCACCGTCGGATGGAGCGGGAGCCGCGAGGCGGGCACGGCCCCGAGGACGTCCTCGAGCCCGGCGCTGCTCTGCGGACACCCGCGCCCCAGCCGCTCCTCGAGGAACCGAAGCGCGGTGGGCGGCACGGAAAGCCGCTCCGCTTCGTCGCCCCAGCCGTTCCACCGCCGCATGGGTCCGCCTCGTGTCCCGCCGCCCCGAACCTACCGCGGCGCACCCGGGGCGGCGAGCGAGCCGCGCGACGGGGGGCGGCGGGGCAAGGCCGCCGGCGCTACCGGGGGCTGAGGCGGTCCAGGAACGCGCGCTCGTCCGGGGTGAGCCCCGTGCCGCCGCCGGACTCCGCCTTGGCCATCACCCGCTCGTACTCCTCGCGGTTGACCGGGTGCAGCTCGTCCGCCTGGACGCGGCGCCAGCGGGCCAGGTCGTCCGGGGTGCCACGCGGCACCGACACGGCCATCCGGGCGCGGAACCGCGCCGCCGGCGAGCGGGACTCGATCCACTTGAGGTACAGGTACCCGCCGACGAAGCCGCCCAGGTGCGCGAAGTTCGCGATCCCCGGCTGCCCCGAAAGGCCGCCCATGAGGGCCATGGCCGTCATCAGCAGCACCAGCCACCGGGCCTCGATCCGCAGCACGAAGAACAGATAGATCGGCTCGCGCGGCCAGTAGCGCGCGTACGCCAGCATCACCCCGAAGATCGCCCCCGACGCCCCGATGATCAGCGCGTAGGGCGTCACCAGCGACGCCACCGCCCCCGCGATGCCGCTCGTCAGGTACAGCCCCATGAAGCGGCGCGGCCCCAGCCGCGCCTCCACCCGCGGGCCGAAGAACCACAGCGCCAGCATGTTCCAGAACAGGTGCTGGAAGCCGGCGTGCAGGAACATGTAGGTGATCAGGGTCCACGGCCGCTGGACGATCAGCGCCGGGATGAGCCCGTAGGCCTCCACCAGGCCCGGCATCCCGCGCGTCACCAGCAGGATGGCCGTGTTGGCCACGATCAGGAACAGCACCCAGGGAGTCACGGCCGAAGCCTACGCGACCGGCTCGAGGCTGTCGAGCCGTCCCATGTCCAGGGTGATCGGCTCGCGCCCCGTCGGATGGTGCAGGATGTCGCTGAACCTCGCCCCCCACGCGATCTCGTCCCACTTGTACGACGACCGGGCGTGCACCCGCTGCGCGAACGTCTCCTCGATGCCCGAGAGCAGCACCAGAAACTCCGCGTCGACGCGGCGCAGGTCCTCGCCCGTGAGCCCCCGCAGCGGGCTCGACTCCGTGATGGGATGCACGATCGTCCACGCCAGCGGGAAGAACACCACGGAATCGCGCTCCAGCTCCAGCGGGTAGAAGCGCCGCACCTCCCGGCCGTCCACCCGCTCGAACCGCGCGAACAGCACCTTCGCCTCGACCTCGATCAGCTGGCTGCTGCGCGCGTTGGCGATGCGGAACTCGAACGCCGTGCCGCCCCGGTAGGGCGCCACCACCGCCCGGGCGCTGAACAGGATCCGCGCCGTCGGCCGTGAGAACCGGGCGAACAGCAGCCCCGTGGCCAGCGCCAGCCACAGCAGACCCACCAGCGCCTCCACCGTCACCACCAGGTTGGCCGCCAGTCCCGCCGGCCCCACGATACCGTACCCGATGGTCGAGAAGGTCTCGACGCTGAAGAAGAACGCGCGCAGCACCGCCGGCTCCCCGCCCTCCGGCCCCACCAGCGCGCCCGGCCCGCACAGCACGTACGCCGCGCCGAACGCCGCGTTGAGCAGCAGGTACGAGGCCACCACCAGCCCCATGAACCGCGTCCAGGTGGTCGTCAGCAGCGTGTGATACAGGCTCAGCGACGAAGCCGCCTTGAGCCCCCGCCGCGACACGTTGAACGATCCGTCGCGGTTCAGGAGCCGCTGGCGGCTCTCCTGCGCGACCACGGTCCCGAACCCGAGGTCCCGCGCCTCCTCTTCGCGCAGCGGCGCGGGCTCCCTCACGCCCGCCGCCCCGCCCGACGGCCGGATGGTACTTGACCGCACAAAGTACTTGTCAACCCAGAGTTCATGTGCCATCTTCTCCGCCAGCCGTGCTGGGAGGCGCGTCGTGTCGGCCCTGACCCGGTTCCTGTTTCCCGCGCCGGACTACCGGCGGACGCCGTGGACCCTGCTGCGCTGGTGGGAGGCGCGGCGGCCCCTGTTCAACCTGGTCGTGGGCGGCGCCGGGCTCGTCACCCTGGGCGTCGTCGGGGTGGTCACCGCGCTGCCGCCGGCGCCCCTGCATCCGTTCGCGTGGGGTCCGTTGGCGCGGGGCGTCGTAGTCTACGGGGTGCTGGCCAACGTGTGCTACTCCCTCGGCTGGGCGGCCGAGATGGGGATGCGAACGCTGTGGCGCGAGGAGGCGCCGCTGGCGGGTCCGGCGCTGTTCCGGCAGGGGCTGAGCTTCGCGCTTGGGCTGACGCTGCTGCCCATTCCGGTGGTGTGTCTGGGGTGGGTGGTCAGACTGGTCACGCACCTGTTCTGACCGGGGTCTGACGGGAGGCGACCGCGGAAGGCCTGCTCGTCTCTGGCTGCTGCCCGCCGGCTCAGAAATGGGCGTTCAGGATGGGCAGGACCTTGAAGGGCGCTCCGTTGTTGCGCGCGATGTTGACGACGCCGATCTGGAGGCCGTGCAGCTCGCGCGCGTAGTTGATCAGCCCGATGCTGACGCCCACCTGCACCCCGCGCACCTGGTTGAAGGCGCTGAGCGAGAGGCCCGACATCGCGCCCGCCTTGAGCCGGATGCCGGCCACGGCGATCCCCGCGACCCGGGGGCTTCGGATCTCGTAGCCCGCGACGCTGAGGCCGCGAATGCCGCCCTCGCTCACCACGGCCAGCCCGCCCGCGGCGATGCCGCGGATTTGCTCCTCGCCGACCACGGCCAGTCCGCCCAGCGCCAGGCCCCGGATCCTGCCCTGTGCGACGGTGGCGAGCCCCGCGGCCGCGAGGCCCCTCACGTCGCCCTGGGTGACGACGGCGAGCCCCGCGGCGTGGGCTCCGGTGAGGTCGCCCTGGGCGACGGTGGCCAGCCCGCTGGCGGTGATGCCGTCGAGGGCGCCGGCCGACACCGTGGCGAGTCCCGACGCGAACAAGCCGGTCATGTCACCCTGCGCGATGGTGCCCAGACCGGCCACCTGGAGCCCGACCATCGGCCCCTGGCTCACCACGCCCAGGCCGGCGGCGCCGATACCGGTCATCCCACCCTCGGCCACCACGCCGAGGCCGGCCAGATCCACGCCCCTGATGCGACCCTGGCTCACCAGGCCGGCGCCGGCGAGGCCGATCCCGTCGAGTCCTCCCTGCGAGACGACGCCGACGCCGCCCACCATCAGCCCGCGCGCCCGGCGCTCCGCCACCACCCCCACCAGCCCCGCGGCGATGCCGTTGAGCTCCGCCGCCGCGGGTCCCACGAGTCCCACGGCCAGGCCGGTGACGCTGCCGCTGACCGGCTTGCCGGGAGTCCACAGGGTGACGTTGATGCCGTCAATGCGCTCGAGGCCGGCGTCCCGGAGGTTGAAGCGCAGGCCGGTGAAGCGGGCGGAGTTCCCGAAGCTCAGCCCGTAGCCGCGGACCGGCAGGTCGAGGCTCCAGTGGCTGGGCGGGCGGGGTGGGGTGCTGTCGGCCTGCGCCGCGAGCGTGGCGGGCAGCAGCGCGAGCGCGGCGGCGGCCGCGAGCCAGCGGGCGGCACCGGACACGGCGTCCTCCGGGCGAGGGTCTGCTCTGCTCTACGGCTGCCCGGCCGCCGGGTTTCGCCCGAAGATCTTCTCGCCGTCGAACCGGCCGTTCTCGATGAAGATCTCCGACGTGGCGCGGCCGGCGGTGATGCTGCCGGCCAGGTGCACTCCCGGCACGTTGGTCTCCAGCGTCTCGGGGTCGCAGCGGGGGCGGTCGGTCCCGGGGGCCAGGGCGATGCCGATCCGCCGGAACAGCTCGAAGTCCGGGTGGTAGCCGGTGAGCGCGTACACGCGGTCGGCGGGCAGGCGCTCCTCCTGGCCGTCGCCGCGCCGGATCCGCACCGCCTCCGGCTCGATCGCCAGCACCACGGCGCCGAAACGCGCGGCGATCTGGGAGGCCCCGATGCGGTTCTCGATGTCGGGCTTGAGCCAGTACTTCACCGTGGGCTTGAAGGCGTCGCGGCGGTAGACCAGGGTGACCCGGGCGCCCGCGCGGTACAGCTCCAGCGCGGCCTCGATCGCGGAGTTCTTGCCCCCGATCACGACCACGTCCAGGCCGAAGGAGCGGTGCGCCTCGTCGAACCGGTGGCTGACGTGCGGCAGGTCCTCGCCCGGGACGCCGAGCGGGTTGGCGTGATCGTAGTAGCCGGTGGCGAGCACCAGGCGGCCGCAGCGCGCTCGCTCGGGGCCGTGCCGCCCGCTGAGCTCGCACACCAGCGCGTCGCCCTCCCGCCGCGCGGTCTCCAGCCTGGTGTACGGCCGGATCCTGAGCTGCTCCGCCCGCGCCACTCCGCGGTAGTACTTGAGCGCTTCCTCGCGGGTGGGCTTCTGTCCCGCGCACGCCAGCGGGTGGCCGCCGATCTCCAGCAGGTCCGGCGTGGTGAAGAAGGTCATGCCGACCGGGTAGTGCAGCACCGAGTTCACCACCGCGCCGGCGTCCACGACCAGCGGGTCCAGGCCGCGGCGCTTGGCCGCGACGGCGCACGCCAGGCCGATCGGCCCGGCGCCGACGATGAGCACGTCCTCCGTGAAATCCGCTCGCGTCATGCGTCTCCCCTTGACCGGCCGCCCGGTCCTCCGGTTCCTTTCAACGGCCGTCGGCCACCCATGCGGAAAGCTGCAGCTTGAACGTCCTCGAATTCAGCCTGATCGTCTTCACGTGCTCCATCGCCGCCGGCTTCCTCGGCTCGCTCACCGGCCTGGGCGGCGGCTTTCTGGTCACCCCGGTCCTGACGCTGCTGTTCGGCGTGGATATCCGCTACGCGATCGGCGCGTCGCTCATCTCCGTCATCGCGACCAGCTCCGGGGCGGCGGCCGCCTACGTGAAGGAAGGCTTCACCAACCTCCGCGTGGGCATGCTGCTGGAGATCGCCACCAGCCTCGGGGCGGTGGTCGGCGCCTCGCTGGTGAGCGTGTTGCCGGGGCGCGCCATCGCCGTGGTGTTCGGTCTCGTCCTCATGCAGTCGGCCTGGATCTCCAGCCGGCGGCACGCGGACCCCGACACCTCCAATATGCCGCCGGATCGGCTCGCGGCGCGCCTGCAGCTCGACTCCACGTATCCCACGGCCCAGGGCCTGCGCGGCTACCGGGTGAGCAACGTGCCCGCCGGGTTCGGTCTCATGTGGATCGCCGGGTTGCTCTCCGGGCTGCTGGGCATCGGCTCGGGGGCGGTGAAGGTCCTGGCCATGGACCAGGCCATGCACATCCCCTTCAAGGTGTCCACGGCGACCAGCAACTTCATGATCGGGGTCACCGCGGCGGCCAGCGCGGGAATCTACTTCCGCGCGGGCTACGTGGATCCGGAGCTGGCGATGCCGGTCATGCTGGGCGTCGCGCTCGGGGCGCTGATGGGCGCCCGGCTGCTGTTCCGGACGCCCACGGCGCGGCTGCGGCTGCTGTTCGGCGCGATCGTGGCCCTCGTCGGGCTCGAGATGATCTACCACGGCGTCGTGGGGAGGGTCTGAGGTGAGCCAGCCGGTGCGTGGCGCGGTGGATCCGCGGGTGCAGCAGGCGATCGGCAACCTGCTCCGGACCGGGGTCGTCGTGGCGGCGCTGGTGACGTTGATCGGCGCGGTGATCTACCTGCTGCACCATGGGCAGGCCCTGCCCAGCTACCGTCACTTCCACGCCCAGCCCAGCGACCTGCGCCATCCGGGCGGCATCGTGCAGGACGCGCTGGCGGAGCACGGCCGCGGCATCATCCAGCTCGGGCTGATCCTCCTGGTGGCGACGCCGGTTTCGCGCGTGGCCGTGACGGTGATCGCCTTCGCCCTGGAGCGCGACCGCGCCTACGTCGTCATCGCGCTGATCGTGCTGGCCCTGCTCCTGGGCAGCCTGTTCGGCTGATCCGCCGGCGGTCCCGGACCCGCGGCGCCGCGGGTGGTCAGTCGCCGGCGCCGGGGATCAACACCAGCGCCCCCCGCACCGCGCCGCTCCTCAGGCGCGACAGCGCGTGCGCCGCCTGCGCGAGCGGGAGCCGCTCCACCGTGGTTTTGACCGGGATGCGGGGCGCGAGGGCGAGGAACTCCTCGCCGTCGCGCCGCGTGAGGTTGGCCACGGACCGCAGCGTTCGCTCCTCCCACAGCAGCCGGTAGGGCATCGCGGGGACGTCGCTCATGTGGATGCCGGCGCACACCACGGTGCCGCCGGGCGCGACCGCCCGCAGCGCGGCGGGGACCAGGGCGCCAACGGGGGCGAAGATGATGGCCGCGTCGAGCGGCTCAGGGGGCGCGGCGTCCGAGGGCCCCGCCCACTCGGCGCCCAGCTCCAGGGCGAAGCGCCGGGCGGCTTCGTCGCCCGGCCGGGTAAAGGCGAATACCCGGCGGCCCTGGGCGCGCGCGACCTGCGCCACGATGTGGGCCGAGGCGCCGAAGCCGTACAGGCCCAGCCGCCCGGCGCCGTCGCCCGCGGCGCGGAGCGAGCGGTAGCCGATCAGCCCCGCGCACAACAGCGGGGCGGCCTCGGCGGGGTCGAGCGCCGTGGAGACCGGGAAGCAGTACCGCTCGTCCGCGACCACGTACTCCGCGTAGCCGCCGTCCAGATCGTAGCCGGTGAACCGCGCGCGCTCGCACAGGTTCTCGCGACCGGCGCGGCACTGGGCGCAGGCGCCGCAGGTCCAGCCGAGCCACGGCACGCCGACGCGCTGCCCCGCGGAGAACCGTCCCGCTCCGCCCCCCCCCACCCCGCCGGGGCCCGTCGCGACCACCTCGCCGACGATCTCGTGGCCGAGGACCAGGGGCAGCTTGGGCCGCGGCAGCTCGCCGTCGGCCACGTGCAGATCGGTGCGGCACACGCCGCAGGCGAGTACCCGCAACAGCACCTGGCCCGGCCCCGGCTCCGGCCGCGGGATGGTGGCCGGGACGGGGGGCCGGCCGGCCGCTTCGAGCAGCATCGCGCGCATCGCGTGAATAGTACATTGAGCGCCGTGCGACGCTCGATCGTGGCCGTGCTGTTCGGGGCCCTGGCGTCCTGCGCGGTCATCGCGATCACCGAGCCGCCGGGCCCGGGCCTGGGCCCCGACGCGATGAGCTACCTGGGCTCCGCCCGGTGGCTGGCCGGGCACGGTGCGCTGCGCGTGCCCTTCGAGGACTGGTCGGCGCCGGACAGCACCTCGCCGCTGCAGCATTTCCCGCCCGGCTTCCCGCTCGCCATCGCCGCGCCGGTCGCGCTCGGGGCCCCGCCCGTCCAGGCGGCCCGCGGGATCGAGGCGGCCGCGGCCTTCGTCACCGTGGCGGGCGCGGTGTGGCTCGTGGCCGCGGCGGCGGGCACCGGCGCCGGCGCGGCGGCCGGCGTGGTGCTGCTGGCCTCGCCCAGCCTGGCGTTCGACCACTGGCAGATCCTCAGCGAGCCGCTGTTCCTGGCCCTCCTGGTGGTCACGCTCGCCCTGATGGTCCGGGGCGGGCGGCCGTGGACGTACGGCACGTCCGCCGCCCTGGCGGGCCTGGTGCGCTACGCCGGCGCGGGCGTGATGGGCGCGACCGTCCTGTGGGCCTTCGGCCTGAGGGGACGTCGCGCCGAGCGGCTGCGGCGCGCCGGTCTGGCCGCCCTGCCCTCGCTGGTCCTCCACGGCGCCTGGCTGGTGCGGAACCGGCTGGAGGCAGGGCCGCTCCCCCGCGGCGTGAGGCCGCAGGGCGGGCTGGTACCGGCCGCGCACGAGCTCGGGGCCAGCCTGGGGGCCTGGCTGGCGCCGCTGGTGCCGGCCTCCCGGTCATGGGCGCAGGCGGCCGTGGCGGGCATCGTGGCGCTGCTGGCGCTGGCGGCGCTGGCCGCCGCGGCGCGCCGGAGCCGCGTCCCGGAGCCCGGCTCGCCGGGCGGGCCGCGGGGCCGCCAGCTGCTGGCCGCCGCGGCCCTGCTGGCGGCGGGCTACGCCGCCGTCGTCCTGTGGTCCCGGGCGTTCGTCTTCGCCACCATCCCCTTCGATCAACGGCTGCTCTCGCCCTTCATCCTCCTGGCCGAGATCGCGACCGTGGCTGCCGTGGGCATGGTGTGGAGGCCGTGGCGGCGTGGCGCTCGGCTGGCGGCCGGGCTGGGAGCGTTGCTGTGGATCGGAGCGTCGGGCTGGGCGACGGTGCTGGCCGTGGAGGACGCGCGGGACGGCGGCTGGGGCTACGCGAGCGACGAGTGGCGCGCCTCTCCCGCGGCGCGGTGGCTCCGGACCGAAGCTCGCGGTGCCGCCATCTTCTCCAATGATCCCGCCGCGGTTTACGCCATGACCGGCCGGCCATCGCGCGGCCTGCCCGACAGTCTCGACGCCGATTCCGTGGCGGCCTTCGGCCGGGTCCTCGCCGATCACCACGCCATCCTGGTCCGCTTCTCCGCGGCCCGAGGGGAGGGGGTCTCTCCCGATTCCCTGGCCGGCCGCCTGCGGCTCCGGGAAGTGGCCCGGCTGGCCGACGGGGTCGCGTGGGCCGCCGCCGTTCCCCGGCCGCCCTCGCGCCGGGCCCGGTAGTCCGCCGGCGGGCGCGCCGCAACGGCGGTGCTTGCCGCCGCGTACGGATTTTGCTACAACCCCCGGGCGTCGCCCTTCGCTCAGCCCAACCATGGAGTGTCGCCATGCAGCGCATTCGCCTGACCCTGCTGTTCCTGGCCACCCTCGTCCTCGGCGGCGTCGCGGCGTCGCGCGCCCAGCAGCCCGCGCGGGCCGAGTATCCGGGGATCGAGACCGGGAAGATGTGGACCTTCGACGCGCCGCCGCTGGCCTACTGGGCGAAGCGCTACGACTTCCACCCCACGCAGACGTGGCTGGACCACGCGATGCACTCGGCCGCGCGGCTGCCCGGCTGCTCGGCGTCGTTCGTCTCCCCCGACGGACTGGTGATGAGCAACCACCACTGCGCCCGTGGCTGCATTGACGCCGTCGGCCGGCCCGGCGAGGACCTGCTCACCAACGGCTTCTACGCCGCGTCCCGGGCCGAGGAGCGCAAGTGCCCCGGGATGTACCTCGACCAGCTGCTGCAGATCACCGACGTCACCGACAGCGTGAACGCGGCCGTGCCGCCGGGCACGCCCAGCGGTCGCGCGGCGAAGCTGCGTGAGACGGAGATCGGCAACCTCGAGCAGCACTGCCAGGCCGACGCCGCCGACATCCGCTGCCAGGTCGTGACCATGTACGCGGGCGGCGAGTACAAGCTGTACCGGTTCCACCACTACACCGACCTGCGGCTGGTCTTCGCCGTGGAGAGCCAGACGGCGTTCTTCGGCGGGGATCCCGACAACTTCACCTATCCGCGCTACGATCTGGACATCTCGATCGTGCGGGCCTACGAGAACGACCAGCCGGCCAACACCTCGGCCGACTACTTCAAGTGGAGCCAGGCCGGCGCGAAGGACAGCGAGCTGGTGTTCGTCGTCGGCAACCCCGGCTCGACCGGCCGGCTGAACACGCTGGCGCAGCTGGAGTACCTGCGGGACATCCAGTACCCGGCCAGCCTCACCCAGCTCGGCAACATGATCGCGGTGTACCAGGCGCAGGCGGCGCAGAGCCCGGAGCGCGCCCGGGCGCTCGAGAACACGCTGTTCTACCTGCAGAACTCCTACAAGGCCATCAGCGGCTACCAGGCGGGGCTGCTCGACTCCACGCTGATGGCGCGGAAGCGGGCGTGGGAGCGGAGCTTCCGCGCGCGGGTCAACGCCAACCCCCGCTGGCGGCTGCGCTACGGCTCGGCCTGGCAGACCAGCGCGCTGGACTGGCAACAGCTGCGCGCGCTGGCGCTCCGCCGGCGCTACTACTCGTTCAACGCCTACGGGACCACGCTGCTGCAGGAGGCCGGCCTCATCGTGCGGTATCCCGCGCAGATGGCCAAGCCCGACAGCGCGCGCGAGCCGATCTATCGAGATGCGATGAAGCCGCGGCTGGAGCGGGTACTCCAGGCGCCGGTGGACACGGCGGCCGAGATCGCGATGCTGGGCGCCTACTTCACGCAGATGAAGAAGGACCTGCCGGCCACGGATCCGCTGCTGCGGAGGGTGCTGGCCGGCCGCGCGCCCGACGACGCGGCGCGCGAGATGGTCACCTCCAGCGAGATCCTGAGCCCGGCCCAGCGGCAGGCGCTGATCGAGGGCGGCGCGGCGGCGATCCGCGCCTCGACGGATCCGTTCATCGAGCTGGCCCGCTACATCAGCCCGGTGGAGGAGTCGCTCACCAGGCAGGCGACCGCCATCAACGACCGGGAAGCGCAGGCGTCCGCGCTCATCGCCCGGGCGCTGCTGGCCGTGTTCGGGAACACCGTGGCGCCCGACGCCACCTTCAGCCTGCGCATCTCCGACGGCCAGGTGCTGGGCTACCCGTACAACGGAACGCTGGCGCCGCCGTTCACCACGTTCTACGGCATGTACAACCGCTACTACGCCTTCGGCGCCAGTGCGGCGTCGCCGTGGAACCTGATGCCCCGCTGGCTTCAGATGCGGGACTCCTTCAACCTGGCCACGCCGCTGGACGCGGTTTCGACCAACGACATCATCGGCGGAAACTCGGGCAGCCCGGTGATCAACGCCAATGGGGAGATCGTGGGTCTGATCTTCGACGGGAACATCGAGGCCCAGCCGCTCCGGTTCCTGTTCTCCGAGGCGGTCGGCCGCTCGGTGTGGGTGGACTCGCGCGGCATCATCGAGGCGCTCCGCCACGTTTACGGTGCGGGGGCCCTGGCCGACGAGATGACCGGCAGGTAGGCTCCAGCGGGCCTTCCCGGGCCCGGGGGGACCGGTCTCGAGCCGGCTCCCCCCGGGCCCGGCGCGTTGCGGGGCGGCGCCCGGGGGAGGGGAGGGTGGGGGGTGCGTACCTGGTGTCACCGACACTCGCGCCGGGCGCCGGTTACGTGTATGTAGATGTGAAATTGTGTGAACCGAACCGCCCTGACCCGGGCACGCACCACATTCGTGCGCGAGCGACCATGAGCCTCTCGTCCCTCTCACGCCGTCTCCTGCCGGTCGTCCTTCTCGCCGCCTCGGCGTGCGCGCGGGACACGGCCGGGCCGCGGGCCGCGCGCTATCCCGCGACGCTGAGCCTGGTGCCCGTGTTTCCTTCGGCCACGGCCGGCGCGCTCTCCCTCGGCGCCTCGCTGGACAGCATCGCCGTGGTCGTCACGAACGCCGCGGGCGACACACTCGGCTTCCTCGGCGTGCCCTTCCCGGCCGGCCAGGACAGCTCCGTGCTGACGATCGCCGTCACGCTGGACTCGACCACCCAGACGGTGACCGCGATCATCGAGTTGCTGGCCGGCGGCCGGGTCGTGTTCGAGCAGCGTGTGCAGCTGGTGGTCAACTCCACGTGGGGGCTTCCCACGCGGGTGGACTCCATCCCGCTGGCGTCGGCGATCTGGACGCCGGCGAGCCCGGCGGTCGAGGGCGGCCTCTCCGCCCGCGCCGGCTTCGGGGCGGTCTACGACCCCGCGACGGGAGACGCGGTGGTGTTCGGCGGCTCGACGCCGACCGGTCTGTCGGGCGGGACGTGGGTGCTGAGCGGAGGCCAGTGGCGGCGGCTGCCGGTGGCCGGGCCGGGTCCGCGCGAGGGCGCGGGCATGGTGTACGACGCCGCCGGCGGCGTGGCGCTGCTGTACGGGGGCTCGACGGCGGCCGGGTTCGGCAGCGACACCTGGGAGTTCGACGGGGCGTGGCACGGCGTCTCGCCCGCGGCCTCGCCGGGGCCGAGAGGCTTCCAGGCGATGGCCTACGACGCGGGCCGCGGCCGGGTGGTGCTGTTCGGCGGCCACGACGGCACGCACTTCCGCAACGACACGTGGGAGTTCGACGGGACGACCTGGGGCCAGGTGGTGACGGCCGCGGCGCCGAGTCCGCGCGCGGCGGCGGCCATGGCCTACGACCCCGCCATCGGGAAGACGGTGCTGTTCGGCGGGGTGGACTCCACCATGCACCCGCTCGGCGACACCTGGGTGTACGACGGCACCACCTGGACGCCGGTGGCGACGGCGGCGGCGCCCTCGCCGCGGGCCGCGCTGGGCATGGCGTACGACCCGGTCACGGGCCGGGTCTTGCTGTTCGGCGGGGCCGGCGACCGGACCGTCGGGCGCCACAACGATTTGTGGGCGTTCGACGGCACGACCTGGACGCAGCTCGCGCCGGACAACAATGCCGCGGGCCCGAGCCCGCGAGCCGCGATGGGCGTGTTCTTCGATACACGGGACGGAGCGCTCGACGTCGCGGGCGGCCTGGGCAGCGACGGGATCCTGAGCGACACGTGGCAGTGGAACGGCACGACCTGGTCCGCGACCGGCGCGGCTCCACTGGCGGCGCGCAGCCGGCCCGGGATGGCCTACGACTCGCGCGACCGGTTCGCGGTCATGTACGGCGGCACGCTGGCCGACAGCGTCACCTGGCTCTACGACGGCGCGTGGCGGCCGGCCCTGCTCTTCAGCGCCCCCGGCCCGCGGCTCGCTCCCGCCATGGCCTACGATACGGGTCGCGGCCGGGTCATCCTGTTCGGCGGCGCGGGCGCCGCGGGCCCCGAAGCCGACACCTGGGAATTCGACGGCAGCGCCTGGAGCCTGGACACCACCTCGGGCTCTCCGCCGGCCAGGAGCGGCGCGGCCATGGCCTACGACGCGCGGCGCGCCACCGTCGTGATGTTCGGCGGCCAGGGCGCGTCCGGTCCGCTGGCCGACACGTGGGAGTACAACGGCGCCACGCGCACCTGGACCGCCGTGAGCCCGCCCTCCGCGCCCCCGGCGCGCTCGGGGGCCGCGATGGCCTTCGCCCCGGTCCTGGGAAAGGTCGTGCTGTTCGGCGGCGCCGGCTCCGGCGGCCCGCTGGCCGACACGTGGACCTACGACGGCACGTCCTGGACCGAAGTCGCGACGGCGCACGCCCCGCCCGCACGGACGGAGGCCGCGATGGTGTTCGAGCGCGGGAGCGGTGAGACCGTGCTGTTCGGCGGCCGCGGGGCCACCGCTGATCTGAACGACACCTGGGCGTTCGACGGCGCCGACTGGAGCGAGCTGTACCCGGGCGTCGCCCCGAGCGCGCGGTCGGGAGCCGGAATGGCCTACGACGCCGCGCTGGGCGCGGCCGTGCTGTTCGGCGGCACGGTCGCCGGAGTGCCGCAGGCCGATACCTGGCTCTTCAAGTAGCGCGGGCTCGCGGCCCGTCGCCCTGGCGC
>JAJYLI010000007.1:0-16757 GCA_021787855.1 bacterium | reverse complement strand
TGGCGCCTCCTTGTCCCGCGGGCGCGCCGTCAACTCGGCCTGGCGCAACCGTTTCCGCTCTTGATCGAGACTCCCCACGTTCTTATCATACCGCAACTCTCCCCGTGGAGCCCGCCTCGATGTCCGATCCCTTCTTGAGTTCGGACGAGTACGACGATCGAGCGCACCGGCTGTACAACGAAGGGCGATACGACGAAGCGGTGACGGTTCTGAAGGAGGGTCTCGCGGTCCATCCCGACTCCCTGGAGCTGCACGTGGGCATGGGGTACGCGCGGCTGGCCCGCGAGGAATACGCCTGGTCGCGGCCCGCCTTCGAGGCCGCCCTGGCCATCGCGCCGGACCACGAGGACGCGCTGGCCGGGATGGGTGAGGTGCTCCTGAAGCTCGGCGCCCGCGACGCCGCCCTCAAGTGCTTCGAGCGCGTGCTGGTCCTGGGCTTCAAGGACGACCTGGACATCGTGCTGCAGATGGGCCGCGCCCTGTTCCGCGAAGCCATGCTGGAGCCGGCGCGCCGGTTCTTCGAGATCGGGCTCCAGGCCCACCCCGACAGCGCGGAGGCCGCCGCGTGCGTGGGCTACGCGGCCCACCGCCTCTCGGCCGAACCCGAGGCGCTGCGCTGGCTGCGCCACGCGCTCGAGCTGGACCCGCAGCACGCGGAGGCGCGGATCTACCTGGCCAACCTGCTCTACGACCGCGGCGAGTACGAGCCGGCGCTGGCGGAGTTCGAGCGCACCGGGCCCGCGGAGCACTGGGACGAGCTGGGCATCTGGCGGCTCATCGAGCTGAAGCGCAGCATCTACCGCCTGCCGGAGGACGATCCCGAGCTCAAGCCGTGGCTGGTGCGCCTGGCGGACCTGGCGGGCGACAACGACCCCACCGACCTGCTGCTGGCGGAGATCGAGGCGGCGGGCCCCGACGGCACGCTGCGGCGCGACCCGGCGCAGCTCGATCTGTTCGGGACGCTGGTCACGGAGCTGCAGGGCATGCATCGCCAGCCGCGCGGCTTCGAGATGCACCGCGTGACCACGCGCGAGGGCGTGACCTACGTGGGCACCTGGGACGACATCGTGCTCCACATGCGCGACGACGACGTCGCCTTCGCCGGCCGGCCCGTCCGCGAGTTCCTGGCGGGGGCCGCGGCGCGCGCCACCCGGCTCACCGGCGTCGCGGTCCCCGCCACCGACGCCGAGAGCTTCATTCGGGGTTACGCGGACGCGGGGCTGGTCAGGATCGTGCGATAGCGTGCCAGACGCCATCCTCCGCCCCCGCTCCATCGCCGTCATCGGCGCGTCGCGCCACCCCAACACCATCGGCTACCAGGTGCTCGACAACCTGGTCCGCTACGGCTTCACCGGGCCGATCTACCCGGTCAATCCCAAGGCCGAGGTGATCCACTCGATCCGCGCCTACCCCAGCGTGACGGCGATCCCCGATCCGGTGGACCTGGCGATCGTGATGGTGCCCCGGGAGCGGGTTCTCGCCACGGCGGAAGAGTGCGGAGCCAAGGGAGTCAAGGGGCTGGTGGTGATCACCGCGGGCTTCGCCGAGGTGGGTGGCGAGGGCGCGGCGCTCGAGCGGGAGCTGCTCGCGGTGGTGCGCAAGCACGGGATGCGGATGGTCGGGCCCAACTGCATGGGGGTGATGAACGCCGACCCGGCCGTCGCGATGAACGCGACCTTCGCCCCGACGATGCCGCCCTACGGCCCCGTGGGGTTCATCAGCCAGTCGGGGGCGATGGGGCTCAGCATCCTGGACTACGCCGAGGAGCTGGGGATCGGGATCCACCAGTTCGTGTCGGTGGGCAACAAGGCGGACGTCTCGGGCAACGATCTGCTGATCTACTGGGCCGACAACCCGGAGATCCGCGTCATCCTGATGTACCTGGAGAGCTTCGGCAACGCGCGGCGCTTCTACCGGATCGCGCGCGAGCTGACGCGCAAGAAGCCGATCTTCGTGGTGAAGGCCGGCCGCACGGCGGCGGGCGCGCGGGCCGCCTCGTCCCACACGGCGGCGCTGGCGGGCACGGACCTGGCGGCGGACGCCTTGATGGAGCAGTGCGGCGTGATCCGGGCGCAGACGGTCGAGGAGCTGTTCGACTACGCCATGGCCTTCCCGCGGCTGCCCCTGCCCAAGGGGGACCGGGTGGCCATCATCAGCAACGCGGGCGGCCCGGGCATCGTGCTGGCCGACGCGTGCGAGTCGCTGGGGCTCCGGGTGGCCGAGCTGGCGCCCGCGACGCAGGACGCGATCCGGCGGCTGCTGCCCCCCGAGGCGGCGGTGCGCAATCCGGTGGACCTGATCGCGTCGGCCACCGCGCCGACCTTCAAGAGCGTCCTGGAGCTGGTGCTCCAGGATCCCAACATTGACGCCGTGATCGTGTCGGTGGCGCCGCCGCCCCTGAAGGGCCGGGAGGGCGACGTGGCCGAGGCCATCGCCGAGGCGACCGCCGCGCGCCGGGACATTCCGGTGATGGCGGTGCTGCTGGGCCGGCAGGGCGTGGCGGCGGGCATGCGCAACCTGCTCCGGGCGGGCATGCCCGGCTACATCTTCCCCGAGTCGGCCGCCCGCGCGCTGGCGGCGATGAACCGCTATCGCCGCTGGCTGGACCGGCCCGAGGGCGTGGTGCACCGCTTCCCCGCCGACGTGGACCGGGTCGCGGCGATCGTGGCCCGGGCCGCCGGGGAGGGGCGCGAGAAGCTCACCGAAGCGGAGGCGCTCGAGGTGCTCGCCGCCTACGGCATCCCCACGGTGCCGTGGCGCCTGGCGTGCACCGAGGACGAGGCGGTCGCCGCGGCGCGGGACATCGGCCATCCCGTGGTGCTGAAGGTCGTGAGCGCGACCATCGTCCACAAGAGCGACGTGGGCGGCGTGGTCCTCGGGCTCGGCTCCGAGCGCGAGGTGCGGGAGGGCTACCGGCGGCTGGTGCAGCGGGTCGGCGAGCGCGCCGGCGTCGCGCCGGACGCGGTGCTGGTGCAGCAGATGATCTCCGGGGGGGACGGCCGCGAGACCATCGTGGGCACGGCCCGGGACGAGCGCGCCGGTCCGCTGATCATGTTCGGGCTGGGCGGGCTCGCCGTGGAGGTGCTGCGCGACGTGGTGTTCCGGGTGCACCCGCTCACCGACGTGGACGCCCGCGAGATGGTGCGCGCGATCCGCGGCTATCCGCTGCTGGAGGGCGTGCGCGGCCAGCCGGCCGTGGACGTGGTGGCGCTCGAGGAAACGCTGCAGCGGGTCTCGCAGCTCGCCGGCGAGCACGAGGCGATCCTCGACATGGACATCAACCCGCTGGTGGCCTTCCCGGATCGGGTGCTGGCGCTGGACGCCCGCTTCCGCATCGCGCGCTAGCCGCGCGCGCGGCCGCCGGAGGCGGGCCGGCGCTCAGAACATGGACATCGCGAGGAACGACCGGAGGTTGTCGTTGGTGACGCGCAGCCGGGAGGAGAGGAGCCGCACCACGTTCCACAGCACCTTGTACGCGACGTCCCGGTCGAAGTCGAGCAGCATCTCGAAGTCGGGCCGGGCGATGGTGAACAGCGTGCAGTCGGTGTTGGCGATCGCGTCGGTGGACCGCTCGGAGCGGTCGAAGATCCCCATCTCCCCGAAGCAGGTGCCCGGCTTCAGCACCGCCAGGGCCTCCTCGCCGCTGCCCGGCACGATCCGGCTGATCCGCACGTCGCCCTCGGCGATGATGTACAGCCGGTTGCTCGGCTCGCCTTCCTTGAAGATCGTGGTGCCGCCCTGGAGCTTCTGCTCCTTGCAGATCTCCGCCACGCGGCCCAGCTCGCTGTCGTCGAGCTGGGCGAAGATCGCCGCTTCCTTGAGGAGCGCCAGGTCCATGGATGACGGCACAAGGTAGCCCGCGGCCGGGGGAGCGGCAATCCCGCTGGGCGGGCGTGCTGACCCCCGCGAACGTCGTGTCGCTGTCGCGGCTGCCGCTGGCCGTGCTGTTCGCGCTCGCCCCGGGCGTCGGGGTGCGGCTGGTGGTGGTCGCGGCGGCGGCGGGGACCGACCTGCTGGACGGGTGGCTGGCGCGGCGGCTGGGCGCGTCGCGGCTCGGGATGTGGATGGACCCGGTGGCCGACAAGATCTTCATGCTGACGGCCTTCGGGGCGGTGGCCGTCTCGGGCGCCCTGGGGCCGTTCGAGATCGCCGGCGTGCTGTTGCGCGACATCCTGGCCCCGGCGGGGTATCTCGCGAGCCTGGTGGCGCGGCGGCCGCTGCGCGTTCCGCCGGCGCGGGTGGGGGGCAAGGCCGTCACGGTCGGGCAGACGCTGACGCTGTTCGCCTGGCTGCTCGACTCCTCGTTCATCCGGCCGCTGGCCTGGGCCACGGCAGCCATGGCGCTCTACGCCCTGGCCGACTACGGGCGGCTCGCCGTGCGGACGGCGCAGCCGCCGCGTCCCTGAGGAGGTGGGCATGCATCGCACGCTTCGACTGGCCGCGGCCGTCTCGATCGCCCTGGCCTGCGCGGCCGCCGGCGCCCGGGCGCAGGAGTTCCAGCCGCCGGCCGGGGCGGAGGGGCAGCCGAGCGGCGTGGTGTTCGACCTGTTCGCGTTCTCGACCCGGGCCGGCCTGGACGTGACGAGCCCCACGGCGTGGGTGCTGGGGAACACGCTCGACGTGGCGGAGCTGTGGTCCCCGCGGGTGCGCCTGCGCCCCTCGCTGGAGGTCTCCTCGGACGGCGGCGCGGTCCGGCTGCACTGGGCCGGCGAGATCGTCTACCGGTTCGAGCCCGACAACGCGCCGGCGATTCCGTACGTCGGCGCCGGCCTCGGCCACATGACGCACTGCCCCGGGTGTCCCATGATCTGGCCGACGGTCGTCCTGGGCTTCGAGCTGAAGCTGCGCCACTCCTTCAACTGGCTGATCGAGTATCACGCGCTGGACCGGTTCGGGCGAAACCGGTTCCTGATCGGCCTCGCGACACGGGGCCCGGGAGGGCAGTGATGGGCGACACCAAGCGGGTCACGCTGCGCTGGCTCCACGACATGGCCTTCGAGGGCGTCGCGCCCGGCAAGGCGGCGGTGACGATTGACGCCGGGGGGACCGCGGGCCCCGCGCCGATGGAGGCGCTGCTGCTCGCCCTGGCGGGGTGCACGGCGGGCGATGTGGTGTCCATCCTGGCGAAGATGCGCTTCCCGGTCCGCTCCATGAGCGTGGAGGTGGCGGGCGAGCGGCGGGCGGAGCACCCCAAGCGCTACACCGCGATCGTGCTCACCTACCGGATCGCGGCGCCCGGCGCGCCGGAGGAACGGGTGCGGCACGCGATTGATCTGTCGCTGGAGCGCTACTGCTCGGTGACGCACTCGCTCGCCCCGGACATCGCGCGCCGCTATGAGCTGGTGCTGGAGGCGTAGCGCCGCCGTCTGGCTCCCGCTCCTGGTCGCGGCGGCGCCGTGCCGGGCGCAGGGCCGGACGGAAGTGACGGCGGGGGTGGTGGCGCTGGCGTCGCGCCCGGCGTTCTACGGCGCGGGCCTCGGCCTCGCCTGGCGGGACCAGGAGCGGCTGCGGCTCGCGCCCGCCCTCCAGCTCGGCGCCTTCGGCGACGGGCGGTTCGGCGCCCGGGCGGAGCTGTCGCTGCAATTCCTGCTCGATCCGGATCGGACGCGGGGACTGGGGCTCTACGGCGGCGGCGGCCTGTCCGCCGAGCTCGAGGGCGGCCACGTGACGCCCTACCTGCTGCTGATACTGGGAGCCGAGAGCGCGCCCGGGGGGAAGGGCGGCCCGTTCGTCGAACTCGGGGTGGGGGGCGGAGCGCGGGTGGCGATCGGCTATCGGTGGCGCCACCCAAGCGTCCCGCGCCGCTGAGCCCGGCCGGTCTTCGGCCGCCGGGCCCGCTCACACCGCGCCGGCGGTCTCCACGGGCTCCGGCCTGGTCTGCACCGGACGGCAGTACCGCTCGCCCAGCGTCCGCAACTCCTTGATCTGCGCGGCCGTGAGCTCCTCGTAACGCTCGCCCAGATAGGCCATCGTGTCGTCAAACCACTCGGACCGGTGCTCGTCGGCCGCTTCCAGGACTCCGCAGCGGAGAATGTGGCTGAACAGCTCGTCGCGGGCCAGCTCAAAGGCCGTGGGGACATGGACTTTGCGGTGGTTACTGCGTTTCGACATCACACCTCCATGTAGAGTGCGCGCTGCTGCGCAACCCCCAATATAAGAAGACGCGCCGACCCCGGCAAACGTTGCGGCGGCCCGCCGCGAACGGCGCCGCGGCGGCGCTCCCGGCCGGGTGCCACGAGTTGGCCTGCGCCCGGCCCGTTGGTATGATTGACGCGTGAATTCCGACGAGACGTACGACCCGCGGCGCGCCGAGCAGCTCGTCGAGCTGCTCCGTGCCCTGGCGCGGCACATCCAGAACCTGGACGCCGAGGGCCGGCTGCTCCATGAGTCCTCGGCGCTGCTGAAGGCCATCGGCGACATCCGCTCGGAGCTGTTCCGCTACGAGGTGCGGCAGACCTTCGACTCGCCCGAGGTGGCCGAGCACCGGCGCATTGTCGCGGAGGCGTCGCCGGGGTGGTCGCCGGACGCCGAGCCCGGGAACGACGAGGAGGATCCATGGCGAAAGCCGGACGCTCGCTGAAGCCGTTCTACGTCGCGCTCGGCGTGGTCGCCGTGGCGGGAGCCGCGCTCATCGTCTGGGCGGCTGGCGCCCGCGCGCCCGCGCCGATCGTGATGGCGAGCTGCTCCGGCCCCCCCCTGGGCGGCGTGGAGCCCCGCGGCGTCTCCATCGGGCCCGATTCCGCCCCGGTCCAGATCACCGAGTACGCGGACTTCGAGTGCCCGGCGTGCGCCCAGTTCACCGTCCTCACCATGCCGGACGTCCTGCGCCGCCTGATCCCCACGGGCAAACTGCGCTGGACCTTCATGGACTTTCCCCTGCAGCAGCACGCCAACTCGCCGCTGGCCCACGTGGTCGCGGCCTGCGCGGCGGCGCAGGGCCAGTTCTGGCCGATGGAGTACGCCATGTACGACCACCAGAACGACTGGTACGCCCTCGACAATCCGCAGGGCAAGCTGTTCGGCTACGCGCAGGGCCTGGGGCTCGACATGGACAGCCTGCGGGTGTGCGTGACCCAGCGCCGGCCGTGGCCGCGGATCGAGGCGAACCGCTGCACCGGCGAGCGGCTGGGGCTCGAGGGGACGCCGACCTTCTTCGTCAACGGGCACGCGCTGGGGTACATCCCGGCCTACGACGACCTGGTGCGCATCGTGGATTCGGTCAGCGCCCTGGCGGCGCGGCCGGCGGCGGCGCCGGCGCGGCGGTAGAGGGGGGGGCGGGGGAGCGGACGTGCGACACCGCATGGCGGTAGCCCTGCTCGCCCTGGTGGGGCTGCTGGTTTCGACCTACCTCCTGCTCTACAAGCTCGGGCTCCTGGGCCAGATCATCTGCGTCGGCTCCGGCGGCTGCGAGCGGGTGCAGCTCAGCCCTTGGTCGGTGCTGTTCGGCGTGCCGGTGGCGGCCTACGGCGTCGCCGGCTACCTGGTGCTCCTGGCGCTGGCGCTGTCCGGGCTCCAGGGCGAACGGCTCGCCAGCCCCGGGCCCACCCGCTGGCTGGCCGGGCTCTCCGGCCTCGGCGTGCTGTTCTCGGCGTACCTGCTCGTGATCGAGCTCACGGCGATCCACGCGGTCTGCCTGTGGTGCAGCGTCTCGGGCGTCGTGATCCTGGCGATCTTCCTGGTGTCCGCCGGCGCGCTGGCGCGCGCTAGTCGGCTTCCGCCCGCACCGTGAGCACGGGGCAGGGCGCCGTCCGCACGACCCGTTCGGCCACGCTCCCCAGCAGCAGGTGCCTGAGCCCCGTCCGGCCGTGGGTGGCCAGCGCCACCAGGCCCGCACCGTGGCGCCGGGCGGCGTCGGCGATGGCGGCGTAGGGCGGACCGAAGACCACCTCGGCCGTCCACCCGGCGCGGTCGCCGATGTGGCGCGCGCCGAACTGCTCGAGCTGCTCCTTCGCCATCGCCGCCAGGCCCGCCGCCATGGCCGGGCCCGGCGCTTCGGGACCCGCGGCCTCCGGGCCCGTGGCCTCGAGGGCGTGGATCAGCACGATCCTGGCACCGAACGCGCGCGCGATCTCCACGGCGGGCGGCACCGCGACCGCGCTGTTGGCGGAGAAATCCGTGGTCACCACGATGGTCTGGAACACCCCTGGCTCGCGCGGGCTGTCGGCCACGGGACGCCGCAAGATCGAGGCCAGCGGCGGGCCGGCGCGCGGCGGCTGGCACCCGGCCTACGCCTCGCCCTCCTCGTAGGCCTCCCGGAGCCGCTGGACGACGGCCGGATCGGCCAGCGTGGTCGTGTCCCCGAGCGCGCGGCCATCGGCGATGTCCCGCAGCAGCCGGCGCATGATCTTGCCGCTGCGCGTCTTCGGCAGGTCGGCCGAGAACAGGATGTCGTCGGGCCTGGCGATCGCGCCGATCTTGGTCGCCACGTGCTCCTTGAGGTCGTCCTTGAGGCCGTCCTGCGGCTCGAATCCCGCCTTCAGGGTCACGAACGCGGCCACCGCCTGCCCTTTGATCTCGTGCTTCTTGCCCACCACGGCGGCCTCCGCCACGGCCGGGTGATCCACCAGGGCGCTCTCGATCTCCATCGTCCCGATCCGGTGCCCCGCGACGTTCAGCACGTCGTCCACCCGGCCCAGGAGCCAGTAGTAGCCGTCCTCGTCCTTCTTGGCGCCGTCGCCCGGGAAGTAGGCGCCCGGCCACTTCGACCAGTAGGTCTCGCGGTAGCGCGCGTCGTCGCCCCAGATCGTCCGCAGCATCCCGGGCCACGGCGCGGTGAGCGCGAGGTACCCGCCGCCCACCCCGACCGGCCGCCCCGCCGCGTCACGCACCTCGGCCGCGACGCCGGGGAAGGGCCGGGTGGCCGAACCCGGCTTGGTGGGCACGATGCCGGGCAGCGGCGTGATCATGATCCCCCCGGTCTCGGTCTGCCACCAGGTGTCCACGATGGGGCAGCGCTGCCCGCCGATGTTGTGGTGGTACCACATCCAGGCTTCCGGATTGATCGGCTCGCCCACGCTGCCCAGCAGGCGCAGGGAGGACAGGTCGTGCCGCGCCGGCAGCTCGGCGCCCCACTTCATGAACGCCCGGATGGCCGTGGGCGCGGTGTAGAAGATGGAGACGCCGTACCGCTCCACCAGCTCCCACATCCGGTCCCGCTCGGGCCAGTCGGGCGCGCCCTCGTAGATCACCTGGGTGGCCCCGAGCGCCAGCGGCCCGTACACCACGTACGAGTGGCCCGTCACCCAGCCCACGTCGGCGGTGCACCAGAACACGTCCCCGTCCTTGAGGTCGAAGACCAGCTTGGTGGTCGCGACGACATGGGTGAGGTAGCCGGCCGTGGTGTGCACGATGCCCTTGGGCTTCCCGGTCGTCCCGCTGGTGTAGAGGATGTACAGGACGTCCTCCGCGTCCATGCGCTCCGGCTCGCAGTACGCGGCGGCGTCCTGCATCAGCCGGTGCCACCAGTGATCCCGGCCCTCCTGCATGTGCACGAACGCCTCGTCGCCCTGCGCGCCCCCCACCCCGCCCGGCCGGCGCTGATAGACCACCACGTGCCGGATCGTGGGGCACTCGGCCAGCGCCTGGTCGGCCGCGCGCTTCAGGGGCAGGATCTGCCCCCGGCGGTAGCCTCCGTCGGCCGTGATCAGCACCACGGCGCCCGCGTCGTTGATCCGGTCCCGCAGGCTCTCGGCGCTGAAGCCCGCGAACACCACCGAGTGCGGCGCCCCGATCCGCGCGCACGCCAGCATCGCGATCACCACTTCCGGCACCAGCGGCATGTAGATCGCCACCCGGTCACCGCGCTCGACCCCGAGCTGCCGCAGCACGTTGGCGAACTTGTTCACCTCCCGGTACAGGTCCCAGTAGGTGAGCGTGCGCCGGTCGCCGGGCTCGCCCTCCCAGATCAGCGCCGCCTGATTGCGCCGCGCCGTCTTCACGTGCCGGTCGAGACAGTTGACCGTGACGTTGAGCTGCCCGCCCACGAACCACTTCGCGTGCGGCGGCTTCCACTCCAACACCCGGCTCCACGGCCGATACCACTCCAGCTCGGCGGCGAACGAGGCCCAGAACGCCTCCGGATCGCGCGCCGCCGTCTCGTAGATCGTGGCCGCCTGGGCATGCGCCGCCGCGCGGAACTGCTCGCTCGGCGCAAAGACCCGCGTCTCCTCCAACAGCGTGTCGAGCAAATCCTGAGTGATTGTATCGGTCATGTGCGCGCGCCTCGGGAAGGGGCCGCTGGGCCGAAGTGTCAGCCTCTCTTGCGCTTAAAGAGGGGAGACGCTTATGGTATGGCGCTCATTTACGGATCTCTAACGGCCTGCTACCCCGGCAGACGGCATGAGATTCGTAGCTCGTGCCACCTGTCAGAGGAGCGTAGGTATGTCTCGCATCACCGGCCGGGTCAAGTGGTTCAACGACGCGAAGGGGTTTGGGTTCATCGAGCGGGAAGGGGGCCCAGACGTCTTCGTACACTACTCGGCGATCCAGGCGGAGGGGTTCAAGTCCCTCAAGGAGAACGACAAGGTGGAGTTCGAGGTCCGCGAAGGGCCGAAAGGGCTCCAGGCGGCGAACGTCACCAAGATCTGAACGCCGGATCCGGTCGAAGCTCGGGGCCCGGGGCTGACCCGGGCCCCGCCGTTTTGGGCGCCCTCGCGCCGCGCGGCCCGGCGCGCCACGAGCTGTGGCGGCGGCACGGCGGTCGAGTCCAGTGCAAGGACATTCCAGGCGCATCTCTCCCCACCGTTGCGAAACGCGGCAGTCGCGCGTCACCAAGTCTCCTCGCCATGAGCACGTAAGCCATTCGGATCGCGTGAGATACGTCGAATCCGGCGGCGCGGCACCAATCCTTCGAGTGGCTGGAGGGCGTGAGCGAGCTCCAGGTCCGGGCGCCGGTGGTGCTGGACCGGGCGACGATGCCCGAGTTCTGTCGGGTGGCGCTCGCCATCGTGGAGGCTCCGGCCGCGGAGCGGGGCGCGATCGAGCGGGTGGTGGTGGAGCTGGGCGGCACGACGCGGGTGGACAGCGCCGGCCTGGGCGCGCTGGTGATGGTGCGCGAGCGGGCGGCCGAGCTCAAGCGGACCGTGTGCCTGCGGGGCGCGTCGGAGGAGCTGCGGTTCCTGCTGATCCTGACTCGGCTGGAGGACCGCTTCGAGTTCGAGCCCGCCGCGGCGTGAGCCGGCGCGCTGCTCGCGCGCCGGGCCGCCGCTATATTCCCGCCCCGATGGCTTCTCCCGCACGGCCGGCCGCGAGCCCGGCCCCCGACAGCGGCGGTCCCGCGGCGAGCGCGCCGGCGGTGGAGGTCGCGGGTCTCGCCAAGCGCTTCGGCCACGTGCGGGCCTTGCGGGGGGTGGACTTCGCCCTGGGCTCGGGCGAATCGCTCGCCGTCTTCGGCCCCAATGGCGCGGGAAAGACCACGCTGCTCCGGGTGCTGGCCGGGCTGCTCAAGCCCGACGGCGGCGCGGTGCGCTTCGGCGGGCGGCCGCTGGTGAGCGCGGAGAGCGCGCACCGGCGCCGGGTCGGGCTCATCAGCCACCACTCCCTGCTGTACGACGGCCTGACGGCGGCGGAGAACCTGGTGTTCTACGCGCGGCTCTACGGCCTGGCCGACCCCCGCGGCGCGGCGGCCGGCGCGCTGGCGGCCGTGGGGCTCGGCGATCGCGCCGGCGACCGGGTGGCGACGTTCAGCCGGGGCATGGTGCAGCGGCTGGCCATCGCGCGCGCGCTGCTCCACGGGCCCGACGTGCTGCTGCTGGACGAGCCGTTCAGCGGCCTGGACCAGCACGCCGCGGCGGCCCTGCGCGAGCTGCTGGGCCGCCTGCGGGCGGAGCGCCGCACCATGGTGCTGGTGACGCACAATCTCGACGAGGGCCTGGAGCTGGCCAGCCACGTGGCCATCCAGGTCGCGGGCCGGTTCGTCTCGCTGGGCCCCAGGGACGGCGACCTCGCGGCCTACCGCGCGCGCTACGCCGAGGCGACGGCGCCCCGTGCCTAGCGTGCTCGCGCAGGCCTGGGCCATCGCGGCGAAGGACCTGCTGCTGGAGTTCCGCAGCCGCACGGCGTTCCTCTCGGCGCTGGTCTTCACCGCGCTGGTCCTGGCCATCTTCAACTTCGCCCGCGACCCCACGGCGGTGAGCGCGGCCGACCTCGCGCCCAGCGTGCTGTGGATCACCTTCGCGTTCGCCGGCGTGCTCACCCTGAGCCGGGCGTTCGGGCTGGAAAAGGAGAACCGGGCGATGGACGGGCTGCTGCTCTCGCCCGCCAGCCGCACCGCCATCTACGTGGGCAAGACGGCCGCGAACCTGGTGTTCGTCGGGGCCATCGAGGCCATCGCCCTGCCGCTGTTCGCGCTGTTCTTCGACGTGGATCTGCTGCCGGTCCTGCCGCCGCTGGTGCTGGTGATCGCCCTCGCCACCATCGGGTTCGTGTCCATCGGGACCCTGATGAGCTCCATGGCGGTGAACACCCGCTACGGCGAGCTGCTCCTGCTGGTGCTGGTGCTGCCCTTCCTGGTGACCCCGGTGAGCGCCGCGGCGGCCATGACGGCCAAGATCCTGGCCCTGCGTCCTTCCGTGGAGTGGGCCCCGTGGCTTAGATTGCTCGCGGCCTACGACATCACGTTCGTCGTGCTCTGTACCCTGGTCTTCGAGTACACCCTCGAGGAATGACCGCACCCGCGTCGTTCGACAGGAGCCTGCGCCGGAGCGCCGTGTGGATCGGCATCTCCCTGGCGCTGATCGCCGCCGTGTACGTGCGCGCGCTGGCCTTCACGCCCGAGGAAGTGACCCAGGGCCTGGCGCAGAAGATCTTCTACATCCACGCGCCCAGCGCCTGGGTGGCCTTCCTGGCGTACGGCATCGTGGGCCTGTGCAGCCTCCTGTACCTGGTGTTCAAGGATCCGCGCCTGGACCTCCTGGCCGCGTCGTCGGCCGAGGTGGGCGTGGTCTTCCTGACCGTCGTGCTGATCACCGGCCCGATCTGGGGCAAGGTGGTCTGGGGCGCCTGGTGGACGTGGGACGCCCGGCTGACGCTGACGCTGTTCCTGTGGTTCGTCGTGCTGGGATACCTGGTGCTGCGCGGCGCGGTCGAGGAGCCGGGCCGGCGGGCGCGCTACTCGGCGGTGCTCGGGATCCTGGGGGCGGTGCTGGTGCCGTTCATCCACGTCAGCGTGTACCTGTTCCGCACCCTGCACCCGATGCCGGTGGTGCTGCGGCCCGGCAGGCCGGAGCTGCCGGGCGCGATGCTGGTCACGACGCTGCTGGCCTTCGTGGTGTTCACCATCTTCTTCTTCTCGCTCCTCGCCCGCCGCTACGCCTGGGCGCGGGCCGTGGACGCGCGGGCGCAGCAGGAGGCCGAGCGTGCCGACGCCTCCTGATACCAGCGGCTACATGATCGCCGCTTACGTGGCGGCGGGCGTGATCTACCTGGCCTATGCCGGGTGGCTGTGGTGGAGGACGAGGAAGTAGCGGGACCGCATCGTCTCCATCACCTCGTCACCGCCCCGCTCGGTTCAGCCCTTCTTCAGCATCATCCGCTCGTACACCTGCATCGCGACGACCGCGCCCAGAATCGGGCCGATCCAGTACGCCACCTGACCCACCCAGAAGCCGGCGACCAGCGCGGGACCGAAGGCGCGCGCCGGATTCAGGGCCGCGCCGGTCAGGGGACCGCCGGCCAGGACGCACATCCACAGCGTGAGCCCGATGCCGAAACCGCCCATCCGGGGCGCCGCCGGGTCCACCAGGGTGCCCATCACCGCGAAGGCCAGGAAGAAGGTCAGCACCGCCTCGATCAGCGTGCCCTGCAGGAGCGAGGTCTGGGACCCCAGGCTCAGCGCGCCGTACTGCGCGACCTGGCCCGCGCCGGCGGGGAAGATCGCCTTGAGCACGAGGGCGGCGACGATCGCGCCCAGGAGCTGGGCGACGACGTACAGGCCGGCCCGCCGGGCGTCAATGCGGCCCACCGACCACAGCCCCACCGTGATGGCGGGGTTGATGTGGCCGCCGGACGCGTCAATCGCCACCGTCACGGCGATCGCGAGCGCGAGGCCGTGCGCCGCCGCGATGCCCATCAGGCCGACGCTGCCGGCCTGGAAGGTGTTGACGATGATCGCGCCGCCGCCGATGAAGACGAGGATGAACACGCCGATGAACTCGGCGACGAGCGGGCGCAGGGTCTGACGCATGCCGGTCCTCTCCGTCGAAGGAATCGCGACGAACAAGCGGGGCGGCGCCAATATGCCGGGGCCGCGGCGGCGGGCGCAAGCTCGGTCAGTCCGCCCGCGCCAGCACCAGCGCGGCGTTGACGCCGCCGAAGCCGAACGAGTTGGAGAGCGCCACGCGCGGGCGCCGGCTCGCGCCCTCGCCGTCCAGGTAGTCGAGGTCGCACTCGGGATCGCGCCGGCGCAGGTTCAGGGTGGGCGGCAGCCATCCCCGCGCCAGCGCCAGCGCGGTGATCGCGGCCTCGATCGCGCCCGAGGCGCCGAGCGGATGGCCGTAGTAGCCCTTGGTGCCGCTCACGGCCAGGCGCCCGGCGTGCTCCCCGAAGGCGCGGCGGATGGCCAGGGTCTCGGTCTTGTCGTTGAGCGGCGTCGAGGAGCCGTGGGCGTTGACGTAGTCCACCTCCGCCGGCGCGAGGTGCGCGTCCTCGAGCGCCAGGGTGATGCAGCGCGCCGCCCGGCTCCCGTCGGGGTACGGCGCGGTCATGTGGTGCGCGTCGTTGTTCGCCGCCGCGCCCAGCAGCTCCGCCACGACCGGCGCCCCGCGGGCCAGCGCGCGGCCGCGCTCCTCCAGCACCAGCACCGCGGAGCCCTCGCCCATCACGAATCCGTCGCGCTCCGCGTCGAACGGCCGGGAGGCGCTGGCCGGGTCGTCGTTGCGCGTGGACATGGCGCGGATCAGGGCGAACGCGCCGTAACACAGCGGCGCGAGCGGCGCCTCCGCGCCGCCGGCCAGCATCACGTCGGCCCGGCCGTCGCGGATGGCGTGGAACGCGTCGCCCACGGCGATGGCGCCCGAGGCGCAGCTCATCGCGTTGGTCGCGTTGGGGCCGGTGGCGCCGAATGCGATGGCGATGTTGCAGCTCGCGGCGCCGCCGAAGACGGACAGCGCCAGCGACGGGTCCAGGCCGCGCAGCCCCTCGGCGGCGTAAACCGCGGCCTGCGTCTCCGCGAACGCCACGCCCCCCAGGGCCGAGCCCATCATCACGCCCACGCGCTCGCGATCCTCGCGCGCCAGCGCCAGGTCCGCGTCCGCCAGCGCCAGCCGCGCGGCGACCACCGCGAGCTGCGAGTAGCGGTCGAGGCGGCGCGAGCCCCGCGCGTCGAGAAAGTCCTGCGGCCGGAAGTCGGGCAGCTCCGCCGCGATGCGGCTCCGGAACGGCGCCGCGTCGAACCGCGTGATCGCGCGCACCGCCGAGCGCCGCGCCTTCAGCCCCGCCCACAGGCCCTCGACGCCGGTGCCGACCGGGGTGACGCAGCCGATCCCCGTCACCACCACCCGCCGCGCGCCGTTCCCTGCGCCGCTCATCGTCGGTCCTCCCCGCTCCCGCCGGCCCACCCGGCGCGGCCGGCGGCGTCCGCCGGATCCGCGAGCGCGGCCACCCGCGCGATGCCCGCCAGGGTGCGCTGCGCGACGGCGTGGATGAACACCGGGCCGATGACCCACTCGGCCGCCACACGGCCGACGAGCGGCCAGCCCGGGCCCCGCCAGCGATGGGTGATGCTCACCAGCACCTCACCGTTTTCGGACTCACCGGCCGGGCGCGGCTCGAACGCCCACGCCACGTCCATGCCCCGCGTGATGCCGCGGACGTGGCGGTAGCGCACCGCCGGGGCGCCGGGGTCCACCTCCATCCGCGACACCCACCACGTGGGCCAGCGCAGCGGCCCGAACTCCCGCCACGCCGCCATCTCGACCAGCCCGCCTCCCGCCGGATCCCGCTCCAGGAAGCGCACCCGGCGGTAGTGCGGCAGCCACTCCGGCCACCGCTCCACCTCGCGCGCGCAGGCGAACACCCGGGCGAGCGGGGCGCGCATCAGGCGGCGATCCACCTGGATCACGCCGTGGCCCCCGCATCGGGGCGGGATCCGGCGCGCGGCGCGGGTGGTACCCGTGCCAACTCCGGATCGAGCGGGCGGCGCGAAGACCGCATCGTCGGCGAGTCGGCCCCGGTCGGGCGCGGCCGCCAGGCGGCCGTGACCCGGAACCCGGGGTGGGTGCGGACGTCGGCCGCCGCGCCCGCCGCTTCGCACGCGGCCTGGAGCGCGCCCGGCGTGAAGCCGCGCCGCAAGCTGGTCACGCCGTCCCGGCGCGTCACCGGGAGGAAGCCCAGCGGGAAGGAGATCAGCCACCATCCGAGCACCGCCACGGGACTCGGCCGGAGGTCGGCCACCACGACCCCGAGCCGCGCCACGCGGTGCAGCTCCGAGAGCACGGTGGTCACGGCCGGGCCGTGAAAGTGGTGCAGGAGCTGGGAGCACAGCACCAGGTCCACGGCGCCGTCCCCGAGCGGCAGGCGGGCCGCGTCCCCCCGGACGGCGGCCAGCTCGCCCGCGCGGGCCGCCTGCCGCAGCGCCGCGGCGTGCCGGTCGAGGCCCACCAGCCGCAGGCGCACGCCGGCCCGGGCCGCGCGGCGGCGCGCCGCCCGCGCGATGTCGCCGCCACCGGTGCCTACGTCGAGCAGCGTGAGGGTCGCGCCGGCGCGCCCTCCCCCTCCCGCCCCGCGGAAGAACTCGTCCAGCCGCGCCAGGGCGGCGGCGG
>JAJYLI010000153.1 GCA_021787855.1 bacterium | reverse complement strand
CTGCATCATCGCGCCAGTGTCGCCGCAACGCGACTTCGTATAAGATATGTTATGTTAAGTTGAATTGTGACTGGGTGTGGATAGACGGTGCGCAACGGAGCTAATCAGTTGAGCCGGTATCGCTTAGGAGAGACGAGAGAATGCCCCGGTAGACGAGCCGTGCCTCGCCCCTGAGGTGGAGATCGGTGGCGGTGCCGGAAGCCGTGCGGCCGGCGCCGTCCGACGGCATCTGGAAGCTGACTTCGAGCGGGAGGCCGGATCGGGTCCGGATGGTGACCCGGGAGGTGGCGAGGCCGCGGCTGGCGAGGGCCAGGGCGCAGGCGACGGCGCCGGTGCCACAGGCGAGCGTTTCGCCCTCCACGCCGCGTTCGAACGTCCTCATGTTCCACTCGAGGGCGTTGGCGCCCGGGGCGAGCCAGTTGACGTTGGCTCCCTCGGGTCCGAGGGCCGGGTGGCCGCGGAGCTTCGGCCCGCGCTCGGCCACCGGGATGGCGGCCACGTCGTCCACGAGCAGGACGAGGTGGGGCACGGAGGGCCGGACCACCTGTGGGTGCTGTTCGCCGGGGAGGGTCGGCAGGCCCGTGGCGGGGCGAGGCAGGGGGCAGTCAGGCAGGGCCACCACCGCCCGGTCTTCGCCGGGCACCACCCTGCCCCGGTGGATCCCGGCGTCGGTGGCGAATCGGACTTCTTCGTCCTCGCGCGCGAACTCCAGCAGAACGGCCAGGCGGGTCACGCACAGGGCTCCGTTGCCGCACATCGGGCCCACGGAGCCGTCGCTGTTCCAGAACTTGAAGGAGAAGTGGACGCCGGCGGCGTCCGCATCGGGAGGCTGGAGGAGGCCCACGCCGTCGGCCCCGATCCCCCGCCGGCGGTCGCAGATCGCCACGACGGTTTCGGGCGTGAGGTCGCTCGCGTGGACGTGGCGTCCGTCGAACATGACGAAGTCGTTGCCCGAGCCGGACATCTTGTAGAACACGCTGCCCGGCTTCATACGCGTCCCAGCAGGGCCCACCAGCGGAGCCGCCATACCATCCATACCGCCTCGCGGACGATCGCCCCCGACATCTTGCTGTGGCCCACGTTGCGATCGCTGAAGGTGATGGTGATCTCCCTGATCCGGAACCCCTTCCGCCACGCGCGGTACGACGTCTCGATCTGGAAAGAATAGCCGTTGGAACGCACGCGGTCGAGATCAATGCCTTCGAGCACGGCCCGGCGGTAGCACTTGTAGCCCCCGGTGGAGTCCCACAGCTTGAGCCCGGTCACCCACCGGGCATAGACGTTGGCGAAGTAGGACAGCATCAGCCGGCTCATGGGCCAGTTGATGACGGTGACCCGCCGGTCGAGGTAGCGGGAGCCGATCACCAGGTCGGCGTCGCGGATCTCCTCGAGGAACTTGGGCAGGTGGCGCGGGTCGTGGGAGAAGTCCGCGTCCATCTCGAACACGAAGTCGAAGCCCTGCTGGATGGCCCAGCGGAAGCCGGCCACGTAGGCCGTGCCGAGCCCCAGCTTGCCGGGCCGGTGCAGGACGTGGACGCGGGGCTCGCGGCCGGCCATCTCGTCGGCCAGGGCCCCGGTGCCGTCGGGGGACGCGTCGTCCACCACCAGCACCTCGAGCCGTCGGTCCTGCTCGAGGATGGCGGGCACGATCCGGGTCAGGTTCTCGCGCTCGTTGTAGGTCGGGACGATCACCAGCGCGCGCTCAGCCACGCTTCCTCCGCCGCAGTACGCCCGGCAGCAGGACCAGGAGCAGCGTCGCGCCGACGGACGCCAGGGAGACGGCGCGCCCGAGCGTATAGCCGGGCGACCGGAACCGCAACTCGACGTGGCGGGCGCCCGCGGGCAGCGGCACCGTGATGAGAGTATAGTCGCCGCGGAAGGTCGGTGCGCTCCTGCCGTCCACCGTGGCGCGCCAGTCCGGGTACCAGTTCTCGGCCACCACCAGGTAGCTCGCGCTGTCGGGCGGCGGGCTGAGGGTGATGCTCATCCGCCCCGGCTCCCACGCGGTGACGGTGGCGTGCGACGCGCTCGGCGGAGGCATGGTGGTGATGGGCAGCGGCGTGACCGGGGCGTCGGGCGTCAGCAGGACGAGCCGGCCGTAGTCCAGCCGCGGGTTGAACAGCGTGGAGACCATCGCGCCGGTGTCCAGCTTCACCGCCCCGGGCACCACGCGCGCCCAGGGGGCCGGGTCGGTGCGCTCGAGCAGGCTGGCGGGGATTCCCTCGGCCGTGGGCACGCCGGTCAGCACCGCGCGGTACCGTCCGCTCTGCAGGAGCGCCCGCGCGTTCGCGGTATCGGCGGTGGGCAGGATGAGGTACCGGACGGCGTAGAGGTCCCAGGCCCACGGGTAGCGCGCCGCGTTCTCGAACCCGTTGTCGCGGTCCCACAGCTCGTCGAAGGTGCGCAGCTCGGTGAAGGCGCCCGCGCCCAGGAGCTGGGGCACGTCGAAGGCCATGAGGGTCACGCCCTGGCCGGGATACGGGTTCAGCTCCGGGTCCGTGACCGAAGCGAGGTCCAGGGCCCGGTACGGCAGCGCCGTCTGCCGCATCCGGTCCACGATGGCGTCGGGACGGAAGATGCTCTGCCCGGGCGGCGCGCTGTAGAGCCAGAACTCCCGCGCATCGAGCCACAGGTCGGCGCTCGTCACCAGGAGGATCGCCGCGGTCACCAGCGGCACGGCGCGCCGGTGCGCCGGCTTCAAGAGCATCCGCGCCAGCAGGGCCACGGCCAGGAGCGCGACGCCGCTGGTCAGGGCGCCGAGCAGGATGGCGCCCGCGTCGGCGCGGGCGACCTCCGCCCGCATCGCGCCGAAGGGCCCTTCCCCGCCGGCCAGGTTGTCGGCGAGCTGGCCGAAGGCTCCCGTCACGGCGAGCACGATCACCGCGCCCGCGGCCACCAGCCATCCCACCACGTGCCGGCGGCCCTCGCCGCGCTGCAGCCGCTCGAAGCCGAACGCGGCCAGGCAGGCCGTGACGAAGGCCGGGATGAAGAACGCCATCCCGGGGGCGCGGGTCTTCTTGACCATGGGCATCACCGCCCACCACACGCGGTAGAACGGCGTGGCGGCTCCCATGCTCACGAGGAGGAACAGCAGCCCGATGGCGCCCAGCCCGAGCACCAGGCGGCGCCGGCCGCGGGCGGCGGCGCCCAGGACGGCCAGCGCGACCACCGGCAGGCCGAGGTACTCGGAGTGGAGCTTGATGGGATTGGGGCCCCAGTAGGTCTCCCGCGCGCCGATGAAGTCGCGCAGGAAGAACGCCGGCCAGTGCTCCCACGGCACGGCGTACGAGGTCGCCGCCTGGAAGGCCGTGGTGCCCGCGAGGTGATATCCCCCGGCTCGCGGGGAGTAGGGCAGATAGTGGATGAACGGCAGCACCTGGATCATGGCCAGGCCGTAGCCCAGGGCCACCGCGCCCAGGGCCAGCGCCAGGCGCCCGAGCCGGACCCGCGTGTCACCCGGGGTGTCGGGATCGAGCGTCAGCCAGAGGGCGAACAGCCCCGCCGCGATCAGCAGGTAGTAGGCCATCTGGACGTGGCCCAGCAGGGCCAGCGCGACCGAGATGGCCAGCAGGCCGTAGCCCTGCGCGCGCTTTTCCCGCAGGGCCAGCCACAGCGCCAGCAGGGCCAGGGGCAGCGCGGCGGAGGCGAACAGCTTGCCGTCGTGGCCGGGCGAGGGATACGAGGCCAGCAGGCCGGTCAGCTCGTAGGCGAGCCCGCCCGCCACCGCCCCGCCCCACGAGACGCGGAAGCGGCGCAGCAGCAGGTAGGTGAAGAACCCGGCGAGGATGGTGTGGACGACGAAGTTGAGGTTCACCACCGTCGCCACCGGCAGAATCAGCCGGAGGAACGAGGTCGGATAGAAGACGTCGCCGTGGTTCGGGACGAACGGCATGCCGCCGAACAGCTCGGGCTCCCACAGCGGCACGTGCCCGAGGCGCCGCCACCACTCGGCGCCCCACGACCGGAAGGCATAGCCGGCGGCGTACTGATCGCTCAGCGGCGTGGCGAGCCACCGCCCGGCGAGCATCGGGAGCGAGAGGATGACCACCCACAGCGCGAAGAAGCCGGTGGCCACGAGGTTGGGGCGCGAGGGCTCCCAGCCCGGGCCCGCGGCGGGCGTGGCGCCGGCGGCGGGCGTGGACGGCGGCGAATCAGCGTCGTGTGGCGCCAAGCAGCTCCTCCTTGACTGACCGGCGGCGGGCGAACGCCATCACCAGCAGCCCGGCGGCCACTTCGGCCAGGATCAGCTCGAGCCGGGACGCGATGCTGAGGGTGATGGCGGAGCCGCTGCCGGTGAACGGTGTCAGCAGCGAAAAGAAGATCGCCTCGCGCACGCCCAGCCCGCCGGGGGCGAAGATGGCGAGCAGCCCCAGGACGTAGCCGAGCGCGAACACCCCCTCGGCGGCGAGGAGCGGCAGCGTCACCATGCCCAGGGCCCGGGCCAGGGTCCAGAAGGCGGCGCCGTAGGCGAGCCAGCTTCCGGCCGTGAGCGTGGCGCTCAGCAGCACGGTGCCGACCGGCAGGGCGCGCCACTCGGCGGCGGCGCCCAGCAGCCGCCCCAGCCTCGGCAGTCCGCCGGGCCAGACCAGCAGCCCGATGGTGGCGACGGCGAGCGCCGCGGCCGCGATCAGCCGGAGCGGCGAATAGGCCTCGGGCACGGCCGCCGCGACCACGGCCGCCGCGGTGCCCAGACCCAACGCCTGCACGGCGAACGCCGAGGCGCCGGCGGCCCAGCGCGGGATGCCCTCCTGCTCGGCCAGAACCAGCATGCCGGCGACGGTCCACACCTTGCCGGGCACGTAGCGCCCCAGGTTGGAGAGGAACCAGACGCGGGCGGCGGCGCGGAAGGAGGGCTCCCGGTCCCATCCGGCGATCATCCAGCGCCACGACTGGACCTGGAGCAGGGACACGATCGCGAGGCAGGCGAACGACACCGCCAGCCATCCCGGCCTCAGCGGCCCCACCACCGGCGCCGCGCGGAAGGCGGACCAGTTGTGGGCCAGCGCGTTGGCGACCAGCGCCAGCACGACCGCGACCACGACTCCCTGGACGGCCCATCGCAGCCACCTGGGCATCGCGGCCGCCGGACGCCCGCGGCGGGTCACGACTTGACGAAGCGGTACACGATGGAGCGCGCGAGCAGCGCGAACATCGGGATCGGCGGGTGGAGATAGGTGCCGCCGCAGGCCTCCAGCCGGAAGCCGGCCATCTCACCGAGCCGCGTCATGGTCTGGCGCGTCCAGGCGTAGATGTGCCCCTGCCGGTCCGGGATGCGGAAGACGTTCCAGATCAGTTCCTTCACGTGGTACGGATTGGGGACGGAGACAACCAGCACGCCCGCCGGCCGGAGCGCGCGGTGGATCTCCGTCAGCGCGCCGTACGGGTTGGGCACGTGCTCCAGGACCTCGATGCAGAACACCCAATCGAACGTCGCATCGGGGAACGGGATGCCGAGCGAGATGTCGGCGGTCACGATGTCCGCCCCGGCGAAGTCGGGCGCGATGTCCATCCCCTGGTAGCGCGTGTCCGGGGGCAGGTAGCGGCGCAGGCCGCCGTCGCGGCAGCCGATGTCGAGGACGCGGGCGCCGGGCGCCACCCGGCCGAGCGCCGCCGCCTTCCTGAAGCGCATGCGCTCCTCACCCGGCCCGCGCCACGCCGCGCGCGCCCGGTAGTAGTCCTGCAGCTCTTTGGAGCCGGGTGCGATCCTGGTCACCGGTGGCCCTCATCCCCGGGGGTGGCGCCGCGCCGCCCGCCGGTCGCGCCGAGGCGGAAATATAGTCCGGCCACGGGCTTAAGGCAGCCGCGTCAGGTGGCCGGGCGCGCGGGCGCCACGACCACGCCGGGGGCCGGCCGGCCGCGCTCGTCCTCGATCGTCAGGGGCCAGGGGCCGGGTGCGGCCGCGACCTCGACGCTCCCGTCCGCGCGCATCGCCACGGCGCGTGCCGCGCGGCGCGCCGCCCGCCAGGCGACCAGCGATCCCAGGGTGTCCAGGTGCGGCTCGCCGGCGGCGAGCCGCTCGAGCAGGCGGGCATACGCGTCGGGCGCCCCCGGGTACCCCAGCGCCGGGGTGAGATTGGGGTGCCACAGCCCGACCCACAGGCCCTCGGCCCGGCGGCACGTCTGCGCCAGGTCGAGCGCGTCGTCCACCCAGGCGGCCGGGGACTGGAGGCCGCGGTACTTGCTCAGGGCCCGGTCCATCCAGGTCAACGGCACCTCGCTGAGCGGCGAGGGAGCGCCGGCCTCCGCGTCCCACCCCGGCACGACGTCCGCCGTGCCCAGGCGGAAGCCGTTGCGGTCGGGGAAGCCGTAGCTCGCGTCGTAGGTGAACCCGGCCGCCGCCATCAGGCGCTGCGTCCTCCCGGGCCGGAAGCGCAGGAAGTGCTGGCGCACGCCCGCGGCGGGGCGGCCGGCGAGCGCGGCGAGCCGGGCGCGCTCCTGGGCGAAGCGGGCCTGGTCCTCGATGGTCGCGAAGCTGCCGTGCAGGCCGATCTCGTGGCCCTCGGCGGCCACCCGGGCGATGATCCGGCGGACGCGGCGGGACTCGGGCCGGTAAGTGACGTCGCCGCGCCGCCAGGTGGACCACGTCGGGGTGCCGCTGATCACGAACCAGGTGGCCGCGACGCCCCGGGCGGCATCCGCCCGCAGGGTGGTGGCGACGCCCGCCCAGACCGGATCGCGGCCCACGGCGGCGGCCGCCGCCCCGAGCACGCGCGCCACGTCGCCGAGCCGGCCGCTGCGGGCGAGCTCCGCCGCGCGGAGCGCGGTGAACACCGGCCACGCCGCGGCGACGTCGAGGTCGTGGGTCAGCGCGGCCGCCCAGCGCCGCCCGCCCGGCCAGGGCGCGAGCAGCCTGACCGGGCGCCGGCCGGCCACGGCGGCGACGGCGGCGCGCAG
>JAJYLI010000152.1 GCA_021787855.1 bacterium | reverse complement strand
GCGGGAGCCGGCGTTCGCCTGGGCGCCTGGGCCGGCAGCGCGGGCTGCTGCGCCGCCAGGGGCGCGGCCGCCGCGAAGACGAGCAGCAGGGCGCCGCCCAGGCCGGGCGCCGCGCGCTTCACGCCGCCGGCGCTCCCGCCTGCCCCACCAGCACCCGCAGCCGCTTCGGCTCCAGGGTGACTTCGATCTCCCGCGTGTCGGGCGCGCGCACCTCCCCGTCCAGGTGCAGCAGCAGCGGCCGGCCTTCGGAGCGGATCGTGAGCGACGCGGTGCGGAACATCGCCACCACGGGCAGGCTCCCGTGCGTGCCCTTGAGGACCCGGGGCACGTAGCGCAGGAACTTCACCAGCCCGACCTTGCGGATCAGGCAGACGTCCAGCAGGCCGTCCGCGGGGTCCGCGTCCGGGGTCAGGTAGAAGCCGCCGCCCGCGCTCCGCCCGATGGAGCACTCGAGCATCATCATCGGCCCGGTCTCCTGGTGCGCGGCCGACCGCACTTCGAGCGTGGGCGCCCGGAAGCTCACGAACGACTTGTACACCGCCACGACATAGACGGCCAGGCCGCTCAGCCTCGTGGCCGCGTTGGCCTGGCGCGCCACCTCCGCGTCGAAGCCGACGCCCAGGGAGTTGTCGAAGTACTCGCCGTTCACGCACCCCACGTCGAACCGCTCCGTCCGCGCGGCGGCCATGCGGCGCGCGGCCTCCTCCGGCGGGACGCGGAAGACGTGGATCAGCTTGGCGAAGTCGTTGCCGGTGCCGACGGGGATCGCGCCGAGGGCCGGCACGGTCGCGCCGTCCGCGGCGGCCGGCGCCTGGAGGAGTCCGTTCGCCACTTCGTGGACCGTGCCGTCCCCGCCCACCGCCACGACCCGCTCGCGGCCGGCCGCGCCCGCCTCCCGCCCCAGGACGATCGCGTGGCCCGGCGCCCGGGTCTCCACGAGGTCGAAGGCGATGCCCGCGCCGCCCAGCGCCCGCTCGATCCGCGGGCGCAGCTTGCGCCCCTGGCCATGGCCGGAGGCGGGATTCAGGATGACGAGCGTCTTGACGGCCAAGGCGGGCGGCTCCGCGGGCTCCGAGGTGGCCACGAACCTAGCACGCCGCCGGCGCCCTGAAAAGCGCGCGCGGCGCCCGCGGCGCGGCGGCGACGGCCCGGCCCCCCCGGGTGTCAGGCCGGGTACGGAGGATACACCCGCGGGTGTCGCTTGCGCGCCTGGTACGCCCGCGCCAGCTCGAGGAACACGCCCAGGTCGCGGTCCAGGTCCGACTCGGTGCCGTCGAAGTAGAAGCTGCGGATCGGCAGGCCGCCCAGGTCGCGGCTCAGGCGCGGATAGATCGCCTCGCACACGATGCCGTTCATGCAGCTGAACGGGCTGATGTCCACGATCCCGTCCACGCCCTTCCGCGCCAGGTGCACGATCTTGCCCATGCTGACGACCATCTCGCCGAAGGCGCCGCTCTGCGGGAGGTACGGGCGGCCGCCCGCCAGCATCGCCTCGATCTCCGGCTCCTCCGAGCCCCGGAAGTCCTCGCGCACGACCTCCATCAGCCGGTGCTCGTCCCGCCGCTGGACCAGGTGGCGGATCCGCGCGCCCAGGTGCTTCAGCGTCCACCACTGGCCGTGGAGCCGCAGCTTCCGGAAGCTGTCGGAGTTGGTGTACCAGATCCACTCCGCCACGTCCGACAGCCACACCTCGGCGCCCTGCGCCTCCAGCCGCCGCACCACGTGGTCGTTGGAGAAATCGTTCAGGCGGCAGAAGATCTCGCCCACGACCCCGATCAGCGGGCGCCCGGGGTCGCGCCGCGCCGGGATGGCGCGGAACCGGTCGCGCGCGCGGCGGATCGCGCCGCGCAGCGCCTCCAGCTGCGGCCCGGCCGCCACGCCGCCCCCGTTCCCCCGCCGCCCGTCCTCGATCGTCCGGCAGACGTCCTGGAGCGACGCCTCGGTGACCGCGTCGGTCCGGCCCGGCTCCAGCTCGTACGGCCGGTACATGAGCTGCAGCTTGCGGACGACGTCCGCCGCCACCAGGCCTCGCCACGCGGTCCGGAACAGCCGGCTCGCCACCTCCCCCACCCCGGCGTACCCGTCCTCGCTGCTCGGCGAGATCACCCCCGCGGTCTGATAGCCGCTGTCGTCCAGGACCTGGCGCAGGAACGGCGCGTACTGGCCGAACCGGCAGGGCCCCGTGGCGGTCGGCATGAAGAACACCACGCGCGCGGGGTCCACGCCCGGCGTCTGGAGCATCTTGATCGCGTCGCCGACGGTGATCTTGGCCGGATAGCACTCGTCGCCGGAGGTGAACCGCGCGCCCAGCTCGAGCGTGCGCCCGTCGGACGGCGGGATGGCCTCGCCGTCAATGCCGTGGGCGCGGAGGCACGCCGCGAACACGCGCGCGCTCCCGTCCGCCATGGGCGCGATATAGACCTTCTTGCCCCTCAGCGGGTGGCCGTCAGGGCCGGCCGCTCGGCTTCGGGCAGGTAGCATCGCAGGATCCCCTTGCTGTCCAGGTAGGCCTCGCAGCGCGTCATGTAGCCCGCGTCGTTGCCGTGGCCGTCGAACTCCAGCACCAGCAGCGGCGCGCCCGCCGCGCGGCGGGTGTAGCGCTTGATGTACGAATCCGGGCCGCACTTGAAGTTCGACACGTACACCACGTGCAGGTTGGCGCGCGAACCCGCCTCCCGCGCCGCCGCGAGGATGCGGCGGCCCGAAACCCAGTACATGTTGGGGTGCAGGTCGGCGACCGGCTCCTCGCCGGTCACCAGGAAGTCCAGCGGGATCACGTTGGCGCCGTAGCGGTGCCGCAGCTTGCGCGGGATGTCGCAGTTGATGCTGCGGTCGTACAGGTTGTAGCTGCGCCCCATCAGCACCAGCCCCGGCTCGCCGCTCTTCTCCAGGGCCGCCAGCGCCCGCCGGCCCGCCGCGAGCAGCGTGGCCTGCCAGTCCCGCTGCGCCGCGTACGCCGCGTCCACCGCCCGGTCGCTCGTGGCGCGCGAGACGCCCAGCCGCGCGACCACCTCCGCCAGCGCGGGCTTGACCTGCGCGGGGCCGAGCTGGAAGTGCACCGTGGGGATCAGGAACCGCGCCTGGTGGCGCTCCAGCGCCGGCGCCGAGCGCAGCACGTGCGGCAGCGTCTGGTTCCAGGGGCAGTAGTGCGCCTCCAGGCTCGTCCCCGGGGCCGACTCGGCGTTCGCGATCACCGGCAGCAGCACGTAGTCCACGCCCTGCTCCAGCAGCGCCTGCACGTGCCCGTGCGCAACCTGGATGGGGTAGCACGGCTGCGCGATGGCCAGCTCCACGCCGCTGGCGGAGATGGCGGGGTCCGTGGGCGGCGAGAGCACCGGCTCCAGCCCGGCCTCGACCAGGTAGCGGTGCCAGAACGGGAGCCGCTCCGCCGTCGGGATCGCGCGCGACAGGCCGACCGTGAGCCGCCGCGGCCGGGAGGGCGCCGGCGGCGCCGTGAGCCGCTCCGCCAGCAGCCGGTCCCGCAGCTCCACCAGGTCCTCGATCACCGGCTGGCGCCCGGTCGGCGACGGCTTGCGGAACTTGTCCGAGCAGCGGTCGCCCCAGTAGCTCCGCTGCCCCTCGATCACGAACTCCTTCATGTCGCACAGGTTGGAGCAGGCCTTGCACACGAAGTCGCGCGTGGCGAACTGGAGATGGGCCAGGTCGTAGCCGCGGAACCGCGACCGCCCGCCGGTGGCGCGGTGCCACTGCTGCGCGATCAGCGCCATCCCGATCGCCCCGATCACGCCGTTGTGCGGCGGCACGATGATCCGCTTCTTCAGCAGCCCCGCGAACGCCGCCGCCACCGCGTCGTTGTACGCCGTGCCGCCCTGGAAGAAGATCACCTCGCCGATCCGCCGCCCGCGCACCACCCGGTTGAGGTAGTTGAGCGCGATCGAGTAGCTCAGCCCCGCCAGCAGGTTGGGCACCGTCTCGCCCTTGTGGAGCCAGCCGGTGACGTCGCGCTCCATGAACACGGTGCAGCGCTCGCCCAGGCGGGTGGGCGCCGGCGCCGCCAGCGCCAGCCGCGCGAACTCCTCCTTCACGCTGACCCCGAGCTTCTCGGCCTGCTCCTCCAGGAACGAGCCGGTGCCCGCGGCGCAGGCCTCGTTCATGGCGAAGTCCACCACCACCCCGTTCTCGATCGAGATGAACTTCGAGTCCTGCCCCCCGATCTCGAAGATCGTGTCCACCGGGCCCGTGCCCAGCGCCCGGCACACCTGCCACGCGCCCGTCTTGTGGGCCGTGATCTCGTCGTTCACCACGTCGGCGCCCACGTACTCCGCGATCAGCTCCCGGCCCGAGCCGGTGGTGCCGACGCCCCGGACGTCCAGCCGCCGGCCCCAGCGCTCCGCCACCTCGGCCAGCCCCTCCTGCACCGCCTCCACCGGCCGGCCCGCGGTCCGCAGGTAGATCTCGTGGATCAGCGCGCCGGCCTCATCGGTCACGACCACGTTGGTCGAGACGCTGCCGACGTCAATGCCGAGGTACGCCGGAATCCGGGCGTCGCCCGGCGGCGGCGCGTACGGCGCCACCCGGTGGCGCAGCAGCGCCACGTCGGCCAGGGAGAGCACCGGCGTCTCGTGCGCCCGCCCCTCCAGGCCGCCGTGCTGGCGCAGCTGGTGGATGTCGCGGAAGCTGCGCTTGCGGGGCTCGGCGGCCTCGAGCGTCGCGCAGCCGATCGCCCCGCACCAGGCGTAGTGCTCCGGGACGATCAGCTCGCCGTCCCCGAGCTTGAAGGCGCGGCGCAGCGCCTCCACGACGCCCGCGTTCTGCGACACCGCGCCGATCAGCGCGACCGGCGGCGCGACCTTGCGGCCCTTCACCACGCTGCCCTTGAAGTTCCGCGCCACCGCGTCGCACAGGCCGCGGAGGATCTCCGCCGGCGTGTGGCCCTTCTGCTGCGCGTGGATCATGTCGCTGCGCGCGAACACCGAGCAGCGGCCCGCGATCTGCGCCGCGGTCCCCGCCGTGGCCACGACGTCGCCGACCTCCTCCACCGCGTACCGCATGCGCAGGGCCTGCTGGTCAATGAACGAGCCGGTGCCCGCGGCGCACTCCCCGCTGCGGTCGTAGTCCACGATCCGCCCGGATTCCAGGACGACGAACTTGGCGCTCTCGCCGCCCAGCTCCAGCACGGTGCGCACGTCGGGGTGGAACTCGGCCATCATGCGCGCGATGGCCTTGAACTCGTTCTCGTAGAACAGCCCGAGGATCTGGGCGATGGCGCGGCTGCCCGATCCCGTCACCCGGATGCCGTGGATCTGCTCCTCGTTGACGCCCTCGTAGAACTCCCGCAGCAGGTCGTACGCGGCCTGGATCGGGCTCCCCGCCATGCGCCGGTAGTCGGACAGCACCAGGCTGCGCTCGCCCAGGTCCACCAGCCGGAAGGCCGGCCGGCCCACGCACAGCGCCGCCAAAGCCGTGCGGTCCTCCCACTCGCCGAGGGCCGCCAGCTTGATGCTGATCGCGCCGATGTCCAGACCGATGTTGATGGCCATCCTGCCCTGCCCTCCGGGGCTTGGCCCCGACAGGGGGGTGCACCTTCGATTCCCGGCAGCCCCGCTAGAAATGCGCCACGGTCGGCCTTGGCGGCAAGCACGCCCTGCCGGGCGCCGGGACCGCGCCGCGCCGGCCTGCGCCCAAGTCCCGCGACCACAGCGGGTTGCGCGACGCCGCGGCCCGCCGGATGGTGCCGGGGCCTTCGGCGGATTACGTTGGCGTTGGAGCCGCGCACGATCCGGAGGGACGCCTTATGTCACGCGCGTTTGTCAAAGAGGACGCGGGAGGTCCCGAGCGGGCGTTCCACCTGCCCAGGCGGGACGACCCCGGCTATGACGTGGCCGCGGCGTGGGCGCTGCTGGAGGGTGCCGACGTCGGTGACTCGTACAGCGCCGAGCGGGCGACCGGCTATCGCTGGGGCGCGGCGAAGCTCCGGCCGCACATCGAGAGCATTCTCGCGCAGGCGCGCGAGGAGGGAAACGAGCGGCTCGCGGAGCTGGCGCAGCGCTTCCTGTGGGCGGCGGAGGGTGAAGCCGGGCGCTGAGCACCGGGCAGCCCGCTTGGCCGGCGGGCCCGAGGAGCGGCTTTCCCGGATCGGGCGATGCGAGCCCCTAGGCGGGCAGCCGCCGGGCGAGCCCGAGGAACCACCGCATGCAGGTGTGCCCGAAGTCGGCGCCGGGACCGTACATCATCGGGCAGGCGCCGGCGATCACGCCGATGTCGTGCTGACGGCAGTATGCGACCGCGGCCGGCGAGACGCTCGATCCTTTCGCCACCGATTGGTGCATCCACACGCGACGGACCCCCGCGCGGCCGCAGTCCTGCACGACCCGCTCCGTGGCCTCGGGGCGCGTGACGATCACCACCCCGTCCACGCCGCCCGGGATTGACGGCAGGTCGGGATAGCAGCGCTCCCCCTCGAAGCTCTGGAGCTGCGGGTTCACCGGAACGACCTCGTGCCCGGTCTTCTTCAGGTGCCGGTAGATCAGGTTCCCGACCGGGTGGCGGCTGTTGTCGCGCGACACGCCCGCGACCGCGATGCGCTGCTGGGCCAGAAAGTCCTGCACCTTGGCGTCCAGGGTCGTCGTCATCGGTCTTCCTCGCAGCGGATGAGGGTCGGGCTCCAGCCCGGTGTGCCGGCCGCGGCGGATGGCGCGCGCCGGCCCGGCTGAGGAGATTGCATCCCGCATGCCAGTCACCGCCAGGCGCGCGATCTCCGCGATCGGCCCCGAAGGGCTGGTCTTCGCTGTCACGGCGCTGCTGGCGCTGTGGACCGGCGCGCAGGCCGCCGCCGCCGAGCCGATCCGCGCGGCGCCCTGGGCGGTGGGCCTGGCCGGCCTGCTGCTCGGCTGGCGGATGCGCCGCAGCCGGCTGCTGTTCGCCCTCGTCGCGCTCGGCCTCGGCTTCGCGCTGGTCACCACGCTTGCGCCGGGCG
>JAJYLI010000151.1 GCA_021787855.1 bacterium | reverse complement strand
TCCTCCGCCCGGGTCACGCCCATGTAGAAGACCAGCGTGCCGGGGAAGGCCGCGAGCGCGGCGTAGTCCAGGCTCGAGGCCGCCTTGCCGTCGCGCTCCCGGCCGGTCACCAGGGCGACGGCGGACGCGTCGGCGTGCTCGGTGATGGGGATCTCGCAGTACGCGGCCACCGCCAGCCCGGCCGTGATGCCCGGCACGATCTCGAACGGAACGCCGGCCGCACGGAGCGCGGACTCCTCGTCGCCGCCGCGTCCGAACACCGACGGGTCGCCGGCCTTGAGGCGCACGACCGTACGCCCGCGCTGCGCCTCCGCGATCATACGCGCGGTGATCTGCTCGGGGCGCACGCCGCGGCCCGTGATCCGGTGGCCCAGGGGCACCAGCTCCGCGCCCGGAGGCGCGTGCTCCAGCAGGGCGGGATTCACGAGGTAGTCGTAGAGCACGACGTCGGCCAGGCGCAGGCACTCGACCGCGCGCAGCGTGATGAGCCCCGGGTCGCCGGGACCCGCGCCCACCAGGTACACGGTCGCGGGCGCCGGCCGGGCCGGGGGGGTCGTGGCCGGAGGCTGGCGCGCCGGCGCCGCCACGCGCGCGTGTCCGTTCCCGGCGCGCACGATCGCGCGCACCAGGTCGCGGAAGCCCGGCAACTGGCCGAGCGGCGCCAGCAGCTCCAGGGCGACGGAGGGGTGCGCCGCGCGGGCGGCTTCGACCAGCGGCCGCACGTCGCGATCCACGTGGCCCTCCGCCGCGAGGAACAGGGGCAGCACTTGCGCCCGCGATATCCCGGCGGCGGCGGCCCGGGCGACGACGTCGTCGAGGGAGGGCGGCGAGCAGTCCATGTAGGCCAGCGCCACCCGCTCGCGGCCGCCCGCCCCTTCCGCCTGCCCGGCGATCGAGCGAACCACCTCCTCGACCGAGGCGCGCCACGACGGGTCGCGGCTGCCGTGCGCGATCAGGATCAGCACGGTGCCGCCTCCGCGAGGACGGGTGCGCCGGACGGCGCGCCCGCGGCCTCGTCCGCTTCGCCGGCCCGCGCATCGAGCCACTCCCCCGCCGCTATCAGGGCCGCGCGGAACTCCGGCCTGCCGCGGACCGCCGCCGCGTGCACGGCCGCCGCTTCCTCCAGGTCCGCGGCGCGCCACACCTCGACGCCGCGCGGCGCCGCCTCGCCCGGGGCCCCGAGCGAACCGAAGGTGTTGAAGTCCACCACCACCAGCGGCCGCGCCGCGTGGTCGCGCAGCCCGGCGAGACGATCCAGCGCGACCACGGGCTCCGACTGGTCGAGACCGAAGTACACGAAGTCCGCATCCGCGATGGCCCCCAGCACGGCGGGGTCGCCGTACGCCGGGACGCGCAGCCGGCGGCCGCCGGCGAGCGCCTCGCGCAGCAGCCTCATTCGTCCGTGATGCCCCCGGTGGACCAGGGTGAGCCGGCCGGCCGGCGTGCCGAACCGCTCCCGCAGCGCCTCGAGCACGCTCCGCGACGTGGTGGAGCCGCCGACGACCACGTGGCGCCCGTCGGCCGCCGGCCGCCCGCGGAGCGGCGGAATCCCGGCCAGCGCCGCGGCGACGTAGCCTTCGCTCACGCGCCCCCAGCCCGTTTCGGCCCGCAGCCGCTCGACCAGGCGACCGGCGCCGGCGACCAGCGCGGCGCTGCGCGCGCCCGCCGCGCCGGCGGATTCGGCGATCCGTCGCGCCGTCTCGAGCTGCGCGAGCACGTCCTTGTCGCCCGGCACGCGGCTCTCCAGCCCGGCCGCGGTGCGCAGCAGGTGCCGCCACGCCGCGGCGCCCTCGAGCACCCGGACCGCGAGGCCGGGAGGCTCGGGCGGCGGCCCGAACAGCCGCTCCCGCACTCGCGCGGCCGCCTCCTCGCGGGCGCTCCGGTCCGGCGGCCGCCGGTCCGCGAGCCAGCCGTACAGCTCCACGCGCTGGCACGTGTCCCACACGAACGCCTCGGCCAGCTCGCCGTCGGCGTGGAGCGACGCCAGGAGGGCGACCAGCGCCTTGCGGCTCTGCTTCACGCGGCGGAACGCGTCGGGGGAGCTGAAGCTCCCGGCGGCGGCCGGCTCGGCGGCCTCGCACGGCGCGAGCGCCGCGCCGATCATCAGCAGGCCCTCGAGCGCCCCTGTCGGGCCGCTCCCCCCGGCGCGGGTGCCAAAGGTCATCGCGGCCTCCGCCCGGCCAGGAGGCGCGCCAGCCTGTCCCGGGTATCGCGGGCGCGCGCCGGATCCGCCCCGCCCGTGAACACCGCCACCGTGACCCCGCGGCGCTCCAGCAGGGCGCCGAAGGTCACGCGCGAGCGCCGCGCCGAGGAAGCGTCGCACGCGAGGATCCCGCGCCGCTCGGCCGCCCGCACCACCGCCGCGTTCACGGCCGCGTGGTCGGTGGCCGCCACCGCCAGGAACGTCCCCTGGAGGTGAGCAAGGAGGAACTCCGAGCACACCCACCGCGCGCGGCGCGTGCGCACCAGGTGGCGCAGCGCCGCGCCGATCGCCGGCGCGACGACGGTCACCCGCGCCCCGGCGCGCGCCAGCGTCGCGGCCTTGCGCGCCCCCACCGGGCCGCCGCCGACGACCACGCAGCGCCGGCGCCTGAGGTCCAGCGCGAGCGGGAGGAACCGGCCGGGCGTCACCCGATCCCCTTGTGCCCCAGCGACAGCGCGGCCTTGTTGATGACCGCCTTGAGCTCGTGGGCCTTGAACGGCTTGGAAATGAAGTCGAAGGCGCCCTTCACCAGCGCTTCGCGCGCCACTTCCACCGTGGCGTAGCCCGTGATCAGGATCACGCGGGTGCGCCGGCAGTGCGCCATGACGTGCTCCAGGAACTGGATGCCGTCCATGCCTTCCATCCGGAGGTCCGTCACGACGACGTCGAACTCCCGGTCTTCCAGGCGCGCCACGGCGTCCGCCGGGCGGGTGAAGCACTCGACCACGAATCCCGCCTTCTCGAGCGCGGGCTTGAGCCGCTTGCCCACGATGGGCTCGTCGTCCAGCAGCAGCACGCTCAGCGCGCGCTCGGCCGCCGACGGAACGCCGGCTCCAGCGTGCGCTCCGGGCGACGGGGGAGGGGCGGGGCCGCCCGCCTCGCGCTCGCTCCGCACCATCCGGATCCGGTCCAGCGCGAGTTTGGTCTTCCGGTCCGCCGCGCCGCCGGTGATCTGGAACCCCGCGTCGGTCGCGTCGGCCTCCGCGAACGAGACCCGGACCATCCACTCCTCCAGCTTCTTCTTGATGTCGCTCATCCGTCCGTCCTCCGGCGCGCTCAGCCCGCGTGCCCCGCGTCCACGATGCCGGTGGCCGCGAGGATCAGGATCACGACCTCGACCGCGGTCATCCCCGCGTAGATCAGGTCTCGCCGCTTCAGCAGCGCCACCGTGACGGTCGCGTAGCACACGATGGTCGTGGCCGAGAGCAGCGCGATGCCGAGGTAGCAGAGGTAGTCCCCGCAGCCCAGCACCGAGGCCCAGCTCCAGCCGGTGATGGCGTGCTCGTGGTGCAGGAAGGCGTCGTTGGTCGCGCGCAGATACTCGGGCGCGCTGAGCCCCCAGTACTTCGGCAGCTCGGCGAGGGGCACGGCCGGCGCCGCCGCGCCCGAGAGGTACAGCGCGAAGGTGGCGAGCAGCACCGCCGCGCTCAGCGCCACGCCCCCGGCCAGCACCCGCGCGTAGAGGAGCTGGATGCCGTCCACCGCCGGCCCCGGATGGTCCGCGCTCATCGGCTTCCCTCTCCTCAGAGGATGAAGGGCAGGCCCAGGCCCTGGGTCACGGCCTTGGCGCCCGAAAACAGCAGCAGCGCGATCACCAGCCAGCGGATGAAGCCCGGCTTGGCCACGCGCAGGATGCGCACCCCGATGAGCGAGCCGAGCATGATGCCGGCCAGCGACGGCACGACCATCATGGGGATGACGCAGCCGCGGTTGAGGTACACCCACGCCGCGGAGGTGTCGGTGATCGAGAGCAGGAACTTGCTGGTCGCGACGCTGATCTTGAGCGGCGCCCCCATCACCAGGTTCAGCACCGGGATGTTGGCCCATCCGGCGCCCAGACCGAACATGCCCGCGACCACCCCGATGCCGACGAACAGCAGCAGCCCCGGGATCGTGCGGTGCACCCGCCAGCTGATGGCCTCGCCGAGGCTGGCTTCCCGGTACACCCCGTAGATGCCCAGCACCGCCGACAGCCGGTCCGGGCGCGGCACGCTCGGGAAGACCGAGCGCCGGGCCAGCGACATGACCACCACCACCGCGAGGATCGTGGCGCCGAGCGCGGTCTGCAGGACGCTGGTCGGCAGGGCCAGGCCCACCAGCGCGCCGGCGATCGCGCAGGCGGACGCGATGAGGGCCAGGGGGATGGCCAGCCGCAGGCTGGCGAGGTTCATCCGCAGGAAGCCCGGCCCCGCGGCGAGCGCGCCGCTCATCGCCACCAGCAGCCCGCAGCCGCGCACGAAATCGAGGTGGATCGGCAGGAATCCGCTCACGATCGGCACGAACAGGACCCCGCCGCCCACGCCGCTCAGGGCCGCCAGCACCCCCAGGACGAACGTGAGCGCCAGCAGCGTCCCCGGCCAGACCCACCACGCGGGGCCGCCGGCCGCCGCCGCCACGGCGCCGGCCTGGGCGGCGGCCGGGCGCGCCAGCGCGATCAGCCCGAGCAGCACGCAGGCTGCCGCGGCGCCCAGCAGGCAATCCATCGTCTTGCGCGTCACGTCCCGCTCCGCTCCCCGGCTCAGGGATAGGGGTCGAACCACTGCAGCTTGAGGCGCACCGACTCCACGCCCGGCACGGCCCGCGCGACGGCGGCGATCCGCTCGCCCGTCCGCCCGCTCGTGAGGAGCGGCGCGCTGCCGGAGACCTCGATGGTCGTGCCGTGCGCCTCCACCTCCAGATTGTGGGCACGGGTCTCGCCGTCCCTGACCAGCGCGAACCTCACCCGGCAGGCGAGGCGGAATTCCGCCAGGCGGGCCAGCACGGCCGGCGTCAGGTCGAAATCCGGCTGCCGCAGCGCGGCCTCCAGCAGGGCGCAGGCGTCCCGCACGTCCATGGTCTCGAGGCTCACGACCAGGTCGTAGAGCTGCGGATCGGCGATGTCCTCGCCGTACATCATCCGCACCCACCGCGCCCGCGAGGCGTCCTGCCGCGCGATGTGGCGGGCGGCGGCGTCGCGCCCCAGGCCGTCGCGCTCCATCACCGCGCGCACCCGCGTCTGCAGCGGCGCGATGAGCCGCACCCGCAGCACCGCCGGCAGCCCGCGGAGCAGGAGCTGGCCCGCCACGCCGTGATAGACCAGGTCGCCCTCGGCCACGCGCTCGGCCAGCGCCGCCTGGAGCGCGACCACGTAGGCGCGCCGCGCCACCATGTGCCGGTCCCACAGACGCGGCGCCTCCTGCATCTTCTGGACGAGCTGCTCCTCGGTGACGCCGACCTCCGCCGCCGCGAGCTGCAGCGCTTCCCGGCCCAGCGCGGGCCAGCCCAGCCGCTCCGCCACGCAGGCGGCCAGCGCTTCCCCGCCACTGCGGGTGCCGCGGCAGATGGTGATGATGGCCACGGTCAGCCGCCCAGCTCGGCGAGCTGCTGCCGGCTCGTGGCGGCGAACGCCGCCAGTTTGGCCCGCTCGGCGTCGCCGAGCCGGTAGCGCGGCTGGCGCGCCAGCTCGGCGATGATGCGGCAGGCGGTCTCGAGCGCGATCGCGCGGAGGTTGATGGTCACGTCGTACAGCGCGGGATCGTCGATCTCCGCCCCGTACATCAGGCGCACCCAGCGGCGGCGGTCCCGGTCCACGTGGCGGATGAACCGCTCGGCGGCCTGCTGGGTGGTGGCGTGGTGCGCGGTGATCAGGGCGCGGACGCGCAGCTCCAGCGGCGCGATCAGCCGCGCGCGCACCACGCCGGGCAGGCCGCGCAGCAGGAACTGGCCGGCCAGGCCGTGATAGACCAGGTCGCCGCTGGCGCCCTGGGTGGCCAGCGCCGCCTGGAGCGCCAGCAGGTAGCGGCGGCGGTCCCTGGTCAGCAGCGCCCACCGGCCCGGCGGCACCTCGAGCTTGTGGCGGACCGTTTCCTCGGACGCGTTCAGCTCGCGGGCCGCCTCCTGCAGCACCTCGCGGGCCAGGCAGGGGACGCCCAGCATCTCGGCCAGGCACGTGGCCACGGCCCGCCCCCCGGTCAGCGTCCCGCGCGAGATGGTGATGATGGGCACGGCTCGCCCCTCACCGCGGCGCGGGCGCGCGCCGGGTCGGGCGCGCGTGGTGGCGCCGCGCCGCCGCGACCAGGCCGGGGGCCCAGCACGTGGTGCCCAGGGCGTGCACGTGGGTGTAGGACGCCAGCACGTTGTAGCGGCGCAGCCCGTCGCGGGCGCCGTCGAAGCCGTGCCCGCGGCGCACGCGGAAGGCGAAGCTCAGCTCGGGTCCCGGTGGCGTCGCCGGGCCGCTGTAGTGGAACTCGTGGCCCTGGAGCACGGCGCCGGCCGCGAAGAACGGGTTGTCGGCGACGACCTCCAGCGCCGTGTAGCCGTGGCCCTGCGGCCGCGGCTCGAAGCTGAACGCCACCGGCAGCACGCCGGCCATCGGATACTCCGCCTCCCGCCAGGCCAGGCGCTCGCCGAGGAAGATCGCGCCGCCGCACTCCGCGTAGATCGGCAGGCCCTGGGCCGCCGCCTCGCGCACCGACCGCCGGAACGCCCCGTTGTCCGAGAGGGCGGCGGCGAGCGTCTCGGGAAAGCCGCCGCCGATGTACAGCGCGTCCAGCTCCGGCAGGCCGGCGTCCCGGAGCGGGGAGACCTCCACCAGCGCCGCCCCCTCGCGCTCCAGGGCCTCGAGATTCTCCGGGTAGTAGAACTGGAACGCGGCGTCCCGGAGCACGCCGATCCGCACGGCGGGGGGCGGGGGCGGGGCCGGGGACGGGAGCGCGGCGGCCGGTTCGGCCAGCGCCGGCGCGGCGGCCGCGAGCGCCGCGACGGCCGGCAGGTC
>JAJYLI010000006.1 GCA_021787855.1 bacterium | reverse complement strand
TGCTGCTCGCGGTCCCGTACTTCGACCGCCTGCGGAACTCACCCGCGGTACGCCGCGTGCTCCGCGGCATCCTGGCGTCGTTCGTGGGCCTGCTGCTGGCCGTCACCTTCGAGTTCGGACGCGAAGTGACCTGGACGGTGCCGGCCGTGGCGCTGGGGGCCGCGGCCCTGACGGCCCTCACACTCGGCGTGGACATCCTGTGGGTCGTCCTGGCCGGCGCCGGCCTCTCGGCGCTGGCGATGTGAGCACGCGCCGGCCCGGCACGGCCGGCTCCGGCACCGACACTCAACGAGAAGCGGAGTCGAACGATGCACACGGATGAGCACGAACACGGGCACTGCGGCCATGGCGGCACCTGCATCTGCGTCGGCTGCGGCCACCGGCAGCCCCACCAGCCGGGGCTGCCCTGCAAGGAGGAGCGCTGCCCCACGTGCGGCAAGGCGCTCCTCAGGGAGGGCTCACCACACCATCTGGCCTTCCTCGAGCGGCAGGCGAAGCGCGCGGGCGGCGCGACCCCGGACGCCTGAGGCCCGGCGACTCTTGCGGCGCCGCGGCGGCGCGGCCTAGATTCGCCGTCGTGACCGACATCCCTCTCGCCGCCTCGTCGCTCGTGGCCCTGTCGCCCCGCGCGCTCCACGCGCTGCGGGACCGCGCGGGCGCCGAAGCCCTCCAGGAAGCCGGCTACGCCGCCGGCGCCGACGCGTTCCGCGCGTTCAGCAGCTGGCTGCCGCAGGCCACCGGCGTGGAGCATCCCGCCGACCTCGCCGCGCCCCGCCTCGCGGAGGCGCTGTCGCGGTTCTTCGGCCAGCTCGGCTGGGGCGCGGTGGAGGTCACCGCCCTGGGCTCCGCCGCGATCGCCGTGGACGCGGCCGACTGGGCCGAGGCCGCGAAGGACGCGCACCTCCAGTACCCCTCGTGCTTCTTCACCGCCGGCATGCTCGCCGACTTCATGGGCCGGATCGCGAACGCCGCGCTGGCCGTCATGGAGGTCGAGTGCCGCTCCCGCGGCGACGCGCGCTGCCGCTGGCTGGTGGGAGCGCCGGAGACCCTCTCCGCCGTGTACGAGCACATGACCCAGGGCGCCGACTACCAGGCGGTGCTCGCGGGCCGCTGACCCTTCTCCAGGCCTCTCAAGAACCCACTCTTCCCGCACCCTGAGCCGGCTCGCGACGCCTTGCGTCTTCGGTGTTTGTTCGGTACCCTTCAGCGTCCACCTCGCCAGAGCGTTCACCCGGAGCCGCGACCATGAGCATCGCCGAAGGATTGCTGCCGGAGTTCGAGCAGGAGATGACGTCCACCCGCCGGCTGCTCGAGCGGGTCCCGTCCGACAAGGCGCGCTGGAAGCCGCACCCCAAGTCCTTCGCGCTGGGCCACCTGGCGCAGCTCGTCGCGCGGATGCCGGGCTGGATCCCCCGGATGCTGCGGGGGACGTCGCTCGACCTCGCCGAGGGACCCGGCTACAGCTTCGAAACGACGGAAACGCTGCTCGCGGAGTTCGACCGGAACGTCGCCGAAGCCAAGCAGGCGATCGGTCGCTCCAGCGACGCCGACTACACCGTGCCCTGGTCGCTGAAGCACGGGGATCAGGTCATCTTCACCGCCCCGAGGGGGGTCGTCGTCCGGCAGACCATCAGCCATCTGGTCCATCACCGCGGCCAGCTCACCGTGTACCTCAGGCTGGTGGACGTGCCGCTGCCGCCGATCTACGGACCGACGGCCGACGAGCGCAGCTTCGGATGAGCGCGACCCCCGGACCGCGGAGGCTCCCTGACCAGGCACGGCACACCGGGCGGCGGCTCACGTGGCCGCGGACGCCGGGCGGCGGCCGCGCCGAGCGCCGGTGACTACTGGCCGCAGCTCGGCGCGCCGAACATCGCCCGCATGCCCCGCGGCGGCGCCTGCGCGGGCGCGGCGCTCCGCGGCCAGACGTTGTCACTCGGGTCGTTGTCCGGGAAGCGGCAGTACGGGTCGAAGACGATGCGCTCGATCTTCCGCGGCCCGAAGTCGAGCCGAGCCTGGAACGTGCGGCTCCCCGCGAACCACACGTCCACCGGCCAGGTGACGACCGCGGTGGAGTCGTCCACCAGCCTGGCGTTCTTCATCGGCCGGATCCTGGGCCCCGTCGGCGCGAAGTGCACGCCGAGCACCACGGGCGAGGGCATCTGGCCGTCCTCGCGCACCGTGACGATGGTAGCCCGCCCCGCGCGCCGCACGTTCGAGATGGATCCGTCCACCGCGTCGGTGGTGAACAGCCAGTAGTACCAGAACCACCCCAGGTCCTGGTGCAGCGAATGGTCCATCGAGAAGGCGAAGTCCCACGGCGACGGGCTCTTGAACCGCCAGGTCTCGGCGTAGGCCTGCATGGCCTTCCACACCGCCGTGTCGCCCACGACGCCGCCCAGCATCGAGAGCATCATCGGCGGCTTGATGTAGGCCTGGAACACGTACAGCGGGCCGCCGTAGTTGGCGTCCCACATCATCGGCGCTTCCTGCTCGTCCCCGCTGATCCGCCCGTACGCCTGGCCGAGGCCGTTCAGGTCCGGCGCCTGGTGCTCCCGGTCCGCGGCCGAGAGGATGTTCATGTACTGGTTGAAGCCCTCGTCCATGAACGGGTACCAGGTCTCGTTGGTGTTCACCGTCATCGGCCACCACTGGTGGCCGGTCTCGTGGTCCGCGGCGCCGACGCCCGACATGATGAACATCGGATACTCCATCCCGTCCTCGGGCCCGTCCACCATGGTGAGCTGGGGGTACACGTACGGGATCCACAGCCTGGAGTAGAACTCCAGCGCGTGGCGCACCGTGGGCCCGGCGTCCACGAAGCGCGCGGAATCCCCCGGCAGGTAGAGGATGTTGACCGGCACCTCGCCCTTGCCGGGGATCGCCGCGCGGGTCACGTCCCACTGGTAGCGGTCGCTGGCGGCCCAGGCGAAGTCGCGGACCGTGTCCGCCACGAAGTGCCACACCAGGCTGTCGCCCGCGGCGGTCGCCTTCCCCGCCCCGAAGTCACCGGATGAAAGGACCTGCAGCGTGGCGTCGGCGTCGAGCGCGTGCGCCAGGCGGCCGCGCTCCGCCGCCGTCAGCACCCGGTCCGAATCCTGGAGCACGCCGCCGGCGCCCACCACCCAGCCGGCCGGGAGCACCAGTCGCACGTCGTACCGTCCGAAGTTGTCGTAGAACTCCGAGGTGCCGAGGTAGGGCTCGGTGTCCCAGCCGCCTTGCCGCAGGTCGTCGAACTTCGCCACCCGCGGATACCACTGCGCCACCTGGAACAGCGAGTCGCCCCACGCGCCCATGCGCTCGCCGCGCTGGTGCGGCGGGATGGCGGGCACGGTGAAGTGCCAGTCGGCGTCGAGGGTGAAGCTCCCGTGCGCCGGCACCGGCGTCGGCAGCGTGACCGTGGCCACCGTCTGGTCCATGTCGTAGGCCGCCAGCGTGGGGGCCGGCCGCGCGGCGCCGCGGCGGAAGAACATCGCCCGGGGCGGCGGATTCAGGTCCACCGGCTGGCCGTCGAACATCAGGCTGGTCACCTGCATCCCGGTGGTCAGCGCCGGGAGCTTCTCCGCGCGCGGCACGTTGGGCGAGAACAGGTTCTGGTCGAGGCGCAGGACGACGACGCGCATCACGCTGTCGCTGGGGTTCTGCACCACCACGTGCTCGTGGCCCGTGACCACCCCCGTCGCGGGATCGAGACCGGCCCGGATCGTGTAGTCGTCCCACATCTGCCAGTAGTTGGGACCGGGCGTGCCCAGGGAGTCCCGGGTGCCCGCGGCGAAGGCGCGCCGGATCATGTCCGTCATCGGGATGTCGCGGCGGATCGCGCGCTCCGGCCACCGGGGACGCTTCTGCGCCATGGCGGTGGCGGGCAGGGCGGCGAGGGCCGCGAGAACGGCCAGCGGGAGCAGCGAGCGGCGAGGCATTGCTTCTCCTCGGGTGGAGGACCGTCGGGCCCCGAACGGGGCGGGCGGCGGACCGGCGCCGGGCCGGGCCGCCACACGGGACGCGGCGATGTACCCGGGCCGGCCACCGGTGATCCCTGGACCGGTTCCGGGCGGGCATTACCTTCGGGCCGGGAGGCCGCCATGTCAATCATGGACTTCCACAACCACTTCTATCCGCCGGCCTATCTCGACGCCCTGGCCGCGGGGCGCAGCAGCGTTCGCGTGCTCGTGGACGACGCCGGCAACCCGGTGCTGCACTACCCGGGCGACTACAACGTCGCCGTGCGCGGGCACCGCGACCTGGGCTACCGCGAGACCGTGCTCGCCGAGAGCGGCGTGGACGTCCAGGTCCTGACCCTCACCACGCCCGGCACGCACGTGGAGACGCCGGAGCGCGCCGTCGCCCTGGCCCGGCTGGTGAACGACGCCCTGGCCGCCGCCTCGCGCCTCGACCGCTTCCGCGCCCTCGCCACGCTGCCGCTCAACGACCCCGCGGCCGCGGCGGCGGAGCTGACGCGCGCGGTGCGGCACCTGCGCCTGCCGGGGGCGATGCTGTTCAGCAACGTCAACGGCGTCGCGCTGGCCGACGCGCGCTTCGAGCCCCTGTGGCGGGCCGCCGACGAGCTGAAGGCCGTGCTGTTCATCCACCCCACCAACCCCGTCGGCGTCGAGGCGATGACCGACTTCTGGCTGATGCCGCTGGTGGGCTTCCCGATGGACACGACGCTGGCCGCGGCCAAGCTCGTCTTCGCGGGCGTGGTCGAGCGCTACCCGCGCATCCGCTGGGTGCTCGGCCATCTGGGCGGCGCCATTCCGTATCTGGCCGAACGCCTGGACCGCGGCTGGCGCGCGTTCGCCGAGTGCCGCGCGCGCATCGCGCGCCCGCCCAGCGAGTACCTGCGGACCTTCTACCTGGACACGGTGAACTTCGACCCCGGCGCGCTGCGCCTCGCGCTCGGCTTCGCCGGCGCGGACCATCTCCTGGCCGGGAGCGACTACCCGCACCAGATCGGCAGCATCCCCGCCATGCTGGAGAGCATCCGGGGCCTCGGCCTGCCACCGCGCGAGCGCGACCTGATTCTGGGCGGCAACGCCGAGCGGCTGCTGGGCGGCTGACCCGCCCCCCCCCCCCCCCGCCCCCCCCTGAGGGCGCGGAAGCCGCACCCACGGCTCGCCGGGGGCGGCGCAGCCCAGGTCCCGCCACACGCGCCGCGCGGTACTGGACAGCCGGCCCCGGCCTGATCACAATTCCGGCTTCCCCAAACAGCCGGAGTCGCAACCGATGAGAAGCCTCGCCTATCCGCTCGCCGCGGCGGCCGCCCTGGGCGTCCTGGCCACCGCCTGCCAGAAGCCGGCCCCGAAGGCCGCGGCCGCAGCGGCGCCGACGGTCGCCACCAACCCGGTGTCGGACGCCATCCGCGGCTACGAGGCGCGCGAGGCCAAGAACCTCGTCGCGTCCATCGAGGAGTTCCCGGCGGCGAAGCTCCGCTACAAGCCGACCGCGGCGCAGATGACCGTCGGCGAGGTGGCCGTGCACCTGGCCGGAGGCAACGACCACTTCTGCGCGGGCCTCGGCGGCGTCGCGGCGCCCACCCGGACCGAGATCAAGCCCACCGCCCCCAAGGCCGAGCTGGTGGACCGGCTCAAGGCGTCGTTCGCCTTCTGCGACTCCGCGCTGGCCAAGATGACCGACGCCTCGCTGGCCGACTCCGTGCCGTCGTTCGGCGGCCGCAAGACCACCCGCGCCAACCTGGCCGTGATCACGGTGTCCGACTGGGCGGATCACTACAGCCAGCTCGCCAACTACCTGCGCCTCAACCGCCTGCTGCCGCCGACGGCGCAGCGCCAGCGGGGCGGGATGTAACTCGAACCCGCCCTGACTTCCGCTCCCGGATCGGCCTCACTCATGGTCCGGCTCTTGCGGCGCGAAGGCCGCCGGAGGGGTTGACAAGGCGAGGTACATAGCGATATTACTATGTCGCTATAGCCGAACAGATTCGAGCCGGGAGCAAGCCAGAGCGATGCCAGCATACGACTACGTCTGCCACGATTGCGGCGCGAAGTTCGAGGTGCGGATGAGCATGTCCGCGTACTCCTCGGGCGAGAAGCCGCCGTGCGAGCAGTGCGGTTCCGCCAACGTGGGGCGGGCCTTCACGACGGTGAACGTGCTGACGGGCAGCCGCGGGGGCGGCGGTGGCGGCAGCTTCTCGAGCGGTGCGTCCTGCGGGAGCGGGGGCTTCAGCTGAGGTTGATCCCGCCGCCCCGTGCGGGCGGGTGCAATGCGGCGACGGTCGGTGAGCGTGCCCGATCGTCGCCGTTTCTTTTGCGCGGCTCGCGCGCGTGGAGGTGGGCGCCGGCCGGCGGGCTCCTCCCCCCCCCCCCACACTCTACAGCAGGCCCTGCGTCACCTTCTCGCGACGTTCACCGCGTCCAGGAGCAGCGGCGGCACCAGCCGGCTGCCGCCCAGCCACTTGGCGTCGCGACCGACCGCGCGGATGCGCTTGAGCAGCTCGTAGGCGTTGCCCGCCACGGCGGCGTCCTTGACGCGGCCGGTGATCTCGCCGTTCTCGACCCGGAACGCCAGCGCGACGGGGTGGCTGAAGGCTCCGCTGATCACGTTGCCCTGCCCCACGCCGATCAGCTCGTCCACCACCAGGCCGTTGCCCATCTCGCGCAGCAGGGTCTCCTCCGTCGCGTCGCCCGGCTTCAGGACGAGGTTGGAGAAGCTGATCCCCGGCTTGCCGAACGTGCCGCGGCGCCCGTGCCCCGTGGAGGCCGTGCCGGCCCGCGACGCGGTCTCCAGGTCGTACGCGAAGGCGCGCAGCGTCCCGCGCTCGATCAGGCGCAGCCGCGCCGAGGGCATGCCTTCGTCGTCGGCGGGCCGGCTGCCCACGCGATTGGAGAGCAGCGGGTCGTCCGCCAGGTCGAAGGCTTCGTCGAACAGCTTCTCGTCCAGCTTCCCGCCCAGGGGGGAGATGCCCTGGAGCACCGTCTTGCCGGAGAGCGCCTGGTGGAGCGGCAGGAGCACCGCGGCCGAGCCGTGGGGCGTGAACAGCACCGGGAGCTTGCCATCGGGGGCCTCGACGACGCGCTCGCCGCGCTCGATCCGGCGCGTCACCGAGGCGGCGATGGCGTCCAGCTCGGCGTCACTGGGCACGCCGGCGGCGGTCACGTCGTCGTAGGCCATCAGCACGTCGTCGCCCTTGACCCGGGTGACCTCGGCGCCGACGGAGACGGCGGTCGAGCGGCTGGTGAAGGTCTGGCCCACGGAGTTGGCGAAGCTCACGGTCTCCAGGTACCGATCCACCGACGCCGTGACCTGCCAGCCGGGGCGCTTGAGACGCTCGGCGACGCGCCGCCCGAACGAGGCCAGGTGCTCCACGCCGAGCCCGGCCGCGCGGTCGTCGAATACGGATACCGACGGCAGGCGGACGGGCCCCGGGAAGGCCAGCGCGCATTCCTCGCCCTGCTCGGCGGAGTGGGCGGCGCGCTCCAGCAGATCGGCCAGCGCCTCGGGGCGCGCGAGATCGGTGGTGCCGGCGATGCCGACCTTGCCGCGGGCGACGCCGCGGAAGTTGATCCCCGCCTCCTGCCGCAGGGTGGTCTCCTTGAGGCGGCCGGCCTCGAACCTCAGCCCGACCTGCCGCTCGTCCCTCAGCAGCAGGTCGAAGCCCTCGAAGCGCCCCGACCGCCTGGCCAGCTCCAGCACGCGCTCGATCATGGGCGGGAAGGTACCCTGCGCGGGCCGACTTCCAAACCCCGCCCGGCCGGGGTAGGTTGGCGGACCCCACTCCCAGGGATCCCATGGACGACGGCAGGCAGCGGTGCGGCTGGTGCGAGAGCTCCGGCCTCATGCGCCGGTACCACGACACCGAGTGGGGCGCGCCGCTGCACGATGACCGCGCGCTGTTCGAGTTCCTGGTGCTGGAGGGCATGCAGGCGGGCCTCTCCTGGAGCACGATCCTCAACAAGCGGGAAGGCTTCCGGCTCGCCTTCGACGGGTTCGATCCGGAGAAGGTCGCGCGGTACGACGCGAAGAAGCTCGGCGCGCTCCTCAAGGACCCCGCGATCGTCCGGAACCGCCAGAAGATCCACGCGGCGGTCGAGAACGCGCGGGCCTTTCTCGACGTGCGGGAGGCGTTCGGGAGCTTCGACGCCTACCAGTGGCGCTTCGTGGGCGGCGTGCCGCGGGTGAACCACCGGCGGCGCCTGCGCGGCATCCCGCCGCGCACGAAGGAATCCGACGCGTTCAGCGAGGACCTGATCGCGCGGGGATTCCGGTTCGTGGGCTCGACCATCGTCTATTCGCACATGCAGGCGACGGGCATGGTCAACGACCACGTGGTCACGTGCTTCCGCTGGGCGCAGGTGCAGGGGTAGGTCCATGGCTCGCGGGGCGAGGCCGGGGCCCGACCGTCAGGGAAGCTGGATCGCCGGCGCGGACGCGCGGGTGGCGCGCGCCTCTTCGAGGTAGCCCGCCGCCACGGCGCCCACGACCATCAGCAGGCCGAGCCAGCCGAGGACGGTGAGCCGCTGGGAGAGCAGGACGAGCGCGAGCAGGGTGCCCACCACGGGCTCGATGGTGGCGGCCACCGCCGTGGGCGCCGCCTCGATGCGCTTGGCGCCGGAAAAGAAGAACAGGTTGGCGAGGATGACGGTCGCGGCCACCAGCGCCAGGAGGTACACCCAGCCCCCGGTCGTGGCGGGCGGCGCCGGCGGGCGGCCGGCCAGGGGGAGGATGATCCCCAGGAGCACGCTGCCGCCGGCGATCTCCAGGAGCAGCATGCGGAACACGCCGTAGCGCGGCGCCGCGTAGCGCGCCAGCAGCGTCGTGCCCGCGTAGCTCACGGCGGCCAGGAGCCCGCCCACCACCCCCAGCGCCAGGCGGGGCATCGGGACGCCGGCCACGTGCGCGCCGTGGGGGCCGCCCTGCACCGCGAGCACCGCCCCGATCCCCACCACCACGGCCAGCAGCAGCCGGCGCGAGGTCAGCCGCTCCTTGAGGAGCGGCACCGCCAGCAGGGCGACGAGGGTCGGCGCCGTGTACAGCAGCGCCGCCGCGCTGGCCACGCCCGCGCCCGCGATCGCGAACTGGTAGGCCACCTCGAACAGCGCGACCAGCGCCCCGCCGCCGAGCCCCAGGAGCAGCAGGCCGCGCCGGTCCACCTTGAGCAGGTCCCGCCGGAACAGCGCGGCCCAGAGGAGCAGCGCGAGCGTGCCGAGCAGCACGCGCCAGAAGCCGATCCCGGTGATCGCCTCGCCCTGCGCGTACAGCAGGGTCGAGAGCGGGCCCGTGGTGCCCCACAGCGCGCCCGCGCCCAGCGCGAACGCGTAGCCGGCCACCCGGGACCCGCGCGTCACGTCACGCTCTCCGCGCTGTAGCGCCCGATCAGCCCCGTGCGCACCGCGTAGCGGTGCACGCGCCGGAAGAACGCGCACGCCAGCAGCAGCCACAGCACCGCCAGCAGGGCGGCCGGCGCCAGAGCCCCGACCGGCACCGGGCGTCCCAGGATGATGGCGCGCATCCCCTCGAACACGTAGGAGGGGGGCAGCGCCCGCGCCACCAGCCGCATCCAGCCGGGCAGCACCGCGACCGGGTAGAACACGCCCGCGAACGGCGAGATGATCGCCGGGATGGGCCAGATGAACCACTCCGCCGCGGGCCCCAGGCGCAGCACCAGCGCCGCGCCCGCGATCCCCAGCGCGATGCCGAACAGGAACAGGATGCCCAGGAAGGGCGCCAGCAGCAGGCCGTAGGGCGCGAAGGAGAGCCCGAACGCGGCGGTGGCGACCACCGCCATCACCACCAGGCCGACCGCGCTGGTGGCGATGCTCGAGACGACCAGCCCGCTCAGGTACTCCGCCAAACGGATCGGCGTGGCGAAGATATTGAGGAAGTTGCGCGCCCAGACGTCCTCGAAGAACGCCATGGTGACGCCCTGCATGACGCGCGACTGGAAGTCCCAGAACAGCACCGCCCCGAGGAGCGCCGGCACGAAGTTGTAGCTCGCCGTGAAGGTGTTGAGATAGCGGGTGATGAACCCCCACAGCACGATGTCCACCACGACCCAGGCGAACAGCGGCACGATGCGGGAGGCGCTGCCCCGGATCAGGTACGACTGCCGGAGCGCGACGGCGGCGACGCGGCCGGCCCGCACGTCAGGCGGGCGCGAGCGTCAGCGGCTCGCGGGCGACGGTGATGAACAGCTCCTCGAGGTTCTCCTTGCCGTGCACGGCGGGCAGCACGTGCGGGTCGCCCTCGAGCAGCACCTTCCCGTGCGACAGGAACAGCACCCGGTCGCACACCTCCTCGACCTCGTGCATGTTGTGCGAGGTCCACAGCACGCCGCACGCGCCGCCGGCCGCGCCGGCGCGGATCCGCCCCCGGATGTCGCGGGCGGTGGCGGGATCGAGCGACGCGGTGGGCTCGTCCAGCAGCAGCAGGTGCGGCCGGTTGAGCATCGCCTTGGCCAGCGAGACCCGGGTCTGCTCGCCCGAGGACAGCAGCCCGCACTTGGTCCGGCGGAACCGCACCAGGTCCTGTTCCCGGAGCAGCTCGGCGATCCGTGCCTCGAGGCCCGCGACGCCGTACAGCAGGCCGAACACCCGGAGGTTCTGCTCGACGGTGAGGTTGCCCGGCAGCGGGGCGTACACGGCGGCGAAGTTGCTCCGCTCCAGCGCCGCGGAGCGGTGCGTCCGGAGGTCGAGGCCCTCGATGCGGATGGTGCCGGCGTCGGGCGCCAGCACGCCCAGGACCATGTTGATGGTGGTGGTCTTGCCGGCCCCGTTGGGCCCCAGCAGCCCCACGATCTCGCCCGGCCGCACGGCGAACGACACGCCGTCCACCGCCACCAGGCCGCCGTAGGCCTTCCGCAGCTCCCGGACCTCGAGCACGTCCGGCCGCGCGCCGCTCACCGGAGAATCAGCCCGCGCCCACCTCGCCGCCCACCAGCAGCTCGGCGAAGCGCACGTGGGGCGCCCCCTCGGTGACCGGGAGCGGGACCTGGCCGCCCTTGCCGCAGCCGCCGCCCATCTGGTTGAAGCGGAAGTCCCCGGCCAGCCGGTCAATGCTCTGCAGCGACTTGAACAGGTTGCCCGCCAGCACCACGTCCTTCACCAGCTCGGCCACCTTCCCGTCGCGGATCATGTAGCCGTGCGCGGCGGAGAACGAGAAGTTCTCGAGGAAGGTCTGCCCGCCGATCATGTCCAGGGCGTACACCCCCAGCTTGATGTCGGCGATCAGGTCCTCGAACGTGCCGCTCCCGCCCTCGATGTAGGTGTTGGTCATCCGCACGATGGGCGGGAACCGGAAGCTGATGGCGCGCGCGTTGCCCGTGGGCCGCTCGCCCATCTTCGCCGCGGTCTCGCGCGAGTGCAGCCGCCCGACCAGGATGCCGTGCTCGATCAGCCGGGTGTTGCCCGTGGGCGTGCCCTCGTCGTCGTAGGGCAGCGTGCCGCGCAGCCCGGCCGCGCCGCCGTCGTCCCCGATGTTCACGATGTCGCTGCCGAAGCGCCGGCCCAGCGTCATCATCTCCCGCGCCTGCGGGTTCTCGAACACGAAGTCCGCCTCCGACAGGTGGCCGAAGGCTTCGTGCACGAACACGCCGGCCAGCCGCGGGTCGAGGACCACCGGGTAGGCGCCGCCCTTGACGGACGGGGCCGCCAGCAGCTTCACCGCCATCGCGGCCGCGTTGGTGAACATGCGCTCCAGGCCCTGCACGCTCCGCCAGCCGCGCCTCAAGCCCACGCTGTCGTGGTACCGCTCGATGGTCTCCCCGGCGCGCGCCGTCGCCACGGCGGACACGCCGATTTCCGGGCGCAGCTCGTACAGCCAGGTCCCCTCGCTGTTGGCGAAGTGCCACTCGGTCCGCTCGTCGTAGTAGGTGGACTGGGTGTCGGCGATCTTCTCCGAGGCGGCCAGCATCAGGCCGTTGAGGTCCTCGAGATAGCGGCGCTTGGCGGCCAGGGGGATGTCGAACGGATCGCCGTCCACCTCCGGCACCACCTCGTCCTCCCGCGGCGCCACGGGCGCGAGCGTGATCGGCTCCTCCAGCACCACCGCGCGGGAGACGGCCTCCGCGGCCGCGAGCATCTCCGGCAGGTCCTCCAGGCTGGTGAACGAGGCCACGCCCCAGCCGCGCCCCTTGAACAGCACCCGCACGCAGCCGCCGGCGTCCACGCTCTCGGAGGCCACCTCGAGGCGGCGGCCGCGGAACGCGACCCGGCTGGCCCGGGTGCGCTCGAAGCGCACCTCGGCGTAGTCCGCGCGGGAGCGCTTCAGCGCCTCGGTAAGCCGGTCCCGCAGCCTCCCCCCCTCGCCGCCCGCGCCGCTCACGCCTTCGCCCTCCGCCGGCGGGTCGCCGGCTTGCGCGCGGCGGGCGTGCGGGCCGCGCCGCCCGGCGCCGCCGCTCCGCGCGCCGCCTCCTCCAGCGCCTCCTCGTAGTCCGGCCGGATCACCAGCTCGCCGTCCTGGACCACCCAGCGGTCCCACGGCAGGATGATGAACGCCGTGGTCTGGAGCGCCCAGAAGTCCGTGCGGTAGTCGCCGGTGCGCAGGGCCACCGCGGTCATCAGCGCCGCCGCCCCCTCCTCCCGCATCACCGAGGCCGCCAGGCGCATCGTGTCGCCGCTATCGCAGGTGGCGTCCACCAGCAGCACCTTCTTGCCCCTGGGGCTCAGGGTGGGCCGCGACACCAGCGCCGGCGCCTCGCCCTGGTGCTGGCGCGTCGCGGTGATGGAGGCGAAGCCCGAGCGCAGGATACTGGCGATGACCGCCCCCGGAATGACCCCGGCCCGGGCGATGCCCACCACCAGGTCCGGGCTGTACTCCGCCGAGACCTTGAGCGCCAGGCCGCGGCACAGCTCGCCGAAGAAGGGCCAGTCCACCTCCATGACGGCGCGCGATTGGGTTGCCTTCGGCGTCCGGGGCATGTACCTGCCGGGTGTAGGGTGTGGTGTCGGGTGTGGAGTGTAGGGTGCACCGGGCGCCGGCCGGGGCGCAAGCGCCAGCTTCCCGCCCGGGGCCTCCACGACCATAACCCGTAGGTTGGCCGTTGCCAAGCGGTTGGGCGATTACTATCTTGGCCGATCATGGGGCTGTTCCGGCGTCTGCTGGGCGCGCGGGCCGATGACACGCCAATTCGGCCGCAGCGCCTGGACTACCTCAACGAGGCCCTCGCGCTCGAGCGCCAGGGCGATTACGACGCCGCCATCACCAGCTACCGGCTGGCGTTGCGCGACCATCCCAACGAGCCGCGCATCCTGCAGAACCTGGCGATCGCCTTCAGCCGCACCGGCAAGACCGACGACGCCGTCCGCCACTACCGGAAGGCGCTGGAGGCCGACGCCACCCTCGCGGGCGCGCACTACGGTCTGGCGTTCCTGCTGTTGAGGCGCGGCGAGACGGCGGACGCGGCCCAGCACCTCAAGGCGTTCCTCGGCAATCCTCCCCGCGGGGTGGACGCGCAGCAGTGGATCGGGCACGCGGAGCAGGCGCTCCGCGATCTCGAGGGCGCGGCGCCCCCGCGATCCGTGGGCCTGGAAGGAGCCTGACCATCCGCCACGCCACGCCGTCCGTGGCGTGCGCGCTCGCGCTGCTGGCGTCGGGGTGCACGGGCCTGGTGTCGGACTTCTCGCAACCCGTCGCCATCGAGTTCGTCACGTCGCAGGGCGCCGCGCTTTCGGTCGAGGAGCAGGACACCCTCGTGGTGGGTGTGCGGGTGCGCGACGCCGCGGGCGACACCGTCCCCGGCGCACCGGTGCGGGTGGTGTCCCTGACCCCCGATACGCTGGGGGTGGACAGCGCGAGGCACTTCGGCCTGATCGGTCTCCGCGCGGGGCCGGGGCGGGTGATCGCCATCTCCGGCAGCCTCCAGTCGAACCCGCTCGCGGTGACGGTCCAGGCGGCCGCGGACTCGCTGGTGGCGGCCGGCCCCACGGTGGACACGGTCCCCGCCGGCGACTCCGTGTCGGCGCCCCTGGTGGTCGCGCTGCTGGACTTCCACACCACGCGGGGCGACACCGTGGGGCTGACGTCGCGCCCGGTGAGCTTCGCGCTCACCCTGCCGGTGTTCGACAGCCTGCCCGCGGCGACGGCCACCCTCGGCAACGACTCGCTGAGCGCCGTGGTGCTGACGACGTTCGGCCCGCCGGCCGGCTCGGCGTCGGTGGTGGCGCGGCAACCGGGGACCGGCTCGAGGCCCGATTCGGTGGTGGTCCAGGCGAGCGCGACGCGCGCCAACGGCACCACGGTGCCCGGCTCGCCCGTCCGGTTCGTGATCCACTTCCAGTAGGAGCGACGCCCGTGACCGCTCCCGCCTCTCCGCCCGGCCGCCCCGCGCCGCCGGCCACGCCGCCCGCCACCCTCACCGCGCTGTTCTACGACGCCGTCGAGCGGCACGGCCACAAGTCTCTGGCGGTGGCCTGCAAGCCGGCGGGGAACGCCGGGTGGCACCGGCTCACCCACGCCGAGCTGGCGCAGCGGGTGCAACGCACGGGGCTGGCGCTGAAGCGGCTGGGGGTCCGCCGCGGGGATCGCGTCGCGATCCTGTCGGAGAACCGGCCCGGGTGGCTGGTGGCGGACTTCGCCTGCCTGGCCATCGGCGCCACCGACGTCCCGATCTACCCCACGCTCCCGGCCGGGCAGATCGCGTACATCCTCAAGGACTCGGGCGCCGTGGCCATCTTCGTCTCCACGGCCCCGCAGCTCGCCAAGATCCTCTCGATCCGCGCGGAGCTGCCGGCCCTGCGGACGGTCATCGCGATGGATCCCCCCCCCGACACCGCCGGCGCCGACCTGGCGGGCCTGGCCGCGGTGTACGCGCTCGGCGCCGAAGCGGAGGCGGCGGGCGAGGGGGCGCACTTCCGCTCCGAGGCGCTGGCGGCCCGGCCCGACGACGTCGCGACGATCATCTACACCTCCGGCACCACCGGCGACCCCAAGGGCGTCATGCTCACCCACGACAACATCTGCTCCAACGTGGTGAGCAGCCTCGAGGTGCTGCGGCTCGACGCGGTGGACACCTCGCTCAGCTTCCTGCCGCTGTCGCACATCTTCGAGCGGATGGCCGGCCACTACACGATGTTCCACGCGGGCGTGGCCATCCACTACGCCGAGAGCATTGATACGGTGGCCGCCAACCTGGTGGAGGTGCGGCCGACGGTGGTGACCAGCGTGCCGCGGCTGTACGAGAAGATGTACGCGCGGGTGCTGGAGAACGCGCTCTCGGGCGGCGCGCTCAAGAAGCGGATCTTCTTCTGGGCGAAGGCCACCGGCGAGCGCTGGGCCGACTACCGCCTGGCCGGCCGGCGCGCGCCCTGGCCGCTGGAGCGGGGCTACGCGCTGGCGCAGCACCTGGTGTTCGCCAAGCTCCAGGCGCGGACGGGCGGCCGGATGCGCTTCTTCGTCTCCGGGGGCGCGCCGCTGCCGGCGGACATCGCCAAGTTCTTCTACGCGGCGGGGCTGCCGATCCTGGAGGGCTACGGGCTCACGGAGACCTCGCCGGTGATCTGCGTCAACCAGCTCGAGCGGCCGCGCATCGGCACCGTGGGGCCGCCGATCCCCGGCGTCGAGGTCAAGATCGCGCCGGACGGCGAGATCCTCACCCGCGGGCGGCACGTGATGAAGGGCTACTTCAACAAGCCGGCCGAGACCCGCGAGGTGCTGGAGCGCGACGGCTGGTTCCACACCGGCGACATCGGCCAGCTCGACCCCGACGGCTGCCTCCGGATCACCGACCGCAAGAAGGACCTGATCGTCACCGCCGGCGGGAAGAACGTGGCGCCCCAGCCCATCGAGCAGCGCGTCAAGCAGAACAAGTACGTCGCCAACGCGGTGATGCTGGGCGACCGGCGCAAGTTCTGCATCCTGCTCGTGGTGCCGAACTTCGACCACCTGGACGGCTGGGCGAAGTACAAGAACCTGGTGTTCCCCGACCACCGCGCGCTGATCCGCATGCCGGAGGTGCGGGCCAAGGTGGAGCGCGAGGTGGCGAAGATGCTGCGCGACCGGGCCAGCTACGAGACGCCCAAGAAGATCCTGCTCCTGGAGCACGACTTCTCGATCGAGAACGGCGACCTGACGCCCACGCTCAAGGTGCGGCGGCGGATCGTGGAGCAGAAGTACCGGCGGCAGATTGACGCGCTGTACGCCGAGGAGGCGCCCGCGCCGGTGGACTAGACCGGCGTCAGCGTTCCCGCTGGCCGACCCGGAGGCCGGCGCCGCGCGCCAGTTCCGCCACCCCGGCGGGGAGCGGGCCGGCGGCCTCGCCCTCGATCACCAGTCTCAGGCCCGGCAGCAGCACCCGCGCGCCCTCGGCCGGCCAGCCGCCCCCGGCGTGGCCGGCGCCCAGGGCGACGCCCCGCACGCTCGCGGTCCTGACCGGCAGCGCCCGCGGCGAGACCAGCAGCGAGAGCATCGGCCCCGGCCGGACCCCGGGCGGCGGGTTGACGGCCACGACGTGCACGCCCGGCACAGCCTCGACCAGCGCCGGGCCGGCGCGCGCGGCGGCGCCGACCAGCACCACGTAGCCTCCCGGTCCGCTCAGGTTGAGGAACGCGGCCAGCGCGGCCGCGTCGTAGTCCGGCGGCGCCGCCGCTTCCTCGCCGCCCGCGGCGGCGCCGGCGGGGCCGAAGTACGCCACGCCCTCCACGATCGGGAACTCCGCCCGGCACGCCGGGCAGCCCACGGCGCCGCGGACGATGCGCCGCCCGTCCATGACCATGGGCGAGGCCACGAGGTAGGACTCCGCGTGGTCGCGGGGGCAGCGGAGGATCTCGGTCAGCTCGATGAACACGGATGGCGGTCGCGAGCGGTGGAGATCCTCACTTCTCCTGGCCGAACACCACCCAGGTCACCTCGCCCGCCGCGACGACGACGTGCTTGACGTGCCGCGTTCCGTCCACGGTCACGCTGAGGTCGTACTCCCCCGGCGGCACGTCGCTCACCGCGAAGTGCTCGTGGTAGATGGGGTCGGGGTGCGCCTTGTCGCCGTAGGTCGTGGCGTACGCGAACGGCGTCTCGGCGGGCTCCGGCTTCACGATGCCGTAGATCCGCGCCTCGGGCGCCGGCCGCCCGTGGCCGTCCCACACCTGGCCGGCGACGATCCCGGTGCCCGGCAGCGGCTCGATCCACAGCTCCGGGTTCACCGTGTAGGGCGGGAAGCGCTGCGCCGGGTCCACGATCGCCTGCACGTTCTCCGTGGGCGCGACGTGCACCTCCAGGTGCAGGTGCGGGTTGGTGGCGCGGCCGGTGTTCCCGACGCGCGAGATCACCTGCCCCGCGGCCACGCGCTCGCCCACGTGCACCAGCAGGCGCGAGTTGTGGTAGTAGGTGGAGAACACGTACGCCCGCTTGCCGTCCACCGTCAGCGTCGAGTCGTGCCGGATCGCCACCGTGAGCGCGCCGCGCTCCGCGCGGCCGGCGAACACCACCACCCCCGAGCCGATGGCGTGGACGGGGGTCCCGATCGGGTTGTTGAACTCGACGCCCTGGTGCTGCTGGAAGGTGCCGCCCATCGTCGAGCCGTAGCGGTACGTCTGGTCAATGTAGGGCTGGTCGGCGAGCGCGATGGGCCGCGCGAACAGCAGGTGCCGGGGCGGCGCCGGCGCCAGCACGCCCACCGTGTCGCCGTGCTCGAGGCAGGCGGCCGGCTGGGCCCGCAGGAACCCGCACGCGGTGCCGAACAGCGTGTCGCCGCTCGCGCCCGGCGCCGGCGGGAGCACGGCGTACACGTCGCGCGAGCGCGCCGTTGCGCCGGGGGGCGCGTACAGGGTGAGGCCCAGCGCCGTGCCGACGATGGCGCCGGAGCTGGTGGCGCCCGCGCACATCAGGTCGCCGCACCCCACCAGCTGGCGCACCGCGCGCCCGGTGGGGGGGGCGCCGGTCATCAGCACGCCGGAGCACTGCCAGTAGGGCTTCACCTGGCGCCGCTGCGGATGCAGGCTGCCGGGGCACGCCTCGCCGCCCAGGACCAGCGGCACCACCGCCTTCTGGCCCTGGACCACGAAGATGGCGCGGATGCGCGGGCCCAGCGCCGGCACGGGCGCGGGATCCGCAGGCCGCGCGCCGAAGTCGAAGCTCCACTGGACCACGCCGCGCAGCGTGGAGACCCACAACCCGGTGTCGCGCGCGGGGGCGACCGCGAGCACGTACGGGCTGGGCAGCGCCCGGCGCCCGGTGTCCGGCAGCGTGCCCCACACGGTCCCCTCGTCCCAGGTGTACTTGATGCCGTCGGCGGTGGCCACGTACACCGTGTCGCCGCGGCGCACGATGCCGTTCGGCGTCACGTACAGGTATTGCGCGCCCAGGGCCGTCGCGTCCCAGTTCTCCCAGGTGCGGCCGCCGTCGCGCGAGCGGCCCCAGCCGTCGCCCACCGTGCCGTACCACACGACGTCCGGGCCGGGCCCGAAGCCCAGCGCATCCACGTAGTCGAACGAGATGCTGCGGCCGGAGGAGTCCGCGCGGATCCGCTCCCAGGCCGCGGCGCCGGGCCGCAGCACGTAGATGCCCTCGCCGTAGGTGCCCGCCCAGATGCCGCCGGCGTGGTCGCGGCCCAGGGCCAGGATCGGGGTGCCGTAGCCGCTGGAATCCGGCAGCGGCGGCACGGTGGCGCGGGTCTGCGCGCGGGCGGGCGCGGCGGCGGCCGCGAGGGCCAGCGTGGCCAGGAGCACGGGGAGGGATCGCACTAGGGCCTCGGTGCCCAGGGTTCGGGCACGATGCGGAGTTCGGGGATCGCGACGCCGTCGCGCCGCGTGGCGACGAACAGCACGGCCGCCGCGACGTCGTCGGCCTTGAGCATCTGCGCGCGCCTGGTGAAGCCCGGTCGGGCGTCCGGGTCAACGGGGTCCCACAGCGTCGTGTCCACCGGCCCCGGGGAGAGCAGCGTGGCGCGGACGCCCGTGCCGCCCAGCTCCCGCCGCAGCACCTCGTGGAGGCCGCGGAGCCCGGACTTCGCGGCACCGTAGGCGGCGTTGCCCGTGAACGCCTGGTGGTCGGCCACCGAGCCGATGGTCACGATGGTCCCGCGGCCCCGCGCCCGCATGGCGGGCAGGAAGGCCCGCACCACCAGGAACGGCGCGACCAGGTTGCCGGCGAGCTGCGCGCCGAACGCCTCGGGCGAGGTCTCCGCGAGGGGGGCGACCAGGAACACGCCGGCCGCGTTGACCAGCAGGTCCGGCGCTCCACGTCCGTCCAGCACCCGCGACGCCGCGCGCGCGACGTCGGCCGGATCGGTCAGGTCGCACCGCAGGTCCGCGCCGCCGTTCCGCTCCCCGTCGGCCAGGGTCCGCGCCAACCGCGTCACGTGCGCGCCCGCCGCCCCGAGCGCGTCGGCCACCGCGAGGCCGATCCCGCGCGAGGCGCCCGCCACCACCGCGGTGGTGCCGGCGAGCGGTCGCGCCGCGGGGCCCGGCGGCGGGAAGGTCACTCGAAGCCGAACGGCCCGCTCACCAGGCGCAGGAACTCGTCCCGGGTCCGGGGATCGTCGCGGAACGCGCCCCGCAGGGCCGAGGTCACGGTCTTGGAGTGCTGCTTCTCCACGCCCCGCATCATCATGCACAGGTGATAGGCCTCGATCACCACGCCGACGCCGGCCGGCTCGAGGGCGCACTGGACGGCCTCGGCGATCTGGTCGGTCAGCCGCTCCTGCACCTGCAGGCGGCGGGAGTAGATCTCCACCACGCGGGCCAGCTTCGACAGGCCGACGATGCGGCCGCTGGGCAGGTAGGCGACGTGCGCCTTCCCGAAGAACGGCAGCATGTGGTGCTCGCACATCGAGTACAGCTCGATGTCGCGCACCAGCACCATGCTCTCGTGCGGGACCGGGAACATGGCCTCGCGCAGCACCTTCTGGGCGTCGAGCCGGTAGCCGCGGGTGAGCCAGCGCATCGAGGCCGCGACCCGGTGCGGGGTCCGCTCCAGCCCCGGCCGCGCGGGATCCTCGCCGAGCCGCCGCAGCGTCTCGGCCACCAGGTCCTCGTAGGGCACCTCGGACAGGTCCACGTCAGCCTCCGGTGTACTCGACCAGGTTCCGCTCCGTCTCCCACAGCACCAGGCGGGCGAGCCGCCCCCGCGGGATGGCCGGGGCGAGCTGCCGCCAGCACCACTGCACGATGTTCTCGGCCGTGGGAATGGTGCGCGCGAAGTCGGGCACGTCGAGGTTCAGGTTGCGGTGGTCGAGGCGGCTCAGCACCCGCTCCTCGATCACGCCCTTCAGCACGCTCAGGTCCACCACGTAGCCGGTCTCGGGGTCCACCTCGCCCGCCACCGAGACGTCCAGGTTGTAGTTGTGGCCGTGGTAGTGCGGGTTGGCGCACGGCCCGAAGACCCGCGCGTTCTCCGCGTCCGACCACGCCGGGTTGAAGAGCCGGTGCGCGGCGTTGAAGTGCGCCCGCCGGGTGACGACGACCTGTGGCATACGACGCTTTGCTTGTTGAGGTGAGTGGCGAAAGCTAACTTCGCGAGCCGGAAAGAGATAATGCCCCGCCCGGCCTGATCGTCAAGCCGCCGCGAAGGAGGCCCCAGCGAACCTCGCCGCGTCTTTCGCCCCGCCCGCGCCGCCGACCGGGAAGCCGCCGCTCGGCGCGGTGAGCGCCGCCCTGACGTGGGCCGCCGCCGCGGGGGCGGCGGCCCTGTCCGCGCTGTGGACATTCCCGGCGATGCTGCTCTCCGCCTTCCTGGTGGCCTGGGGGGCGGAGGCGGCGCAGTTCCTCATCTCGCAGGGCCTCGCCCTGGCCGCGCTGGCCTGGCTGCAGACGCTGCCCGAGTTCGCGGTGGAGGCCGTCATCGCCTGGGAGGCGGGGCGCGACCCCGGCCGCGCGCACCTCGCCGTCGCCAACCTCACCGGGGCCATCCGGCTGCTGGTGGGCGTCGCGTGGCCCATGATCTACTTCGTGGCCGCGTTCGTCGGGCGCCGCCGGAACGGCCGGCTCCCCGCCATCACGCTCGAGCGCGAGCACGCCATCGAGGTGATGGGCCTGCTGCCTCCCCTGGTGTACTTCCTGGTCATCCTGCTCAAGCGCTCCATCTCCGCCGCGGACGCGGCGGTGCTGGCCGCCCTCTACCTCGCGTACCTGTGGGCGCTGCTCCGGGTTCCCCCGCACGCGGAGGAGGAGGTGGCCGACGCGCCCCGCGTCTCGCGCTGGGCCTACAACCTCGGCGGCCGGCGGCGCGTCGCGGCCGTCGCCGGCCTGTTTCTCGCCGGGGGCGCGCTGCTGTGGCTCACCGCGCGCCCGTTCCTCGACTCCATGCTCGGCATCGCCGCCGTGCTGGGCGTGTCCGACTTCGTGTTCGTGCAGTGGGTGGCGCCGTTCCTCTCCGAGTTCCCGGAAAAGGTGTCCGCGTTCTACTGGGCCCGGCGCGTGGACAAGGCGCCCATGGCGCTGATGAACATGGTCTCCAGCAACATCAACCAGTGGACCATCCTCGCGGCGATGATCCCGCTGGTGTACGGCTGGTCCCACGCGGCGGCCGGCGGCGGCTGGATCGCGTTCCACTTCGACGCCAAGCAGCAGCTCGAGATCGCGCTCACCCTCGCGCAGTCGCTGGTGGCGATGCTGCTGCTGATGGAGATGCGCTTCGACTGGTGGGAAGCCGCGGGCCTGTTCGTGCTGTGGCTGGTGCAGTTCGGCTGGCCAGGCACGCGGGAGCCGGTCGCCCTGGTCTATCTGGCCTGGGCGTCGGGCATGGTCGTCGCGGCGGCGGCGGGGTGGCGGCCGCTCGAGGCCCCGCGCGTGTTCCTGGCCGTGCTGCGCGAGGGCAGGGGAAGCAAATCGCCCCGGGCGTGAACCCGGGGCGTAAGGAAGGGAGCGAAGAGGATTATTGAAGCCCGAATCGTAACCCCTGGCCCCGCGCATCGGCTTCCGGCTACCCCACCGAAGGGGCCTGTCGTCCACCGGCGTATATGGGACCACCATCGGACCTGTTGGCTCAATAATTGGTCTCTCCGCTCCATTTCCGGATCGTCTGCAGCCAAGCTAGGATTCCTGTGCCGGGGTGTCAAGAGTGTGGCGCGGGTGACACGCGAGGAGCGCACATGATCGCACGACCGCTTGGACGCACTGGCTACACAGTGTCGGAAATCGGGTTCGGGGCCTGGGGGATCGGCGGCGCGATGTGGCAGGGCGGCGACGACGACGCGGCCCTGGCGGCCCTGCACGCGGCCTTCGACCTGGGTGTCACTCTCGTGGACACCGCGCTCGCGTACGGCGACGGGCACAGCGAGCGGCTGGTGGGCCGAGCGGTCGCGTTGCGCCGCGAGAAGATCGTGGTGGCCACCAAGATCCCGCCGGCCGACCGGGTGTGGCCCGCGCTGCCGGGCACGACCCTCGCGCAGGTGTTCTCCGCGGACTACGTCGCGCGTTCGGCCGAGACCAGCGCGGCCAACCTCGGCCGGCCGGTGGACATCCTGCAGTTCCACGTGTGGCGCGACGAGTGGCTGAACGAGCCCGAGTGGAAGAAGGTCGAGCGCGTCCTGGGCGGCCTGATCCAGCGCGGGGTCGTGCGCCACGTGGGGATCTCGAACACGGAGCACGATCCCGCCAGCGCGCTCGAGGCGGTGCGGCACTGCGACCTGATCGAGACGCTGCAGGTGATCTACAACATCTTCGACCAGTCGCCGGAGCGCGCGCTGCTGCCCGCGTGCCGGGAGCGGAACGTGGGCGTGATCGTGCGGGTGCCGTTCGACGAGGGCGGGCTCACCGGCGCGATCAAGCCGGGCGTGGCCTTCCCGCCCGGCGACTGGCGCCAGCGCTACTTCCGGGACGACCGGCCGGCGGAGGTCGCGCGCCGGGTCGAGCGGCTGCGGCCGGTGCTGCTCAGGGAAGCCGACACCCTGGCCGAGGGCGCGCTGCGCTTCTGCCTGAGCCACCCGGCCGTGGGGACCGTGATCGCGGGGATGCGGACGGCCACGCACGCGCGCGCCAATTGCGCCGTCAGCGATGGACGCAAGCTCTCGCCAGGGCTCCTGCACGAGCTCAAGGAGCACGGGTGGGAGAGGAACTACTACGAGTGATCGGCGGCTTGCGGCCGGGAACCACCGCCACCGCGCCGTCCGGCAACCGTCCCGGGCACTCGGTTCCCGGCACTCGGACCCTGACGCGAGGACAAGCATGAATCTCTCACTGGCCGCCGGCATCGTGTCGGTGCTGATCTGGATCTTCCTGGTCTTCGTGCATCCCGTGGGCGCGGGCTGGCCGCACCTGTTCCTGGCCCTGGGCGTCGTGCTCCTCATCCGCCGCCTTGTGACCGGCCGCCACGCGTGGTAGCGTAGCGCCGGTGATCACCCCGGACGCGGCGAGCCCCAAGGCCGCCGGCCGCGGCATGCGCCTGGCCGGCCTGGTGCTGCCGGCGGCGCTGCTGGTGGCGGTGCTGCTGTACAGCGTCCGCGGGGTGCTGTCGCCGCTGGTGGTGTACGCGCTCCTGTGGGCGGTGCTGTGGCCCGAGCGCCGGAACCGTCACGCGGCGCGGCTGCTGGCCGCGGCCACCGCCCTGGTAGCCGTGTGGCTGTTCTGGGCCGCGGGCACCCTGCTCGCGCCCTTCGTGCTGGGCCTCGCCTTCGCCTATCTGCTGGCCCCGGCCGTGGCCTGGCTCGACCGCCGCCGCGTGCCCCGCTGGCTGGGCAGCCTCGCGGTGCTGCTGCCCTTTCTCGCCCTGGTCGTGGTCCTGCTGCTCGTCCTGGTCCCCGCCGTGGGCCAGCAGGTCGTCCAGCTCGCCCAGAAGGTGCCCGTCCTCGTCGCACGGCTGGGCGACTGGCTCGACCGGCTGCGGGCCAGCTTCCTGGCGAGCAACCAGGGCCTGCTGACCGAGGCGCAGGCGGCGAAGCTCCGGGGCCTCAGCGCGGCGGACCTGGTGGCGCTGGTGCAGTCCCGGTGGCAGGACATCCTGCGGGGCGTGTGGGGCGGGATCCTCGGCATCGGCCGCGGGGTGAGCATCGCGCTCACGGTGGTCGGGTTCGTCGTGGTGACGCCGGTGGTCACCTACCACCTGCTCAACGCCTGGGAGCGGATCACCGGCTGGGTCGCGGCGCTGGTCCCGCCGTCCCGGCGCGAGGGGGTGCTCGCCTTCGTCCGCGAGTACGACGCGCAGCTCGGCCGCTACGTGCGCGGCCAGCTCACCGAGGCCACGCTGGTGGGGGCGCTGACCGCGATCGGCCTCGGCCTGCTGGGTTTCCCGGGCGCGCTGCTGGTGGGCGTGAGCGCGGGACTGGGCAACCTGATCCCCTACATCGGACTGCCGCTGGGCCTCCTGCCGGGCGTGGTCCTGGCCCTGGCCTCGGGGGCGATCGGCACCGCCTTCCTCCAGCTCGTCGTCGTGTACGCCATCGTGCAGGGCATGGACCAGCTCCTGACCGGCCCCCGCATCGTGGGCGGCGCGGTGGGGCTGAACCCGGTGTGGGTGATGATCGCCCTGGCGCTGTTCGGCCTGCTGCTGGGCTTCGTGGGCCTGCTGGTCGCCATCCCGCTCGCGGTCCTGGTCAAGCTGCTGGCCCACCGCGCGCTGGCGCGCTACCGCGCCTCGGCGTACTACGCGGCCGCGCCGGCCCTGCCCTCCTGACCTGCCGGAGGACGCGGGCTGGAGTCCGCCCGACCGCCACCCGCACTCCGCTCAGATCTCCCAGTTGGACCACAGCACTCCCTGGTCCGGCCTGACTTCGGGGTGGTCGGCGAGGGTCATGCGCAGGTCGCTCCAGCGCACCCGGAACCCGTTCCGCACCAGCCACGCGTACGCGTCCTGATAGGCGGTCTGGCAGCGGACGGCGACGCGGCGGATGCCCTGGGTGGCCGCCCACGCGCCCACGGCCTCGAGCAGCGCCGCGAAGGCCCCGGCGTCGGCCGCGGCGACCTTCAGCACCCGCAGCTCGTCGCGCGTGCCGCCTTCCGCCAGGGGCGCGCTGTGGCACAGGGCGAACGCGGCCAGCGCGCCGGAGCCGTCCTCGCGCGGCAGCGTGATCACGTTGCCCAGGGACATGGCCAGCGTGAGCTCGATCTCGCGGGTGAAGTCGTAGCCGGGGGCCAGGGAGCCCACCAGCGCGCGGATCCGCTCCAGCCGCGCCACCCGCGCCGCGGCGTCCATGCCGCCCAGCACCTCGTACGGCGCCTTGCCGAGCGGCCGCTGCGCGTCGCGGGTCAGGGTCAGCGTCAGGTGCCCGGGCAGGAAGCCCAGGTGGCTGTAGAAGCCGACGTTGTCCATCGTGCGCGGCATCGTCTCGAGGCCGATCACGGTCGCGCCCTGGGTGCGCAGCCACTCCACCGCGCTCAGCACGATCTCCTTGCCGACCCCGGCGAGCTGCCGGTCGGGACGCACGGCCAGCGGCCCCATCCAGCCCTCGGCTCCGGAGCGGTGGGCGATGTTGAAGGCCACGATCCGGTCCTGCTCGTCGCGCCACAGCATCGCGCCGGCGCCCGCGTCGGCGATGGCGTAGCGCCAGATGGCCGCGTGGAGGAACGGCACCCGCACGCCCACCAGCCCGTCCCGCCGGTAGCGGTCCGTGAAGGCGTCGGCGAACAGCCGGTTCAAGCCCGGGATGTCGCGCTCGGTCGCCGCCAGCGGCCCGCGGGCCGCGCGCTCAGGCTGCCACATCCGCATTCCCACCCCCGTCCAGGGCCAGCGCCGCCCGCTCTTCCTCCACCACGGCGGCACCGCCGGCCTCGTCGAACCGCACGCGCAAAACCCGGTCCACAGCCTCCCGGACGCCCTCGATGTGGGTGATCAGGATCACCTGCGGGAACCGGCCCTCCAGGGCGCGCAGCAGCTCGATCACGTGGGCGCGGCGCGCCTCGTCGAGGGAGCCGAAGATCTCGTCCAGCACCAGCAGGGAGAGCGGCTGGCCGGAGCGGTCGGCGATCATCTGGCTCACCGCCAGGCGCAGGACCAGGTTGGTCAGATCCTCCTCGCCGCCGGAGATGACGGGCGCGACCTCGCCGTGCTCCATCACCGTGAGGCGGTAGTTCTCGTCCAGCTCCACCTCGTCGTACCGCCCGTCGGTGAGGGCGGCCAGGAACTCGCCCGCCAGGGCCGCCAGCTCGGGGCGCATCTCCTGGTTCAGCTCGGTCCGGAGGTCGCCCAGCGCGCGATCCAGCTCGGTGTGGAGCCGCAGCTCGGCCCCGACCGCGGCCGCGCGCTCGGCGTGCACCGCCGCCTCCTGCTCCGCCCGCTCGGCGGCCCGCAGCCGCTCCGTGGCCGCCCCCAGCTCCGACCGCGCCACCGTCAGTTCCAGCTCCGAGCGCCGCCACGCCTCGTCCCGGCGCTGCATCTCCTCCGTCGCCGCCCGGAAGGCGTCCTCGGAGAACGGCACCGCGGCCAGGTCGCGCTCCACCCCGGCCAGCGCTTCGACCAGCGCGCCGCGCCGGCTCTCCGCCGCGGCGAGGTCCGCCGCCAGCCGCGGCGCCCGCTCCGCCACGGCGGCCAGGCGCTCGGCGCGCGCCGCCACGGGCTCCAGCGCCGACACTTGCCGCCGCACCTCGTCGTGCCGGGCGGCGTCGTAGCCGGGCTTCAAGCGCGCGACCTCGGCGCCGAGCTGCGCCGCCCGCTCCTCGTGCCGCCGGCGCTGCCGCTCCAGCTCCTGCGCCTCGCGCGCCGCGCTGGTGGCCACGGCCAGCGCCTGGGCCTCGCGCTCGACCGCCTCCCGGGCGCCCTGCCGCCGCGCCTCGACGGCCGCCAGCTCCGGCGGCGCGGCCTTGAGCTGCTCCAGCCGCCCGCGGAAGTACTGGCCGTTGGAGCGCACCTCCTCGAGCTGCGAGGTCAGCAGCTCGACCACGCCGTCGAACTCGTCGCCCAGCGGGCGGCCGCAGGTCGGGCACGCGCCCCGGGGCCCCGCGTCCATGATACGCTGGCGCTGCGCCTCGAGGTCCCGGAACTGGTCGAGCAGCGACTGGCGCTTGGACTCCGCGTCCTGCCGCTCGCGGACCCAGGCGCTCTGCCGCTCCTCGTACTCGCGCTCCACCGCCTCCTGCTCGCTCTTGCGCTCGTCCAGCCGCACGGCCAGGGCGCGCGCCTCCCCCGCCGCCGCCTTCGCCGCCGCCAGGCGGCGCTCCAGCTCGCCCTGCTGCGCCGCCACCTCGGCGAGCTGGGCCTCGAGCGTCTGCCGCCGCGCCGCGTCCCGCGCCAGGTCCTCGAGCCCGGCCAGCTCGGCCCGGAGCGGGGGCCAGGCCGCCAGCTCCGGCGCCAGCGCCTCCCGCTCGGACGCCGCCGCGGCCGCCCCGGCGTGCTCCGCGGCGAGCCGCGTCACCAGCTCCACCGCCTGCCGGACCCGCTCCTCCGCCAGCCGGCGCTCCGCCGCCAGCGCGAGGTGGCGCTCGCGCTGCTCCGCCAGCTCCCGGAACCGCGGCGCGTGCGCCTCCCGCGCCCGCTGCGCCTCGCCGAAGGCGGCCTCCAGCGCCGCCGCCTGCTTCGCCGCCTCGTCCCGCTGGGCCGCCGCGCGCTCCCGCGCCGCCTTGAGCGCCGCCGGGTCGGGCCGCGCCTGCTCCAGGGCGCCCAGCTCGATCCTGAGCGCGCTCCGCTGCGCGCGCACCCGCTCCTGCGCCAGCCGCAGCTTGTCGTAGCCCAGCAGCCGCGACAGGAACTGCCCCCGCTCCGTCGGCTTCATCGCCGCCATCACCGCCAGCTCCTTCTGGCCGGTGAAGTAGGTGTTGAAGAACTCGTCGCGGGTCATCCCCAGCACCCGGCCCAGCCGCGCGGTCACCTCCGCCAGCGAGGTCGCAATGGGCTGCGCCCCCCCGTCCAGATACAGCTCGGCCCCGTACAACGTGCGCACCACCCGGTACTCGTGCGCCCCGAGCCCGAACTCCACCTCCACGCGCACCTCGGAGCGCGGCCGCGCCCGCCGCCAGCGAATCGAGTCGCGAGTGCCGCGCGCCGCGTCCATGCCGTAGAGCGCCCAGGCGATGGCCTCGAGCAGCGTGCTCTTGCCCGCGCCGTTGGCGCCGATGATGCCCGTGAGGCCGGGGCCCAGCTCCAGCGTGGTGTCGCGGTGCTGGCGGAAATTCGCGAGGTGCAGGCGGTGGAGGCGCATCAGCCGCCCGCCCCCGCGCCGGCGCCGCCCCCGCCGCCCCCGCCCCCGGGCGCGCCGCCCTCGATCAGATCCCGCTCCACCCGCTCCAGGTAGCCGCGGCCCAGCGCGACCAGCCGCTCACGGTCCAGGTCGGCGTCCAGCGGCCGCCGGCCCAGGTAGTCCGCGACCAGGTCCGCCAGCGGCTGCCGGCCGCTTCCCCCGAAGCCCCCGATGCCCACGACCCGCCGGTGCGGCTCGGGCCGCCGCAGGTCCAGGTGGAAGTGCAGCGCCTTGGCCCGCAGCGCGCGCAGCGCTTCGTGATCCAGCGCCTGCGCCAGCGCGCGCGGCACTTCCTGCACCACCAGGCGCACGACCGCACCATCCAGAACGAAGGGCAGCTCCGCCACCCGCGCCTGGATGGCGGCGTCCAGCTCCGCGGCGGTCATGCCCGAGGCGTCGAGCCGGTCCAGGTCGTACATCCGGCGCCGCGGCTCCAGGTTCACGCGACTGACGCTGCCCGCGTCGAGATCCGCCACCAGGAAGCCCTTGGTGAGGTTGCGGCGCCGCTCCTCCCGCCACTCACCCCACTCGCGCTGCTCCACCCGCAGCGGCTCCGCGCGGTCCTCGGTCTTCCACTCCCCCCAGATGTTGGGGCTGGTGTACTCCAGCGAGCCGCTGTACCAGATGCCCGGCGCCGCCAGGTGCACGATGTGGTAGTGGCCCAGCGCCACGTAGTCGAACGCGCCGCCACCGGCGCCGCCGAGGTCCGCCAGGTCCACCCGCGCGCCCCCGTAGTCGGTCACGCCCTCGGGGAACAGGCCGGGCAGCTCCGGATGGGTCGTCAGCACGTTGTAGCGGGAACGCGGGTCGCGGCGCCACTCGTCGCGGTGCCGCTCGCCCAGCAGCGCGGCGTGCGGCACCGCCAGCACCGACAGGTCCAGCTCGGGGAAGCGCAGCCGGCGGGGCGCGTCGTCCACCACCTCGACGCGCAGGGCCCCCATGAGCTTGAGGATCGAGCCGGCCTCGACCGAGCGCGGCGTGTCGTGGTTGCCCGCGATGAGCACGACCGGCGCCGCGGGCAGCGCCTCGCGGAGCCGCCGGAGCCCGGTGAACGCCTCGATGATGGCGCGGTTGGTCGGCCGGACGGAGTGGAACAGGTCGCCCGCGATCAGCACGGCGTCCGGGCGCTCCTCGATGAGCGCGTCCACCGCGCGGCGCCACGCCTCCGCGACGTCCGCCTCCCGCTGGTTCACCCCGCCGGGGTCGAGGCGGGCGAACTGGCGGAAGCCCAGGTGGACGTCCGCCAGGTGCGCGATTCTCACGCGCTCACATCACCGGCTCGTCGGCGGGAAACGGCGGGACGTCGAGCAGCCACAACCCCGTGACTTCGTTGTGCTCGTCCATCTCGACCAGCAGCCCGTCGGCCACCCGGATCACGCGCGCCCGCCGCGCCGGGCCCCCGCCCCCCCCCAGGCGCACGTGGAACACGGACTCGGCGGCGTTGGTCTCGATCGTGAGCGCGGTGTCCACCTCCACCGCCGCCACGGAGGGCTGCGAGCGGCGGCCTGAAAGCGTCAGGTCGGCCTCCTCGACCGCGGACGGCGCCGCCAGCGCCGGGGCCGTCTTCACGTCCGGCCACACCACCACCTCCACGCCGCGGATCGCGCCGCCGACGACGTCCAGCAGCACGAACGAGCCGTCGCTGCCCTCCAGCTCCACGGAGCCGGTGAGCCCCTCGTCCGCGCGCCGCGCGCTCTTGATCGTGCCGGTCAGGATGTCCGTCTCGGCATCCCATCGGAAGGAGATGTGCGGCGCCCGGCCGGTGCGCTCGACGACCCGCCCGCCAAGACCCATGGCGATGCCCCAAGTGGATGCGGGCGGACAATATAGGCGCTGGCCCGGCCACGAGCCAGAATGGGCCGTCATTGGGGAGCGGGAAGCTGGCAGAACACGGAGTTCCGCGCCGCTCCCGGGCGGCGAGGGGGGAGTGGCTACTAACCCGCCTTCTGCTGTCTCGCTTCCGCCTTCTCGGCGGCCAGGCGATTGATCTCGCGCACCAGCCGGTCCACCCCTTCCTTGAGCGCCTCCTCGCTGGCGGCGTAGCTCAGGCGGACCCAGCGGTCGTCGCCGAAGGCGGACCCCGGCACCAGCGCGACGGCCTCGTCGGCGATCAGCCGGCGGCAGAACTCGGTGGCGTTGGGGACGGCGCGGCTGAACACGTCGTCCACCCGGAAGTAGAGGTAGAAGGCGCCCAGCGGCTCGACGAACTCGACCCCGGGCAGCTCGGCGCGGAACCGGGCGACCAGCACGTCGCGCCGCTGCCGGAACCGCCCCACCATCAGGGTGACGTCGGCCTCGACGGCGTCGTTGCCGAACGCCTCGACCGCGGCCCACTGCGCCATGGTGTTGGCGCCCGAGGTGGCGTGCGACTGGAGCGCGGCCATCGTCTTCGCCAGCTCCCGCGGCGCCAGGGCGAAGCCGATGCGCCACCCGGTCATCGCGTACGCCTTGCTGGCCCCGTCCACCACCACGACCCGCTCCAGCAGCTCGTCCGGCAGGTCCAGGAACGACGGCGCCGCGCCGTCGCCGTAGTGGATGCGCCGGTAGATCTCGTCCGACACGATCCAGACGCCCTTGCGCTTCGCCCACTCGGCGATGGCCCTGAGCTCGGCCAGCGTGTACACCGCGCCGGTCGGATTCGAGGGCGAGTTCATGATCAGGCCCTTCACCGACTCGTCCCACGCGCGGTCCAGGTCCGCCACCGAGACCTTGAGGCTCCACTCCGGCGCGCCGTGCACCGCGACCGGCAGCGCCCGCGCGATCTGCACGATCTGCGGGTGCGAGGTCCACGCCGGGGTCGGGACCAGCACCTTCTCCCGCGGGCCGAACAGGCAGAAGCTGGCGTTCAGGAGCGCCTGCTTGGCGCCGTTCGAGACCACCACGTTGTCGGCGTTCACCGGCCGGCCGGCCGAGAGCAGGGAGAGCCGCCGCGCGACGGCGCTGCGCAGCTCCAGCAGGCCCTCGGTCGCGGCGTACTTGGTCCTGCCCTGCTGGGTGGCCCGGATCCCCGCCTCGGCCACCAGCTTCGGCGTGGGCATGTCGGGCTCGCCGGCCCCGAGGTCCACGACGGCCACGCCCTCGCGCTTCAGGCGCGCGGCCTCGGCCGAGACGGCGAGCGTGGCGCTGGGTGACAAGGCGGCGACGTTGGTCGAGAAGAGCGCGCTCATGGGATGGCCCGGTATTCCTTGAGCAGGGGGATCACGCGGTCCAGGGGCAGCGCGGGCACGGTGCCGCGCGGGCCCCGGACGGTGGTGGCGCGGACCCGGGCGCGAGGCCGCGGGCCGGCTCGCGACTGGCCCCACGCGGGGGCCGGCAGCAGCGTGACGATGGAGAGGAGTACCGCGAGCCGCACGCCGGAAGATGGCGCGGGCGGCGCGGGTGTCAATCCGTCCGCCGGCCGCGGCGGACGGGGCGGCAGGCGGCCGCGGCGCCTACGGCATCAGCCGCCGCGCGCCCCAGTAGCCGGCGAAGATGCCCGCGATCGAGCCGAGCACCATCCCGGTGATCCCCAGCGTCTTCTGGCCCAGCGCGCCCAGCACCGTTCCCACGCTGAAGCTGATCAGCCCGCGCAACAGTTTCATGCGACCTCCGCAAGGGTCAGCCCGCGATGACACTTCGCGCACCGCACGCTCATCGGGAGCGCCAGCCGCGCGCCGGTCTCGAAGTCCTGCTCGGCACCGCAGTCGGGGCAGACGCCGTGGGCCCCGCGCACCAGCTCGCTCACCCGCAGCCGCTTGAAGAACTGGTAGATCCCGAAAAAGAAGAACGACGGCACCAGCACGAAGTGCGCGACCGGGAGAAACACGCTCACCACCATCGCGCCCCAGAACCCGGCCAGGCCCTTCACCGCCCGGCGCATCCGCTGCCCCGCGTCGAACCTGGCGACCAGCAGCCCGGCGGAGGTCGGCTGCCCGTGATAGCCGCTGAGCTGGAGGACCCGTAATGCCGCCGGGCTCTCCGATGGGGGCTCGGCGGGGGGCGTCTCCCTGTCGTGGGAACGCACCCGGCGGTGTACCGCGCACGCGGACGGAGGTTCCACGGCGCCCAGGTCCAGCGGTGGCAAGCACTTGGGTTGCGCCGCCATGCTTTGCACCACAAAGTACTTGACACCGGCGGGGCGTCGGCCTATCCTCGCGCCATGACCACACCTCCGCCGGGCCGCACCCCCGCGCCGGCCTCCGCCTCCGCTCCGGGCGCGCCGTCGGCGCCCGGGGGGGGGGAGAGCGACGCCCTGCACGCGCGGGCGATGGACGATCTGCGCTACATCCGCCGGACGATGGAGGGGGCGGCGTCGTTCACGGCGCTGTCGGGCTGGGCGGGCGCCATCGTCGGGCTCACCGCGCTGCCCGCGGCGTACCTCGCGCAGCAGGCCGCGACCCACCGGGCGTGGATGCGGATCTGGCTGGCGGAGGCGGTGCTGGGCGCGCTGATCGGCGTGGGGATGACGGTGCGCAAGGCGCGGCTGGCGCGGCAGCCCCTGACCGGCCGGCCGGGGCGGAAGTTCACGCTGACCTTCGTGACGCCGCTGGCGGCCGGGGCGATCCTGACCATTCCACTGTACTACGGCGGGCAGCAGGCGTTGCTGCCGGGCATGTGGCTGCTGCTCTACGGGACGGCGTTCGCGACGGCGGGCGCGTTCTCGGTGCGCGCGGTGCCGGTGATGGGCCTTTCCTTCATGGTGGTGGGGGCGGCGGCGCTCGCGGCGCCCGCCGCGTGGGGGAACCTGCTCATGGCGGTGGGGTTCGGCGCGCTGCACATCGTCTATGGCGCGCTGATCGCCCGGAAGCACGGTGGCTAGGGCGAGCGCCGTGAGGAAGGATGGAGAACGCCGCCCGGGCGGCGCGGGCGCGCACGAGGAGGAGAGGGACCCGGTCTCCCCCCCGGCGAGCGCGCACGCCTCGGAGCTGGACCGGCTGATTCACGAGCGGCTGCGGCTCGGCATCGTGAGCGCGCTGGCGGTGAACGAATCGCTGAGCTTCGGCGACCTCAAGAAGCTGCTCAACACCAGCGACGGGAACCTCAGCGTGCACGCGCGCAAGCTGGAGGAGGCGCAGTACGTGGCGTGCACCAAGTCGTTCGAGGGGCGGCTGCCGCGGACCGAGTACCGCCTGACGCCCTCCGGGCGGCGCGCGCTGGAGCGCTACCTGGAGCACATGGAGGCGCTGATCCGCGCCACCCGGCTGTCGTAGGGCGGCCCGGCGCCGCGGCGCCGGCGGCGTGCCGGGCCCGGCGGTTCACGGCGCCGGATAGACCAGCACCCCGTCGCCCCCGGGCCGCGCCGCGGGGTTCAGGACATGGCGCTCCAGGCGGCCCCGCGAGAGGATGTGCCACACCTCCAGCCCGCGCGCGGTGAGCGCGTCGGCCACGAGCTGCCGGTGGCAACGCCACGGCACCGCCTCCGCGCACAGCAGCGCCAGCCGGTGCGCCGCCCCCTCTTCCACCAGCCGCTCCACCGCCGCCCGGGCCTCCGGCGTGGCCAGGTGGTCGGCGTAGCCGCGGAACTGCGCCCGTCGCCAGTAGCCGTTGGGCGAATCGGGCGCCGGGCTCCGCCGCCCACCCAGCACCTCCTCGTGGCGGCGCGTCACGCCCACCGCCGCCAGCGCCGCGGTCAGCGCCTCGGCCCCGAACTGCGGATGGCGCCGGGAGCCGGGGAAGCGCCGCACGTCCACCACCAGGTCCACGGCCTGCTCCCCGAGCAGCGCGATGAACTCTTCGATGGGCCGCGTCGAGTGACCGATGGTGTAGATCATCGGA
>JAJYLI010000150.1 GCA_021787855.1 bacterium | reverse complement strand
GCCGAGCTCGCCGGCGCGGCCGTGCGGCTGGTGCGGGGCGAGGCGCGCCCGGCGCCGGCCGCCGTGGACCTGGTGATCGTGGATGACGACGCGGGCGGCGCGTACCCCGTGCCGCCGCGCGGCGCGTTCGCCGCGGCGCTGCGGGAGCGCGGGGTCCGCGTGGCGGCGGGCGGGCAGCGCGTGGTCCTGCTGTTCTCCGAGGTGCGCGGCGGGAAGGGGCGGGCCACGCTCGGGGCGCGGGCCGCCCGGGAGCTGGCGGCCGCCGTCACCGGCGCCGCGACGGTGGTGGTGTTCGCGCACCCGAGAGTCGCGGCCGCGGTCCCCGGCCGGGGGCCGGTGTGGTGCGCCTGGGCGGGGGAGCCCCTGCTGCAGGCGGCCGCGGCCGGCCGGCTGCTCGCGCCCTAGTGCGCCCCCTCGACTGGCTCGTCGTCGCCGTGTATCTGGGCGGCACGCTCGCGCTGGGCGTCTGGCTGGCGCGGCGGGGCTCCCGGAGCCTGGCCGACTTCTTCGTCGGCGGGCGATCCGTCCCGTGGTGGCTCGCCGGGGTCTCGATGGCGGCCACGACCTTCAACGTGGACACCCCGCTGTACGTGACGGGCGTGGTCGCGCGGCGGGGCATCGCCGGCAACTGGGAATGGTGGAGCTTCGCGTTCACGCACGTGTTCATGGCGGTGGTCCTGGCGCGGCTGTGGCGGCGCGCCACCATCATGACCGACGCGGAGCTGATCGAGCTGCGCTACGGGGGCCGGCCGGCGGCGATCCTGCGCGGGACGCGCGCGCTGCTGTTCGCGATCCCGATCAACTGCCTGGGCATCGGCTACGGCATGCTGGCCATGCGGAAAGTCCTGGTCTCGCTGGGCGCGGTGCAGGCCCTGCCGCTGCCCGGCGACCCCCAGCGCTGGGCCGTGGTGATCATCGTGGCCCTGACGCTGGCCTACGCGGCGGCGGCGGGGCTGTGGGGCGTGGTCACCACCGACTTCCTCCAGTTCGTCCTCGCCCTGCTCGGCGCGATGCTGGTCGCCGCCTACGCGCTGCACGAGGTCGGCGGCCTGGCCGCCCTGCGCGAGCAGCTCGTCGCGCAGGGGCACGCGGACACCCTGCGCCTGGTGCCGCGGCCCGGCGACACGGCGCTGCCGTTCGGGACGTTCCTGGCCTACCTCGGGATCCAGTGGTGGGCGTTCCGCGGGGCCGACGGCGGCGGCATGTTCGTCCAGCGCCTCTCGGCGGTGCGCGACGAGCGCGCGGCCGAGCGCGCGGCCAGCCTGTTCAACGTGCTGAACTACGTCGTGCGCACCTGGCCCTGGGTGGTCGTGGCGCTGGCGGCGATGGTGCTGCTGCCGGGCCTGCGCGATCCCGAGACGGCCTATCCGCTGATGATGCTGCGCTTCCTGCCGACCGGCGTCCTCGGCCTGGTGTTCGCGTCGCTGCTCGCGGCCTTCATGTCCACCGTCTCCACCCAGGTCAACTGGGGCGCCTCGTACATCGCCCGCGACCTGTACCAGCGCTTCCTCGCGCCCGGGGCGGAGGAGCGGCGCCTGGTGCTGGTCGGCCGCGTGGCCTCGGTCCTGATCACGCTGCTCGCCGCCGCGGGGAGCTTCGCCATGAACGACGTGGGCCGCGTGTTCCGGCTCGTCATCCTGGTCGGCAACGGCTCCGGCACGGTGCTGCTGCTGCGGTGGTTCTGGTGGCGGGTGAACGCCTGGGCGGAGTGGGCGGCCCTGCTGGTGGCGCCGGCCATCGCGGTGGCGGCGACGGTGGTGCCGGCGCTGGACCGGATGAGCTTCGGCGCGAAGCTGCTCCTCACCGCCGGAGGCGCCGTGGCCGTCTGGCTGCCGGTGATGCTGTTGACCAGGCCCGAGCAGCCCGAGGTGCTCGACGCCTTCTACGCGCGCGCCCGTCCCGGCGGGCCCGGCTGGCGCCGGGTCCGCTCCCGCGTGGGCGGCGCGCCGCCCCGACCCCTGGGGCGGGAACTGACCGAAGCGGGCGGGACGCTGGCGATGATCCTGGGGGGGATGCTGGCCATCGGTGGAGTCGTGATCGGATCGGCCGCCTGGGCGGCGGGGACGTCGGCGGCGCTGGTGGCGGGGTGGCTGGTGTGGCGGAGGGCCCGACGGGGAGGTGATGAAGTGATGGAGTGATAAAGTCACTTCATCACCTCTCCCGCACGGATCACCACATCAGCCCGACACCGACGCCCACGCGGACCCCGGGATTCCCCGTCCCCGAGATGTTGGCCACCGAGGCGTCCACGTTGAGCCCGAGGAGCTGGAGGCCGGTTCCCGCCGCCAGCGTGGTGCCCTGGCCGAAGTCCCAGGCGCCGCCGACCCGCAGCGGCAGGATGCCCAGCAGGCGGTATTCCGCCCCGGCCGAGAGCTCCTGGGCGGGCCGGTCGTCGAGCCCGCTCTTGAGGCGCACCTGGAGGCCCGCGGCCAGCGAGAGCAATCCGTCGTGGAGCGCCACGCCGACGCGGGCCAGCCGCGCGAAGTCGGCGTTGGCCAGGAGCGAATCCCGGTACGCGCGCGCGACCGGATCGGCGTCAATCGCCGCGGCCGTGTGGAGCTGCGTGGAATCCATCACGGTCGTGCTGACCTTTCCCGTCGCGTCCTGCGTGACGACGCGCCGGGTCCGCTCGTACACCAGGCGGTTCGGATCCCAGGTCATCTTGCTCACGGCGTTGACCAGCACCGCCGACAGCGTCAGCTTGCGGCTGAACTGCAGCGCCGCCCCCAGGTCCACCCCGTACCCGTTCCCGGCCTTGGCGCCGCACGCGCCGGTGCCGAGGGGCTGGAAGCTCCCGCAGCGCTTCGCGTAGTTGGTATAGACGGCCTGGGCCGCCTCGACGGCCGAGAACGGCGGGCCGACCGTGGCCTGGGTGCCCATATCGGCGGCGCTGCCCAGGAAGTTGCCGATCACGTACTTGTACGTCGCGCCGACGGACAGGCGGCCCACCGGGAGGGAGAAGGGCAGGGCCAGGCTGGCGGCCGCGGTGGTGGCCGCCCACGCCCGGCCGTTCGACCCCTGGGCGGTGAACAGCGACGACACGCCGGGCGCGGGCGCGTTGCCGAACAGCATCAGCCGCGCGGCGTCCTTGCTGACGCCCAGGTCCGTCTCGCCGGAGGCGCCGACCATGAAGGCGAACGGCCCGATCGAGAGGCCGAACGGCGCCACCCCCACCAGCGTGCGGATCGCCAGCGAGTCCGGGATCTTGTCGAGCAGCGTCTGCTTGTCGGCCGGCGACAGGTAGCTGTTCGCGTACTTGCGGAAGTCCGACAGGCCGAACGCGTTGCTCCCCACCTCCAGGCTCGCGTGGGGCAGATCAACGGTGAAGCCCGGGTTCCCCCAGGTCGCGAGCATCGCCGGATTCCACGCGACGGCCTCGTAGCCGCGTGCCAGCGAACTGTACGCGCCGCCCATCCCGAGCGCCCGGGTCGAGGGGTCGGGGAGCTGCGCCTGCACCAGGGCCGGCACCAGGAGGCCGGCCACGACGAGCGAAAGGCGTCTCATGGCGATCCTCCTAGCGGTGGGAGACGGCGACCGAGATGGTCACCGCCAACGCGATGCCGATCGAGTCGGCGCTGGTGATCGTGATGGAGCTCGACGACGGATTGCCGACCCGGCCGCGGAACTGGATCCACAGCACGTGGCTGCTGTCGCCGGCCGCCTTGAGCATCCCCATCGAGGCCTGGGAGATGTTGATCGTGTCGGCGACCAGGGTGTCGGCCGCCGCCACCGCGATGGGGAAGACGATGCCGTTGCTGGTCGAGGTGTAGGGCACCGCGGCATTGGGTGGCGCGAACAGCGCGGCGGAGTCCGGGGCCACGAACAGCGTGTCCTGCGCCTGGATGGCCGTGTGCTTGGTGACGGTCACCATCATCGTGTTGCACGACAGGGCCGGGTTGGCGGCCAGCGTGCAGTGGGAGGGGTCGCTCAGGTGGCTCAGCATGTCCTGGAGCGCTCCCGAGACGTCCTGGAGCTGCGGCGGGAAGCTCACGGTGTCGGACACGCCCGGCGGGATGAACCCGAACGTGAAGGTCGAGTCCAGGTGGATCGGCTGGGTGGTGAGCGGCAGGTACATCGGCACGTCCCACTTGGGCGTGAGCGGCACGTCGCATCCGGCCAGGAGGCCCGCGGCCGCCACCCCGAGCAGCAGCTTCGAACGACTCAGGTGCATCAGATCATTCCTCCGTCGAGGTCGTGGCGCGAGACAGCAGGGCCGTCGCGCGGCTGATCGGGAGCCCGAGCACGATCCGCCCCCCGGATTCGCTCAGCCCCCCGAACTCGACGCCGATCACCCGGCCCCGGCGATCGAGGATGGGGCTGCCGCTCGCTCCGGTCCCGCTGTACGCATCCAGCTGCAGCAGGGAATCGGGCAGAACCTTGCCGATGGTGCCCGGCACCAGGGTCGGCTGCACCACCGGCTGTGCCGCCGTCCCGCCCATCGGCATGTCCAGGCCCAGCGGGAAGCCCAGCAACGCGATCGGGTCTCCCACCGAGTCGGGACGTGCCGAATCGGGCCGCAGTCCAAGTATCACCGGGAAGGTGCCGCTGTCGGTGATCTGGAGCACGGCCAGGTCCACGTCCGGGGCCACCCGCGCGAGCCGGGCCCGGAGCACGGCGGCCGAGCCCGCGAACTGCACGGCGATCCGGGTCGGCCGGGCGCCGCCGCTGTCGAGCACGACGTGCCGGTTGGTGAGCAGCACGCCGCGGGCGGATACGCTGAAGCCGGTGCCCGTGAACACGGAGCCGTCGGGGAACTGGACGTACACCATGGCCACGGCGGGGGCGTTGGCGCGGTTGACCGCGGTGTAGTCCACGGTCTGGGCCGCGGCGATGTCGCGGCGCTGTTGCTGCACGGCGGTGTACCGGGCCCGCAGGGCCGCGAGCTGGGCGGGGTCGCGCTCGGTCCGGAGCTGCGCCCGGAGGGCCGCCGCCTCGGAGTCGGCCGCCGTCTGCGCCCGGCGCAGGGCCCGCAGCTCGCGGCTCAGCGAGTCGAGCGCGGTCCCGATGGTGGCGACCTGCTGGCGCGCGGTCCGCCCCTGCCACACCACCACCGCCACGGCGCCCACGACGATGATGCCGAGGACGATCAGCAGCGCGCGGTAGCGGGCGGCCTGCACGCTCACCTGTGCCCGCAGCACGCTGGTGGCCGAAGGCGCCGGGGCGGGCGCCCGGGGCGAAGCGGGGGAGGCGGGGGCGGGCCGGCCCTTCCCGGCGGCGGCGGCCGTCGCCGGCGGCGGCGGCGCGGGTGAGGGCGCCGCCGCGGCGGGCGCGCGCACGGCGGCCACGACCTGCTCGACCCCCGCGCTCACCAGGCGGAATTCCACCTCCGGCCCGTTGACGCCGAAGCGCAGGCGATCCCCGCTCGCCAGCGCCTGGTCGGCGGTGACCCGCCCTCCGTTCAGGAAGGTGCCGTTGCGGCTGCCGAGGTCGCGCACCAAGAAGCGCTCGTTCGCGAGCAGCAGGGCCGCGTGGCGCGCCGACACGTCGAGATCGCGGTCGGCGTCGAAGCGCAGATCGGAGAGGGGATGCCGGCCCAGCGCGATGTAGGCCTTGTCGAAGACCTCGCGGTGTCCCGCGCGGGCGCCCGACATGATCCGCAGCTCGCATTTCATGACGCGACGGGCGCCTCCCCGCGAAGGAGGTCTAGAACGGCCACCACTTCTTCTTGCCGCTGGGCTCCGTGGTCCTGGGGGCGGGCTCGGTCCTGCGGCCGCCCTGGTCTTCGGGTTTGTAAACCGGCACCGGCTCCGTGGTGGACTCGGTGTCGAGCAGCGGGTACACCTGGTGGCCGACCGGCTCCGAGCCGTCCGGTCCGGGGAGCTCGCCGCCGAACCGCGCCACGATGCAGGTGATGTTGTCCGGTCCGCCCCGGTCGTTCGCCAGGTCAATGAGCTGCTTGCACGCCGCGACCAGGTCCGCGGCCCCGGTCACCGTGGAGCCGATCTCCTCCTTCTTGACGACGCCCGACAGGCCGTCGCAGCAGATCACCAGCGTGTCGCCCCGGCGCAGCTCCTGGCGCGTCAGGTCCACCTTGACGTGCGGGTCGGGGCCCAGCGCCTGGAGGATGATGTTGCGGCGATCGCTCACCGCCGCCTCCTCCTCCGTCAGCTCGCCCGCGTCCACCAGGCGCTGCATCAGCGACTGGTCCTTGGTGATCTGGGCGATGCGGCCCTGCCGGATCAGGTAGGCGCGGCTGTCGCCGATCTGCGTCAGGTACAGCGCGCCCTGGAAGACGCCCGCCGCCGTCGTGGTGGTGCCCATGCCCCGCACCTCGACGTGCTGGCTGGCGTAGTCGTGGATCCGCTGGTTGGCCAGCTCCACCGCCTCCTTGAGCCGGTAGGCGAAGCGCTGCTCGGTGACCTCCTGGTCGTTGCCCCACTGGTTGGCCATGTGGTCGAACACGGTGGTGGTCGCCATCTCGCTGGCCAGCTCGCCGGCGGCGGCGCCCCCCATGCCGTCGGCCACCATGAACAGGCTGCCCCGCCGGCCCACGTCGTGCTCCCGCACCTCGGGCTGCAGCGACGCGTTCCGCGTGGTGAGGTCCGCGACGAGGAAGGCGTCCTCGTTGTGATCGCGGGTCTTCCCCACGTCGGTGCGGCCGAACACCTCGACCCGCACGCGCCGGTCGGTCATGGGGTGCCCCCGAGGTTCCTGATGGCGTCCCGGATCGTCTGGTTGTTGGGGTCGTACTTCAAGGCGTTGTGATACCAGTTCAGGGTGTTGTCCACGTCGCTCCGCTGCCCGTAGATCGTGGCGACGAGCACCGCCGCGTGCCCCTTCTGGACGGCCGTGGCCGCCGGGTAGCCGTACACCCAGGTGCCGAGGCGCATCGCGGTGTCGAATTGGTTGGCGTCGAACGCGTCGTTGGCCGCGTTGAGCGAGTCCTTGACCGACACCGCCGGCGCGGCCGGCGGGTTGGCGGGAGCCGCCTGCGGCGTCCCGCGCGCCGCGGTGTCCCGTGGTCGGGCCGCGGCCCCGCCATCCCGCGCCGCCTGGCGCCCCGCCGTCTGCTGCACCGCCGGAGCGGCAGGCGTCGG
>JAJYLI010000149.1 GCA_021787855.1 bacterium | reverse complement strand
GGCAGGCCGAGGCGCACGCGGACTCGGTGGTGGTGGACCATCCCAAGTCCGGGTGGTTCGCGCCCGCGCAGCTGGTGCGGGGCCGGGCGCTGGTGCATCTCGAGGACTGGTTCGACGCGGAGCTGGCCCTGAAGGCCGCGCTGGCGCGCCGCCTGCCGCGCGAGCGGCATCTGGAGGCGCTGGAGCTGCTGGGCCGCTGCCTGCTGGAGATGGGCCATCCGGACTCGGCCCTGGTCCCGCTCGACAGCGCGACGCGCGCCCGCGACGGCGCGGTCCGGAGCCGCGCGTGGCTGGCCCTGGGCCGGGCCTCGCTGGCCCTGGGCCGGCCCGCCGACGCGCGTGAGCAGTTCGCGCGCTCGCGCGAGCCCGCCGCGGGCTTCGATCTGGCGAGCACGGATCTCCGGCTGGGCGACACCGCCGCCGCGGGCGCGGTGTACGACTCGCTCGCCGGGGCCAGGACCTTCGACGAGAGCGCCTGGCGCCCGGCCCTGGACAGCCTGGCGGCGGCCGGCGCGGTCGGCCGGGCCTCCGCGCTCGCGGCGCGGCTCGGCGCGCGGCGCGACGTCGGGATCGGCGCGCGCGCGCGGCTGCTCCTGGACGACGCGCTGCGGCGCCTCAAGGTGGCGGACACCACCGGCGCGGCGGCGCGGTGGCGGGAGGTGGTCGCGACCGCCCCGGACAGCGTCGAGGGGCAGCTGGCGCAGGTGGCCCTGATCCGGCTCACCATCGCGGCCGCCACGGACGACGCGGCGCTCGCCACCGCGCGCGCGCGGCTGCTCAATCTGCTCCGCGCGGGCGGCTCGGTGGCGGAGCAGGTCCAGGGCCTGATCGCGCTGCTGGACGAGGCCGACACCCTGGCCGGCACGCACCCGGCCCCCGACGCCCACTGGTTCCAGCGGGCCGAGCTGCTGCGGGACTCGCTGCACGCGGGGCGCCTGGCGGCCCGCGCCTTCGCCGAGATGGCCACGCGGTTTCCGAGTTCCCCCTGGACGCCCAAAGGCCTGATCGCGGCGATCGCCGGCGGGTACCCGGGAGCGGGGGCCGACTCCCTCCGCGCGCTGTTGATGGGCCGCTACCGCGACAGCCCCTACACCATCGCCGCGCTGGGCGGGTTGCCGCGCCCCGGCACCTTCGCCGAGCTCGAGGACTCCCTGGCGAGCATCCTCGCGGTTCAGGGTCCGCTCCTGGCCGCGGGGCCCGGGGGGGCGCCAGCCCCCGGTCAGCGCCGGGACGCCGTCGCGGCCGAGCGCGCCGACGTGCTCGAGCTGAGGCGGCGGCGCGAGGAGGGCCGCGAGCCCGTGAGCCAGCCGGCGGAAGCGGCTGCCGCGCCGGCGCCGGCCGCCCCCGCCTCCGCGGGTCCGGCGGAGAGTCCCGCCGGTGCGCCGCCGCGCCGCCCCTACGGACCGCAGGGCCCCGAGCCGCCCGCGTGAGCGGGCGCGCCCCGGACGTCGCGGTGGAGTGCTGGGGGCTCCGCTTCCAGAACCCGGTGCTGCTCGCGGCGGGCACGGCCGGCTTCGGGCGCGAGGTGGCGCGGGTGGTGGACCTCGAGGCGCTCGGCGGCCTGGTGACCAAGGCGGTGAGCGTGGAGCCGCGGCGCGGCAACCCCGCCCCCCGCGTGGCGGAGACGCGCGGGGCCATGCTCAACTCGGTGGGCCTGGCCAACCCCGGCCTGGAGCATTTCTGCGCCGTCGAGCTGCCGTGGCTTGCCTCGCTGCGCCGCGCCCGCGTGCTGGTCAACGTGGTGGGGAACACCGTGGACGACTTCGCCGCGGTCGTGGGCCGGCTGGGCGCCGAGCCCGCGGTGGCGGCGTTCGAGCTGAACGTGTCCTGCCCCAACGTGGCGCACGGCGGCCTGGAGTTCGGCGCGGACGACGCGATCCTGACCGATCTCCTCCGGCGCGCCCGGAGCCGCACCGCCAAGCCGCTGGTGGTCAAGCTCTCGCCCGTGCTCCCCGACCCGGGGCGGACCGCGGCCGCCGCCGCCGCCGCGGGCGCCGACGGGTTCACGGCCGTGAACACGCTCCCGGCCGTGGCCTACGATGGATCGGGCCGCGCGCGGCTGGGGGCGGAGTCCGGGGGGTTGAGCGGCCCGCCGCTCCTGCCGGTGGGCGTGCGGATGACGCGGATCGTGGCCGCGCGCGCCGGCCTGCCGGTGATCGGCGTGGGCGGCATCCGGTGCGGCGCGGACGCGCTGCAGTACCTCGACGCCGGCGCGCGGCTGGTGGAGGTGGGCACCGCGGCGCTGGCCGATCCCCGCGCGCCCGAGCGGGTGGCGCGCGAGCTCGCGGCGCTCCTCGCCCGGCGCCGCCCTGCCGCCGCGCGCAACGCGGCGGGTCCTGGAGTGTAGAACGTGGCCGTGCTGGTGGTGGCTCTCGACCTGGCGACCGCGCGCGAGGCGCTGGCGCTGGTGGACCGGCTGGGCGACGCCGCCGGCTGGTACAAGATCGGGCCGCGGCTCCACGTGGCCGACGGTCCGGGCGTGGTCCGCGAACTGCTGGGGCGGGGCAAGCGCGTGTTTCTCGACCTGAAGTGGCACGACATTCCCAACACCGTGGCGGGCGCCGTCGAGGCCGCCGCCGCCCAGGGCGTCTCGCTCGCCACCGTGCACCTGGCCGGCGGGCCGCGGATGCTGGCCGCGGCCGCCGCCGCCCGGCAGGGCGGCCTGCGGCTCGTGGGCGTCGGCGTCCTGACCTCGCTGGGCGCCGCGGAATTCGGCGCGGTCATCGGACGCGTGGCTCCCCCCCCCGATCTCCTGGTGGAGCAGCAGCGCCTGGTGCGGCTGGGGCTGGAGGCCGGCCTGGACGGCTACGTCGCGGCCGCCGCGGAGGCGCGCGCGATCCGCGCCTTGGCCGGCCCCGACGCCCTGCTGGTGGTGCCGGGTATCCGCCGCGCCGGCGACACCGGCGGCGACCAGGTTCGGACGGCCACGCCGGGCGAGGCCGTCCAGGCGGGCGCGGACCTGCTGGTGGTGGGTCGGCCGATCACGGGAGCCCGGGATCCGCGGCGCGAGGCGCTGGCCGTGGTGGCGGAGGCCCGCGCGTGAGCTGGCTGCTCGTGGCGAGCCTCGTGATGGTGGCGCCGCCCCGTCCCCCGTCGGGCCCTCCGGCGCCCCCCGCCGGGCAGCACGCCGACTCGCTGATGGTGGCCGCGCAGCGCGCCGTCACCCTGTGGAGGCGCCACGATTTCACCGGCCTGGTCAGTTCGGGCGAGGCGATCATGGTGCACCTGCCCGGCGCCGAGCCGTCGTCGGCCCTGCGGCCCAGCCAGGCCGCCGAGCTGCTGCGGACCTTCGCCGACGGCACCCAGGAGCTCGACCTCTCGCTCCTGGTGGCGCGCAACGTGGACCCGGACCGGGCCTATGTGGAGGTCCAGCGCGTCTATCGGATGCGCGGCACCACGGATGAGCACACCGAGACGCTGTACTTCGGCTTCCAGCGGGTGCGCGAGTCGTACCACCTCGTGGAGGTGCGGGCGTTACCCTGACCGGCGGATTGCCCCCGGCGGGGCGCCGTCCGGCGACCGTACTGAAGCCCGAAACCTGTGGCCTTGCATCCGTTAGGCGGCATGTCTAAGTTTCGTGTCTTGTTCCGAAGCCAATCAGGGAGCGCATGAAGGTTCGTACCAGCGTCAAACCGATTTGCGAGCACTGCAAGGTCGTCCGGCGGCGTGGCGTCATCCGGGTGATCTGCAAGCGTTCCCCCAAACACAAGCAGCGGCAGGGCTAGCACGTGGCACGCATCGCGGGCGTGGACCTTCCGCGCGACAAGCGCGTCGAGATCGGCCTGACGGCCATTTTCGGGGTGGGGCATTCGACCGCGGCCCGGATCCTGGAGCGGACGGGGATCTCGCCGGCCACGCGGGTCCGCGACCTCAGTGACGCCGAGGTGTCGCGCCTGCGGCAGGTGATCGAGCGCGACCACAAGGTCGAGGGCGCGCTGCGGACCGAAGTGGCGATGAACATCAAGCGGCTCATGGACATCGGCTGCTACCGCGGCATCCGCCACCGCCGCGGGCTCCCGGTCCGGGGCCAGCGCACCCGGACCAACGCGCGGACCAAGAAGGGCCCGCGCCGGACGATCGCCGGCAAGAAGAAGGCGACCCTCAAGAAGTAACGGACGCATGAGCGAACCCACGCAGCCCAAGCCGACTCCGGCCGCCGACGCGGCCGCCGCTCCCACTCCCGCCCCCGGCGCGCCGCCCGAAGCCGCGGCGGGCGAGGGCGCGTCCGCCGAAGCCGCCGCCAAGCGCGCGGCCAAGCGGGCCAAGCGGGTGGTCGAGTCCGAGGGCGTGGTGCACGTCCTCGCCACGTTCAACAACACCATCGTCACCGTGGCCGACCTGAACGGCAACGTCGTGGCGTGGAGCACCGCCGGCAAGAGCGGCTTCAAGGGCTCCAAGAAGTCCACGCCGTTCGCCGCCACCGTGGCGGCCGAGCAGGCGGGGCGCGAAGCGTTCAACCTCGGCGTGCGGCGGGTGCACGTCCGGGTCCAGGGGCCCGGCGCGGGTCGCGAGTCCGCCATTCAGGCGCTCGCCAACGCGGGGCTGATCGTCAAGTCCATCCGGGACGTCACGCCGATCCCGCACAACGGCTGCCGTCCGCCGAAGAAGCGCAGGGTGTAGTGGCCCGTTACATCGAATCGAACTGCAAGCTGTGCCGGCGCGAGGGCACCAAGCTCTTTCTCAAGGGCTCGCGCTGCCTCACGGAGAAGTGCGCCGTCGAGAAGCGCGCCTACGCCCCGGGCCAGCACGGCCAGAGCGCGGGCCGGCGCCGCAAGGCCTCGCAGTACTCGCGGCAGCTCCGGGAGAAGCAGAAGGTGAAGCGGATCTACGGCCTCAACGAGACCCAGTTCCGCGCCACCTTCGAGCGCGCCCTGGGCGAAGCCGGGCGCACCGGCGAGAACCTGCTCGTCGCGCTCGAGTCGCGGCTGGACAATATCGTGTACCGGATGGGGCTGGCGCCGAGCCGCAAGGCGGCCCGGCAGCTGGTGCGGCACCGTCATGTCGAGGTCAACGGCCGCCCCGTGGACGTCCCGTCCTTCCATGTTCGCCCGGGCGACCAGGTCGGGATCAACCGCGCCAGCCGGGAACTCGATGTCATCGCGGTGTCTCTCGATCAGGCGGCCAAGGGCCAGCCCGTCTCCTGGATCACCGTGGATCGCGGCGCGATGGCCGGTACGCTGGTCGAGCGCCCGACCCGGGAAGCCATTCCGATCGCGGCGGAGGAACAGTTGATCGTCGAGCTGTATTCCAAGTGAACATGACGATTGATCTCACCGGGCTCGTCCGCCCCCAGCTGGTCGAGATGACCAAGCGGGAGGACGATCCGAACGCCGCCGAGTTCCGGCTCCAGCCGCTCGAGCGGGGGTTCGGCTACACTCTGGGTAACGGCCTCCGCCGCATGCTGCTGAGCTCGCTCCGGGGCTCCGCCGTCTGGGCGTTCCGCATGGACGGCGTGCAGCACGAGCACCAGACGGTCTCGGGCGTGGTCGAGGACGTGCACCAGATCGTCCAGCGCCTCAAGGCGCTCACCCTCGTGCTCGTCCCCGAAGTGGACGAGGCGACCCTGCACATCAAGCGCAGCGCGGCCGGCGCCGTGTACGCGCGCGACATCGAGCTGCACGGCTCGGTGCGGATCGTCAACCCCGACCACCTGCTGTTCACCCTGCAGGACGACCGGGACCTCGCGGTGGAGTTGTACGTCAACAAGGGCCGCGGGTACGTGGACGCCGACCTCCACCCCGCCGATCGCGCGATGCCGGTGGACCTGGTGCGCATTGACTCCATCTACAGCCCGGTCCGGCGCGCCAACTTCACCGTGGCCGAGACCCGCGTCGGGCAGCGGACCGACTTCGACCGGCTGACCCTGACCGTCGAGACCAACGGCGCCATCACGCCCGAGGACGCGGTCGCCTACGCCGCGGCGCTGGCGCAGCACCACTTCGGCTACTTCATCTCCTTCGGCAACGTGCCGATGGTGCCGGCCGAGGTGCCGGCGGAGCCGGCCAGCGACGTCGAGCGCCTGCGCGGCCTGCTGCTCCGCTCGATTGACGACTGCGGCCTGTCGGTGCGCAGCATCAACTCCCTGAAGAACTCGAACATCCGCACCCTCGGCGACCTGGTGAAGAACACCGAGGAGCAGCTCCTCAAGGTGCGCAACGTCGGCGAGAAGGCGGTGGCCGAGATCGCCGAGCTGCTGCTCAAGGAAGGCCTGGCGTTCGGGATGCAGTGGGAGGAGCAGGACGGCGCCATCAAGGTGCTGGATCCCGGCACGACCCCGGTCGTGCGCGCGCTGCCCGCGGAGGCGAGCCGGGAGGCCTGATGCGTCACCGCGCCAAGGATCGCCAGCTCTCCCGCACCGCGTCGCACCGCCGGGCCATGCTCTCCAACATGGCCACGGACCTGTTCCGGCACGGCGCCATCGTGACCACCGTGGCCAAGGCCAAGGAGCTGCGGCCGGTGGCCGAGCGCCTCATCACCCTCGCCCGCCGCGGCGACCTGCACGCGCGCCGGCTGGTGGAGCGGCGCATCCGCGACAAGGGCGTGAGCACCAAGCTGTTCAAGGAGCTGGGGCCCCGCTTCCAGGCCCGGCCCGGCGGCTACACCAGGATCCTCAAGCTGGGGCACCGGATCGGGGATGGCGGGGACACCGCGAGGATCGAGTTGCTGAAAGAGTAGGGGCCAGGGGTTAGGGAAGAGCGAAAGCGGGAGACCGAACCGGCCTCCCGCTTTGTTTTCCCTAACCCCTAACCCCTAGCCCCTAGCCCCTAACCCGTAGCCTCCGCCTCCGCCTTCGCCTTCCCCCTCGGCGCCTTCACGACCCGCCCCGACTTCAGGCACTGGGTGCACACCCGGATCCGCTTGGGCGCCCCGTCCACCAGGGCCCGCACGGCCTGGAGGTTCGGGTACCACCGCCGGGTGGTCTTGTTGTTCGCGTTGGAGACGTGGTGCCCGAAGCTCGGGCCCTTGCCGCAAACCGCGCATACGCGCGCCATCACCGCCTCGCTTCAAAAAGTCCGGTGCAGCCGCTAAGTTTAGCGGGCTCTGGCACTTGATTCAAGTGGGCGGGTATGGACGGGCCGGCTCTCCGGCCGG
>JAJYLI010000148.1 GCA_021787855.1 bacterium | reverse complement strand
GGCCGGTTCGGCCAGCGGCGGCGCGGCGGCCGCGAGCGCCGCGACGGCCGGCAGGTCGAGGTGCGCGCGGGCGAGATCCCCGGCCTGCGCCACCGCGTCGCGCCAGCGCCCGTGCTCGGCCGGGGGCACGAGCCCCAGGTGGCGGTCGGTGAGCAGCGGGTCCGCGATCTTGGGCAGGGCTCCCAGCACGGGCACGCCGCACACGTCCGGGATGGCCTCGCGGAGCACCGCCTGGTGCCGCGCGCCGGCGACGCGGTTCAGGACCACACCCGCGATCCTGACCCGCGGGTCCAGCCGCTGGCACCCCAGGACCTGCGCGGCCACGGTGCGGGTCGCCTTGGTGGCGTCCACCACCAGCAGGACCGGCGCGTCCAGCAGCACGGCCAGCTCCGCGCTGCTGGCGCTGCCCCGCGCGTCGAGGCCGTCGTACAGCCCGCGGTTCCCCTCGATCAGCGCCACGTCGCCGGCGGCCCGCGCGAACGACCGCCGCACGGTGTCGGGGGGCATGAGGAAGAGATCCAGGTTGCGGCACGGCGCGCCGGCGGCGCGGGCCAGCCACGCGGCGTCAATGTAGTCGGGACCCTTCTTGAACACGGCCACCGCCCGGCCCTGGCCGCGCCAGGCCGCGACAATCCCCACCGAGACCAGCGTCTTGCCGGCGCCCCCGCTCAAACCCGCGACCAGCACCCGGGGGACGGACACGTCGCTACACCATGTCAATGAAGCCGCACGGGCAGACGTCCTTGCACTTGCTGCAGCCCGTGCAGTTCTGGAGCTTGAAGGAGTACAGCCCGCCCTTCGTCGCGGGCTTCGCGATGGCCTGGTCCTGGCAGTACATCCAGCATTTCTCGCAGTCGAAGCAGTAGCCGCAGCTCATGCAGCGCGTGGACTCCTGGAACGCCTGGTCCACGGTGAGGCCGGGGTTCACCTCGCGGTCCGCCGTCGCGAACCGCATGGACACTTCGATCGAGACGGGCGCGAGGCGCTCCGCCTTCGCGTAGTGGTCGAGCTGCAGCCGGTCGGTGTGGATGACCGGGCGGGGGTCGGCCACCGGGGCGGCGCCCGTGAAGCTGCGGTCAATGGCCTCCGCGGCGCGGCGGCCGTGGCCGATGGCCGTGGTCACCAGGTCGAGCCGCACGACGTCGCCGCCCGCCCACACGCCGGGGAGCCGGGTGGCGCCGTCGGCGGCCACGGGGATCCAGCCCTTGCCCTCCACCAGGTCGCCGAAGCCCTGCGCGTCGGGCGCCTGGCTCACGGCGGAGATGACCGCCGTGGCGGGGATCTCGTACTCGGAGCCCGCGACGGGCACCGGGCGCCGGCGCCCGCTGGCGTCGGGTTCGCCCAGCTCCATGCGGATGGCGCGCATCGCCACCACCCGGTCCCCCTCCTTGCGGAAGCCGACCGGGGCGGCGAGGAACTCGATCCGCACGCCCTCGCGGAGGGCTTCGTCCACCTCCTCGCTGATGGCCGGCATTTCCGCGCGGGTGCGGCGGTAGAGGATGGTGACGTTGGCCCCCAGCCGCTTGCTGACCCGCGCCGCGTCAATGGCGGTGTCGCCGCCGCCCACCACGATGACCACCACGTCGGGCCCGAGGTCCAGGCGCTCGCCGTGGTGGAAGCGGTTGAGGAAGTCCACCCCCGAGAACACGTTGGCGGCGTCCTCGCCCGCGACGTCGAGCCGCACGCCCTGCTGCGCGCCCAGCGCCACGTACAGCGCGTCGTAGCCCTGGCGCAGCTCGTTCAGCGTGACGTCGCGGCCCACCTTCACGCCGCATTTGAGCTCGACCCCGAGGTCGAGGATCCGCTGGATCTCGGTGTCCAGCACGCCGTCCGGCAGCCGGTAGCCGGGGATGCCCCAGCGCAGCATGCCGCCCGGCTTCGCGGCGGCCTCGTACACCGTGACCCGGTAGCCGCGGCGCGCGAGCTGGTAGGCGCACGACAGGCCGCTCGGCCCCGCGCCCACCACGGCGACCCGCTGGCGGCGGGTCTCCTCCACCAGCCGCCGGGGCTTGAGCCCGCGCGCGATGCCGAAATCGCCGATGGCGCGCTCGACCTGGTTGATGTTGACCGCGCCCTCGAGCTCCCGGCGGTTGCACTGGTCCTCGCACAACGCCGGGCAGACCCGGCCGCACACGGCGGGGAAGGGGCTGGTCTCGGCGATGATCTCCCAGGCCAGCGCCAGGGCCTGCTCGCGGGTGCGCCCTTTGCTCTCCGCCTGCGCGAGCGTGGTCAGGCACTCGCGGATGCGGTTGCCGCCGGGGCACGCGTCGGAGCAGGGCGGCCGCTTCTCCACCAGCACCGGACGCAGCGGCGACTGCTCCCGCGCGCCGGCGCCGGCCCCGCGGGGGGCGAACCCCCGCTTCTTGACGACGACCTTCACCATGGGCTCACCCCTGCGCCGCCCCTTCGGCGTGGGGCAGCTCGATGTAGCTGCCGCCGAAGTAGGTGTAGACGCACTTGCCGGAATCAATCAGGGTCCGGATCGCGGCCTTGCACACCTGCCGGTCGCACTCGGCCTCGCCGAACTTCTCGATCATGGCCTTGGTGAGGTCGGTGGCCTTGAGCTTCTTCTTCCCCTGGTACTCGGCGATCATCGCGTACATCGCGTCCGCGACGGTTTCGCTGGTGACGGCCATGGTGCCCTCCTAGTGGCGCAGCTGGGCCGACCGCTTGTAGCTCAGTCCGGCGTACCGGTAGTCGTCAATGTGCTCCTTGCGGAACTCGATGCCCGCCTCCTGGAAGAACCGCGGCCACCCGATCCGCTCGATGAACTCGCCCATCCGCTCGAACGGCCGGGCGCCCTTCGCCCACACCTCCACGATCCGCCGGATGCTGGTCACGACCTCCGGCCAGCGGGGCGGGTTGTTGGGGATGAACGGGATGGCCAGCTTCGAGAACGTCGGCTCGGAGCGGGCGTTGGACACCTTGCCGCCCACCCAGATGGAGATCCCGTCGTTGAGCGGGTCGGCCAGCGGGAGCGCCGGGCAGACCGAGAAGCAGTTCGCGCAGAACATGCAGTTGGCTTCGTCAATCTCGACCGTGGGCTCGCCGTTCACCGTGGCGGGCCGGATGGCGGCCGTCGGGCACGACGCGATCACGTTGGGGATCTCGCAGATCCGCTTGAGCCCGCCCTGCACCCGCGGCGGCCGCCGGTGCACGCCCAGGATGGCGATGTCGGAGCAGTGCACCGCGCCGCACATGTTGAGGCAGCAGGCCAGCGCGACGCGCAGCTTGGCCGGCAGCTTGCGCTCCACGAAGTACTCGTGCAGGTCGTCCATCACCGCCTTGACCACGCCCGACGCGTCGGTGGCCGCCGAGTGGCAGTGCACCCAGCCCTGGGTGTGGACGATGGCGGAGATCGCGTTGCCCATGCCGCCGACGGGGTGTCCCAGCCTGGCCAGGTCGGCGATCAGCGGCTCGATCTTGCTCTGGTCGGTGAGCAGGAACTCCACGTTGTGGCGGCTGGTGAAGCGCAGGTAGCCGCCGCAGTACTTGTCCGCCAGGTCGGCGAACCGGCGGATGCGCTCGATCCCCATGAGCCGCGACGACGCGGCCCGCACCGTGTACAGCTTGTCGCCCGACCGGGCGACGTGCACCATGACGCCGGGCCGCAGGATCTCGTGGTACTTCCACCGCCCGTAGTTCTGCTTGATCACGGGGGGCAGGAACTGCTCGTAGCTCGGGGGCCCGATGTCGGTCTTGCGCTGGGCTGCCGTGGTCATCGTCTCGCTCCACTCGCTCGTGGTTGCTCGCTGCGCCCGCCGCGCCCCGCGGCGGCGCGGGTCACTGCGCGGCCGGCTCGGCCGCGCCCTCGTCGCCCTCGGCCTCGAGGTACTCCTCGTAGAACACGTACGGGTTGTCCCGCGGGTAGGCGAGCATCTCGGGCAGCGGCTCCACGCCGATGGCCTCGAGGAAGTTGCCCAGCCCCACCCGCTGGACCAGCTCGCCCACGCGCTCCCGGTTCTTGCCGTTCTCGCACCAGAAGTCCCAGATCCGCTGCACCAGGTCCTTCAGCTCCCGGTACGGCGGCTCCAGCTTGACGAACGGCACCAGCACCGCCGAGAGCTGCGCGCCCTGCACGATCGGCGCCTTGGAGCCCAGCAGGATCGTCGCGCCGCGGTCGTCCCCCGGCGCCAGCGCCTTGGGCATGGCGTTGATGCAGTGCATGCACTTCACGCAGTTGGCGTCGTCAATGGCGAGCGTGTTCCCGTCCCACTCCATGCACTGCGTGGGGCAGCGGGCGCACACGTCCCGGTGGATGTCCAGCCCCGCCTGGGCGGCGGCGCGCACTTCCGCCTGGTCGATCTTGATGTCGTCGCGCCAGGTCCCGATGATGGACATGTCGGCCCGGGCGATGGCGGCGACGCAGTCGTTGGGGCAGCCCGAGCACTTGAACTTGAACTTGTAGGGGAACGCGGGACGGTGCAGCTCGTCCTGGAAGGTGTGCGTCAGGTCGTTGGTGAGGTGCAGCGTGTCGTAGCACGCCCACTCGCACCGCGCCGGCCCGACGCAGCAGCTCGGCGTGCGCACCGCCGAGCCCGAGCCGCCCAGGTCGAACCCCGCCTCGGTCAGCTCCCGGAACGCCGGCTCGAGCTGGTCCGTCGTCGTTCCCAGCAGGATGATGTCGCCGGTCGAGCCGTGCATGTTCGTCAGGCCCGAGCCGTGCCGCTCCCAGATGTCGCAGATCGTCCGCAGGGACGCGGAGGTGTAGAACCACCCGCTCGGCATGTTCACGCGCATGGTGTGGAAGTGCGCGATGTGCGGGTACTCCTCCGGCAGGTCGTTGTAGCGGCCGATCACGCCCCCGCCGTAGCCCAGCACCCCCACGATCCCGCCGTGCTTCCAATGGCCGACCTTCTCCCGGTAGCTGCGCTCCAGCAGCGCCAGGAGGTCCTTGCACATGGCGTTCTTGGCCGCCTGCTCCTTGATCTGCGTGACGAAGCTGGGCCACGGCCCCTTCTCCAGCTCGTCCAGCAGCGGCGTCCCGTTGTTGCCCGACTGTGCCATCGTCCTCTCCCTTCGACGTGCCAGGATGGCGTCCCGGTCCGGGGCCCTCAGGCCACGGCCGCCCGCGCTCGCACTCCCAGAACCAGCTTGTACAGCACCGTCAGCGTGAAGCCCCCCACCGCGTAGATCCCCAGGGCGATCGCGACCTCGGGGAGCGTGGGGACGTACTGGGTCACGTGGCCGAGCGGCGTGGGGATGAACCCCGTCACCACCATGGCCAGACCCTTCTCGATCCAGATCGCGGCGATCACGCCCGCGCACACCAGCGCCAGCGCGCCGTCCCGCGCGCGCACGCGCGGCACCAGCAGCAGCGCCACGGTGACCACGGTCAGCCACTCGCCGACCCACATCCATGGCGCCAGCGCCGCGCGGCCGCCGAGGCCCGTGAACAGGTAGGCGAACGACGCGACGTCGTGCGGGATCCCGCCGTACAGCGTGGTGAACAGCTCCACCAGCACGAAGAACAGGTTCACGATCATCGCGTAGGTGACGATCGTGGCGAGCTTGGAGATGGCCTCGCGGCCGACGTCGAACTTCGTGGTCCGGCGGAGCAGCAGCGCCAGCAGGATCAGCAGGCTCGGGCCGGAGGCGAACGCCGAGGCCAGGAAGCGCGGGGCCAGGATGGCCGTCATCCAGAACGGCCGCGCCTTGAGCCCGGCGTACAGGAACGCCGTGACCGTGTGGATGCTCACGGCCCAGGGGATCGAGAGGTAGATCAGCGGCCGGATCCAGCGGGGCGGCGCCACGTCCATCCGCTCCGCCTCGATCGTGACGGCGCCGATCACCAGGTTGAGCCCCAGGTAGCCGGTCAGCACCAGCAGGTCCCAGAACATGATCGAGTTGAGCCGGGGGTAGAGCAGGATGTTGAGCACCCGGCCCGGCTGCCCCATGTCCACGAACACGAACAGCATGCACATCAGGACGGCGGAGACCGCGAGGAACTCGCCCAGGATGACGGTCTTCGCGAACGCCTTGTAGTGGTGCAGGTAGTAGGGCAGCACCACCATCACCGCCGAAGCCGCGACGCCCACCAGGAAGGTGAACTGCGAGATGTACAGCCCCCAGCTCACGTCCCGGCCCATCCCGGTGATCTGGAGGCCCAGCGCGAGCTGGCGGCCGTACGCCAGGAGACCGGCCAGGATCACCAGGGCCAGGAGGCCCAGGGTGGCCCAGTAGCGCCGGCCGCCGCGGAACACGTCCTCGACCATGGCTACGCCCGCCCCCCCCCCGCTCCCGCGCCCTCGAGGGCCTCGGGCGAGAGGTCCGAGACGATGTAGTAGACGTTGGGGCCGGTGCCCAGGGCGGGGCGCCGGCACACGGTTTCGCGATCCCGGAGCAGCCGGCTCGCCGCCGAGTCCGGATCGCCCAGGTCGCCGAAGGTGAGCGCGCCGGCGCCGCCGGGAACGGTGCCGGCGGCCTCGACGCAGGCGGGCGCCTGGCCCAGGTCCAGCCGCTCCGCGCAGAAGGTGCACTTCTCGACCACGCCCCGGGTGCGCGTGGGGTAGTCCGACAGCGGGCGGCCGGCCGCGTCGCGCTCGATCCAGGGCCGCGGGTCCATCCAGTTGAAGCTCCGCGCGCCGTAGGGACACGCGGCCATGCAGTACCGGCACCCGATGCAGCGGTGCATGTCCATCATCACGATGCCGTCCTGCGGCCGCTTCCAGGTGGCGCCGGTGGGGCACACCCGGACGCAGGGGGGCGTCGTGCAGTGGTTGCACAGCACCAGCACCGGCGCGTCCCTGAGCTCGGGCGGTGAGTGCGCGTGGACCTGGTCGGGCAGCGCGTCCTCCAGCCGCTCGGGCCAGATCCATTCCACCGCGTCGCGCGGCACGGGGATGTGCGGCACGTTGTGCGCCCGGTCGCAGGCCTCGATGCAGGCGCGCTGCACGCTCGCCTTGAGGCACTTGGCCACGTCCACGACCATGGCCCACTGGTGCGTCACGGCCCGCGCCGGGGCCCCGGCGGTCGCGGCGGCCGCCCCCGCGGGGGCCGTCGCGGCGCCCGGGCCAGCCGGTCCGCCGGGCGCCTGCGCCAGCGCGCGAGCGGCGCCGTCCAGCAGCGGGAAGCCCGCGCCCGCGCCCAGGGCGGCGCGTCCGTCTCG
>JAJYLI010000147.1 GCA_021787855.1 bacterium | reverse complement strand
GAGAAGTCCGCCGCGTTGAAGTTCGAGTTCGCCGACGGCGGCGGAATGTTCACCGGGATGTTGGTCGGGATGGCCAGCGTCTGGAACCCCTTGGGCGGCGCCGCGACGGTCGAAAGCTCCTGCTGCGGCGGCGGCGGCTCCGCCTTCTTCTCCTGCGTCTGCAGCGCGATGTCGTACACGTGCTGCACCTGCTTCACGACCTGCTTGGCGTGCATCGTCGCGTACACCGCGAAGGTGATCAGCACGGCGTGGAGGCCGATCGAGAACGCGCCGCCCCTGATCGCCGTGCCCAGCGACGCGGACTTCTGAGACTCGAGCAGATTGTCGAACACGCGCTCCTCCGCTGACGACCCCTATGGATACGATACACTCCGCCTATGAACGCGGGATGAGCGGCGGATTACGATTCGATGACACTCCGAGAGACGGGTTCCCAAAAACGTGCCGGCCCGGAACTCAACCGCCTTCCGCCGTCGGCGCCCTGCTTTCAACCGCGCCCACCGGGTCCGGGGCCGGCGACCGGGGAAGCGTCACGGTGAAGGTGCTCCCCCGCCCGGGCCGGCTGGTCACGGCGATGGAGCCGCCGTGGGCCTCGGCGATCCAGCGGCAGATCGAGAGGCCGAGGCCGAAGCCCGGCCGCTCGCCGGTGCGGGAGCGGGCCGCGTCGGCGCGCCAGAAGCGGTCGAACACGCGGTCCACGTCCCCGGGCGCGATCCCGATCCCGGTGTCGCGGACGGATATGGTGGCGGTCGCCGCGGTCGCGGTCAAGGCCAGCCGGAGGCTGCCGCCGGCCGGGGTGTACTTGACGGCGTTGGAGACGAGGTTCAGCACGAGCTGCCGGATCCGGGCCCGGTCGGCCTGGATGGTGATCGGCTCGGAGGCGAAGTCGGCGGTGACCGCGAGGCCGGCTTCCTCGCCCAGGATCTGGGCGGTCTCGTGGATCTCCGCCAGGAGCGTGCCCAGCTCGACCGGCTCGGTGTGCAGCTCCATGCGCCCCTCGTCCACGCGGGCGAGGGTGAGCAGGGTGTCCACCAGCTCGGTCATGCGGCGCACCTCCTGGAGCGTTTCGTCGAGGGCCGCGATGGTCTCCGGCGCCGTCCGCGGGTCGGTGAGCGAGCGCTCGACGCCGACGCGCATGACCGCGAGCGGGGTCTTGAGCTCGTGGCTGGCGTCGGCGATGAACCGCCGCAAGGCGGAGAAGCTGGTCTCCAGACGGGCCAGCATGGCGTTGAGCGCATTGGCCAGCCGGTCCATCTCGTCGCCGCGCTCGGAGGCGCGCGCCAGGCGGCGGTGCAGGCTCCGCCCGTCGGTGATGGCCTCCAGCTCGTCCATCATCCGGCCCAGCGGCTGCAGCGCGCGGGACGAGAGCAGGTACCCGATGCCGATGGCGAACACCAGGATGATGGGCGACACCAGCAGCATCGAGGCGAGGATGCGCTGCGGCGCGTTCTCGATATCGCGCGTGGGGGCGCCGGCGGCCACGGCCACCAGCACGGGGGCAACCCCGCGCGGGCTGGGGACGGCGGCGGCGACGAACCGCAGGGGGACCCCGTCGAGGACCAGGTCGAGGACCTGATGCGAGGCGCTCACGGCGAACACCTGCAGCCGCAGCGAATCGGAGGCCGCCGCCGACCAGCGGCTGGTCTCCGCCGAGCCATAGACGATGCGGCCGGCCGAGTCCACGACCACCAGGTAGTCGGCGACCAGGTCCAGCGGCGAGCGCAGGTCGGGGCGGAGGGTCGCGGCGCCGGAGGGCAGCTCCTGGACCGCGTCCGGGCCGTTGATCTCCGCCTGCGCCATGAGGCGGGCCACCCGGTCCGCCTCGGTGGTGAGCCGGCGGTCCAGGGCGTCGTAGCGGGCGCCGCGGTCCACCAGCGAGGCCGCGATGCCGAAGGTGAGCAGCGTGCCCAGCAGCGCGACCGTGTACCACACGGTGAGCTGGGAGCGGATGCTGCTCACGCCACTTTCGCCACGTAGCCCACGCCGCGCACGGTATGGATCAGCTTGGGCTCGCGGCCCTGATCAACCTTCTTGCGCAGCCGGTTGATCACCACGTCCACGATGTTGGTGCCCGGGTCGAAGTGGTAGTCCCACACCGCCTCGGTGATCAGCGTGCGGCTCATCACCCGCCCCGGGTGGGACACCAGATAGACCAGCACCTCGTACTCCTTCGGGGTCAGGTCCACCGGCGCGCCGCCGCGGGTCACCTCGCGACGCGCCACGTCCACCGTGAGGTCGGCCAGCCGCAGCACCGGCGGGGCCAGATCCTTGGGCCGGCGGGTCACGGCCTCGACCCGGGCGACCAGCTCCTCCATGGCGAACGGCTTGGTGACGTAGTCGTCGGCGCCGGCGTGCAGCGCGTCCACCTTGCCCTCGACCGAGTCCTGGGCGGTGAGCACCAGGATCGGCGTCCCCACGCCGCCGTCGCGGAGGTTGTGCAGCACCTCCAGCCCCGACAGGCCGGGCAGGCGCAGGTCCAGCACGATGAGGTCCCAGCGGCCGGTGCGCGCCGCCTCCAGCCCCGCCACCCCGTCGGTCACCAGCTCCGGCGTGTAGTGGTGCTCCTCGAGCGCGCGGGCCACGTACTGGCCCACCGTGCGGTCGTCCTCAATGACCAGGATCTTCACCGGTGGGCAGGATCACGCGGAAGGTGGAGCCGCGCCCGAGCCGCGAGTCCACCTCGATGCGGCCCCGGTGGTCGGACACGATGCTGTAGCAGATCGAGAGGCCCAGCCCCGTGCCCCGCCCTTGCGGCTTGGTGGTGTAGAACGGCTCGAAGATCTTCTGGATGTCCTGGTGGGCGATCCCCGTGCCGGTGTCGGAGAAGGCGATCACCACCTCGTCGGCGCGGGCCTCGTGGCGCGACGTGCTCACCGTGAGCGTGCCGCGCGCGTCCATCGCGTCCATCGCGTTCAGCATCAGCGCCATGAACACCTGAATCAGCTGCTCGCCGTTGGCGTGGACCGCGGGCAGGCCCTCGCCGAGCTGCCGCACCAGGGTGACCCGCTTGAAGCGCTCGTGGTGCTTCAGCAGGAACAGCGTCTGCTCCACCGCCTGGTTCACGTCGGTCGGCGCGCGGGCGCCGGAGCGCGGGCGGCTCACGTCGAGCAGCCCCTCCACGATCCGCTTGCAGCGCTGCACCTCCGTGTCCATGATCTTGACGTACTCGGAGATCCCGGCCTGGACCTTGGGCTCCGCGTCCTGGGCCACGGCGCTCACCGCCTCGCAGCAGGCGCCGATCGTGGCCAGCGGGTTGTTGATCTCGTGCATCACCCCGGCCGCCAGCTGGCCGATCGCCGCCAGCTTCTCCGACTGCGCGATCTGGCGCTGCACGTCCTTCCACTCGGTGATGTCCTCGCCGGTCGTGATGACGTGGGTGACCTCTTCGTCGTTGAGCCGCAGCGGGATCTTGGTGATGCGGTAGTGGCGGACGTTGCCGGAGGCCTTGGACTCCTGCTCGATGACCTGCATCTTGCCGGAGGCCAGCACCTCGTCGAACTCGCGCCGCAGCAGCTCGCGCGGCTGCCGGCTCAGCACCTCGAAGATGGGCCGGCCGATGGCCTCCTCGCGGGGCACGCCCTGGGTGCCGGTCTCCCGCTTGCGGTTCCACGCCTGGATGCGGTAGTCGCGGTCAATCACGTACAGCCCGACCGGCAGGGCGTCAATCACCTTGGCCGTGAAGCGGCGCTGGTCGTCAATCTCCCGCGCGCGGCGCGCGATCTCGAACGCCAGGTCCTGCGACAGCTCCTTGGAGGCCAGCAGCGGGGCGAGCACGCTCGCCACCACGGCGAGCACGTCGCGCTCCATCACCTCGCGCCCGTCGCGCGACACCCGGACCTGGAGGAGCCCCAGGCGCTCCTCCTGGTGCACCAGCGGCACCGAGAGGTCCAGCGCGTCCCAGGAGTCGCTGGGCGCCAGCGCGCCGGTGCGGATGGCCTCCGCCACCCGGGCCGCCTCCTCGGGAGAGGGCTCGTCCCCGGCGGCGGCGATGGCGCGGAACGAGACGCCGTCCTCCTCCCGCACCCACAGCCGGCACAGCAGCGCGTCGAAGCCCCGCCGCAGGGTGGTGACGACCGCGGCCATGGCGGCTTCGGAGAACACGCCCGCCGACAGCGCGCCGCTCACTTCCGCCAGCAGCCGCAGCCCCGGGTGCACCGGCACCGCGGCCCCCAACCCCCCCAGCGGCGCCGGCTTGAGCGGAGACTGCGTCATGAGTGCCGAACCTAGGCTGCGCGCGGGGGGAGAGCAAGTGAGGCTGCCAGGCGGGTGAGGCGTGAGAGGTGAGACGGCGCCTCCTCACCTTCTCACCATCACCCTCACCGCCTCCCCAGCGGCACCCGCATCCGGAAGGCGAACTCCCCCAGGGTGGTCGTGGTCCCGCCGATCAGCGCCGCCGGGCCGAAGTACAGGCCCGCCGATTGCCCGAGCGGGTCCCGGCTGCCGAAGGCGAATCCCACCAGCAGCGCGGCCCGCACGTCCCACCGGCCCTGGGGCAACGGCGAGTCGAAGTTGGCCGAGCCGGCCAGGTCGCCCGCCAGCTCCAGCTTCAGGACCGAGGTGCTGTGTTCGCCGCCCAGCGACGCCAGGTCCGCCAGCGGCTGGCGCACCGTGACGCCCAGCGAGGTGAAGAAGCCGCGCGTCATGCCGAACAGCACCGCCTGGTTCTGCACGAAGGTGCCGAGGCCGAGCGAAGCGCCGATGGACGTGGGGAGGCCGGCGCTCAGCCGCCACAGCATGGCGAACTCGAGACCCGACGGCTGCCAGGTGCCGCCCGTGAACCCCACCACGCCGATGCTGTAGGCCCGCGTGGCCGGCGGCAGCGCCGTGTCGGGCTGGAACCGCCGCGGACCGGGGCCGAGCCCACCCACCGGCACCTTCTGAGCCAGGAGGACGGAGGGGACGAAGCACAGGACCAGCCATAGTCGTTTCACGGGTGCTCCCCGGGCGCCTGGGCGCCGCCTGCAAGACGCCTGTTGTATCCCGGCCACCGCGGAAAGTGCCGGCCGCGCGGGCCGGCGGGCCTCAGTGGCCCAGCGGGCGGCCGGGGATCTCGCGGGTCACCGCCAGCCCGGCGATCCGCCACACGCCCCCGTGCGCCATGAGATGGAAGGCGTCCACCCCGTAGCGGGTCACGGCCGAGTCGCGGCTCAGGCCGCAGCGCCAGCGGTACACCACCCAGGCCTCGGCGAGCGGGCCGTACGTGGCGACGGAGGCGGTGGCGATCTCGTCGGTGTTGCGGACCGGACAGTCGTGCGCGGCGCGGCCGGTGAGGTCCTCGATCGGCACGGTGTGCACCCGCTCCGCCGTGTCGTGCCCCGCCTTGAGGATCATGGTGACCGTGGCGTGGGGCCAGAAGCTCCGGCGCAGGACGCGGACGTCGCGCGTGGTCAGGCGCCGGTAGTACAGGTGCAGCGCCGCCAGGACCGCGGCGCTGGCCGCCGAGTCCTCCACCGTCGGCGCCCCCCCTCCACCCGGCCCCTCGCCCCCGCCTCCGGCTCCCGCCGGCCGGCCGCTCGGCGCACGCTCCAGGCGGCACCCGGACCCCAGCAGCAGGGCCAGCAGCGCGACGGCGGCGAATGGCGGGCGGCGGCTCATCGCGTGGCAATGTGTCCCCGCGCCCGGGGGCGGGGCAAGCGCGCTGGCGAGGGCCGGGGGGGAACCGCATATTCGCGCACGTCTTCCGCCCCGGGGTGATCACGATGCTCGACCGCCGCTCGTTTCTCGGCTCCGTCGCCGGCGCAGCGCTGCTCGCGCGGACCGGCCGCACCACCCCCGCCGCCCGCCCGGCGGCCCTCCCGGCTCGCGCCGTCCAGGGCGACGACGAGGCCTACTGGCGGACGCTGCGCCGCGAGTTCCTCATCCCCGCCGACGAGGCGTTCTTCAACACCGGCACGCTGGGCAGTCCGCCGCGCGCCGTGGTCCAGGCGGTCGGCGACTCGGTCACGCAGATCGCCGCGACCATCGCCCACTGGGACTACAAGGCGGGGCACCCCGACTACATCACCGGCTACGAGCCGGAGGTGGGGCTCAGGACCAAGCTCGCCGCCCTGATCGGGGCGACGGTGGACGAGGTCGCCCTCACGCAGAACGCCACCGCGGGGATGAACTACGTGGCCAACGGCCTGCCGCTGGAGCCGGGGCACGAGGTGATCCTGACCGACCAGGAGCACCCCGGCGGGCGGATGGGCTGGGAGCTGAAGTCCAAGCGGTACGGCATCTACGTCAAGCAGGTGACGGTGCCGATCCCGCCGCAGAATCCCCAGCAGCTCATTGACCTGTACGTCAACGCCTCGACGCCCCAGACCAGGGTGTGGGCCATCCCGCACCTGACCAGCGCGCTGGCCGTCCGCTTCCCCGTCGCCGCGATGTGCCAGGTGGCACGGCAGATGGGGATCTTCACGACCATTGACGGGGCGCAGTGCAGCGGCCACCTGCCCCTCGACATGAAGGCCCTCGGCTGCGACGCCTACTTCTCCTCGCCCCACAAGTGGCTCCTGGCCCCGGCCGGCTGCGGCTTCCTGTACGTGAACGGGCAGCAGCTGCCGGCGCTGTGGGCCACGCTCGCGTCGGCGACCTGGGACAACTACCGGGCGGGCGCCTTCCGCCTGATGCAGATCGGGACGGGGAACCTGTCACTCCTGAAGGGCTACGAGGCGGCGATTGACTTTCACAACGCCATCGGGCCGGCGCGGGTCGAGGCGAGGATCATGGCGCTGGCCGACCGGCTCCGCGCGGGCCTCCAGGAGATTCCGCAGGCGACCATCCACTCGCCCACGCACCCCGAACTCACCAGCGGCACCGTGGTGTGGAGCCTCGCCGGCTACACGGGCGAGCAACTCATGGACGGGCTGTGGACCCGGGCCAGGATCCGCTGCCGCTCGATGGGCGACCCCTGGGGCGTGCGCCAGTGCTGCCACATCTACACCCTGGCGGACGACGTGGACCGCACGCTGCAAACGGCACGAGAGATGGCCAGAACGACGCGGTAGACAGGACGGGGCTGCGCCTGCTTCGGTCCTGCCCGCCTAGTCAGAATGAAGCGACCGGCTCGCGGTCGTGGTAGCGTGGGTTAGCCCATCGGACGGGCCGATGGGCCAGAGCCACAACACGACGGAGTCGGTCGCTATGAAAAGGATGCGTCATGTGGGTCTC
>JAJYLI010000146.1 GCA_021787855.1 bacterium | reverse complement strand
CGTACTGCCCGCCGGCCCGCGGGTACATGGCGGCCATCTCGCCCTGGGTGAGCGCGCCCATGACCGTCACGACGCCGGTGACGGCCCACACCACCAGCAGCAGGCCCGGCGAGCCCACCTGCCGGGCGATGTCGGCCGGGACGATGAAGATCCCCGAGCCGATCATCGAGCCCATGACGATGGCGATGGCGGCAATGGGACTGATGCCACGGACAAGGGTGGCAGGCGAGGGGGAGGCGGAGGTGGAGGTTGCCGGCTGGCTCACGGGCGTCTCGCGGGCTCGGGGACGCGCAATGCTACCGACTGCGGCGGCGCCCCGTCAACGCCGCCCGCGCCACCGGGGCGCGGCCGTGGGCCGGCGCCGGCTCGGCGCGCCGCTTGGGCAGCAGCGCCAGCTTCAGCACCTCGTCCGCCGTCTTGACCAGATGGATCTTCAAGGCGCGCTGGATGCTCTCCGGCACGTCCTTCAAGTCGGGCTCGTTGGCCGCGGGGATGATCGCCGTGGGGATCCGGCTCCGCACCGCGGCGCCGAGCTTCTCCCTCAGGCCGCCGATCGCCAGCACCCGGCCCGTGAGCGTGATCTCGCCCGTCATCGCCACATCGGAGCGCACCGGCTGGTCGGTGAACAGGCTCGCGAGCACCAGGGCGATGGTGACGCCGGCCGAGGGGCCGTCCTTGGGGATGGCGCCCTCGGGGAAGTGCACGTGCACGTCGCGGGTGGAGAACCGGCGGCGCGGGATGCCCAGGTCGTCGGCCCGGCTCCGCACCCACGAGAGCGCCGCCTGCACCGACTCGATCATCACCGAGCCGAGCTGACCGGTGACCTGGAACTGGCCGGTGCCGGGCATGGAGATGGCCTCGACCGGCAGCAGGTCGCCGCCGGTGGCCGTCCACGCCAGTCCGTTGGCGATGCCGACGGCGGGCACGGTCTGGGCCTGCTCGTCCGCATACACCGGCTGACTGAGCACCTCCTCGATCAGCTTCGCGTCCAGGGTCCAGGGCCCGGTCGCGCCGCCCGCCTTGTGGGTGGCCACGCGCCTCAGCAGCGCCGCGAGGTTGCGCTTGAGCCCGCGCACGCCCGCCTCCCGCGCGTAGCCCAGCACCAGCTTGGAGAGGTCCTCGTCGCTCATGGAGATCTCGGCCTCGCCGAGGCCGTGCTCGGGAAGGAGCTGCGGCAGGAGGAACTTGCGCGCGATGGCGACTTTCTCCTCGGGCGTGTACCCGGGGATCTCGATCACCTCCATGCGGTCCAGGAGCGGCTCGGGGATCTGCGGCTCGGCGTTGGCCGTGGCGATGAACAGCACCCGCGACAGGTCGAACGGCACGTTGAGGTAGTGGTCCACGAAGGTGCTGTTCTGCTCCGGGTCCAGCACTTCGAGCAGCGCGGCGGAGGGGCTGCCGTGGCCCGGCCGGTCCGCGCCGAGCTTGTCTATCTCGTCAATCATCAGCACCGGGTTCATGGCGCGCGCCCGGGCGATCTCCTGGATGATCTTGCCCGGCATCGCCGCCACGTAGGTGCGGCGGTGCCCGCGGATCACCGCCTCGTCGTCCACGCCGCCGAGGCTCATGCGGCCGAACGGGCGGCCGAGGGCGTCGGCGATGGCGCGGCCCAGCGAGGTCTTGCCCACGCCCGGCGGCCCGACGAAGCACAGGAGGGGCGGCCGTGCCTCGGGGGCGAGGCGCCGCACCGCGAGATACTCGACGATGCGCCGCTTGGCCTCGTCCAGGGCCAGGTGGCCCAGGTCGAGCACCGCGCGCACCGCCGCGGGGTCGGGCCGGCGCTCCTCGACCTCGACGCCCCAGGGCAGCGCCAGCACCCAGTCCACGTAGGTGCGTGCCACCTGGTACTCGGGCGAGGCGAGGGACAGCCGCCCCAGCCGCTCGACCTCGCGGACCGCCTCCGCCCGCGCGGTGTCCGGCAGCGGCAGCGCGTCCAGCCGGGCCTTCAGCTCGCGCGCTTCCCGCCCGGTGTCCTCCTCGCCCAGCTCGGCGCGGATGGCCTCGAGCTGCTGGCGCAGCAGGTACTCGCGCCGCCCGCGCTCGAGCTGGAGGGTGGTCAGCCGGTCCACCTCGCGCTGCACCTCGGCGTGCTCCACCGCCGCGGCCAGGAAGTCGCGCAGCATGTCGAGCCGCGCGGCGGCCGCGGGCTCGGCCACGATGCGGTCGCGCTGCTGGAGGGTGAAGGGGAGCTGCTGCGCCACCAGGTCCGCGAAATGGCTGGCGTCCTCGACGTTGGCGCGCAGGTTGTCCACCGACTCGGCGTTCACCCCGGAGTCGAGCCTGGCCAGCGTCTCGGCGAGCCGCAGCACCGCGCCGATGCGCCGGTCCAGCTCGGGGCGCGACTCCTCCAGCGCGGGGACCGGCACCACCTCCACCACCGGCCACTCGCCCTCGGTCGCGACGCTCGCGATCCGCACCCGGCGCCGGCCCTGGAAGGTCACCTGCACCGCCTCGTCGGCCAGGTTCATCCGGTCCAGCACCGTGGCCGCCACCCCGATCTTGCCCACGAACGACTCGGGCGCGGGCGCGCCGGCGTCGGCGCGGACCACCACCACCAGGCTCTGGCTGCGCCTCAACGCACGCATCGCCGCCACGTTCGCCTTGCTCGTGACCTGCACCGCCGCCACGCCGAGCGGGAAGACCTGGGTCGAGCGCAACGGCACCAGCGGCAACCGGCGCGGCACGTCCCAGGCCCGGAGGTCGTCCCGGGTGGTGGTCAGCAGGTCGTCGGGCACCGCGGAGGGGGGGGCTTTCGAAGAGGGCCCGGACGGGCCGGAGGGCATGGGCTTACTGGGCCGTGCGGGTGGCCGCCAGCATGTCGCGCATCCGGCGGGCGAGGGCCTCGATCTCCTTGAGCCCCTCGACCGTCTCCGCGTCGAGCGACTCCTCGTTGAGCAGGAGCAGCTGAGCCTCCGCGAGGATGGCCGCCAGTGGATTCGAGAGGTCGTGCCGCAGTCTGCGGATGACGTCCGACTCGGGGGCCGCCACGGCCGCGCTAGGTGGCGAGCGAGCGGTAGAGGTCGCGCAGGTGGTGCTCCCGGAGGTCGCGCACCGCCTGCCACAGATCCTGCTCGGTCGTGGCGCAGAAGATCTCCGCCGTCGCCCGCTCGCCCTCGGCGGAGCCGTCGGCGAAGTAGAGGCGGGCCCGCCAGATGCCGTCCTCGCTCCGGCGCACGCCCAGCCGGACGGTGATGGCCACGCCTTCGTAGCGGATCGGAGCCAGGTCGTGCAGCGCCGGCTCGGACGGGTCGGGAACGGCGGGTCGGCTTTGCGGGAGCGGCATCGGAGCCTCCACGGTCGAGGGGCATCCGAACCCGGGCGGGATCGCCAGGAATGCCCGAGTTTGAAGCAATATAACGAGTTACGAGACCGGCGCAATATTGGAGGCTCCCTCCACCGCCGGCCTGGCGCCGCCTGGGTGGCGGGGCCGGGTCTGGCGACTTGCCCTCTGGCAACCGGCAACCAGTCGTACGCCCTTGACCCCCGTATGTGCAGCGCCTATAATGGGTTTCTCAAGGAACACCCCCTTTTTCGCAGCAGGCACCGCACTCTGGGCTGAGAAGAACGCCCGTTTCAGGCTCACACACCGCGAGGGACCACCAGGCCGAGGGCTGAAGCCCCTGGGCCTCCCGCAACACAATCGGAGCACCCATCCCGTGGATATCGCCGAACTGAAGCGGAAGTCCGTCGCGGAGCTGCACGCGATGGCCGAAGAGCTGAACATCACCAACTACTCGGGGCTGCGGAAGCAGGACCTGATCTTCCGCATCGAGCAGAACCTGCTCGACTCGGACACCGTGCTCCGGGGCGAGGGGGTGCTGGAGATCCTGCCCGAGGGCTACGGCTTCCTGCGCAGCCAGGACTGGAACTACCTCTACGGTCCCGACGACATCTACGTCTCGCCGAGTCAGATCAAGCGCTTCGACCTCAGGACCGGGGACACCATCCTCGGCCAGGTGCGGCCGCCGAAGGAGGGGGAGCGCTACCTCGCGCTGCTGAAGGTCGAGACGGTCAACGGCGACGAGCCCGAGAAGGCCAAGCACCGCATCGCCTTCGACAACCTGCGGCCGCGCTACCCGGACGAGCGGCTGCGGCTGGAGCGCAAGGACGGCGACATCTCGATGCGGGTGATTGACATGCTCTCGCCGATCGGCAAGGGACAGCGCGCGCTGATCAGCTCGCCGCCCAAGGCGGGCAAGACGATCCTGCTGCAGAAGCTCGCCAACTCCATCACCGAGAACCATCCCGAGTGCGTGCTGATCGTGCTGCTGATTGACGAGCGGCCCGAGGAAGTGACGGACATGGAGGAGAACGTGAAGGCCGAGGTGATCAGCTCGACCTTCGACGAGCCGGCGGACCGGCACGTGCAGGTGTCCGACATGGTGCTGGAGAAGGCCAAGCGGCTGGTGGAATCGGGGAAGGACGTGGTGATCCTGCTGGACTCGATCACCCGGCTGGCGCGGGCCCACAACGTGGTGGTGCCGCACTCCGGCAAGATCCTCTCCGGCGGCGTGGACGCGAACGCGCTGCACAAGCCGAAGCGGTTCTTCGGGGCGGCGCGCAACATCGAGGGCGGCGGCTCGCTGACCATCGTGGGCACGGCGCTGATCGAGACCGGCAGCCGGATGGACGAGGTGATCTTCGAGGAGTTCAAGGGCACGGGCAACATGGAGCTGGTGCTGGCCCGCGCCATCGCCGAGCGGCGCGTGTGGCCCGCCATTGACGTGCAGAAGAGCGCCACCCGCAAGGAGGAGCTGCTGCTGCCGCCGGACGAGCTGAACCGGATGTACCTGCTGCGGAAGTTCCTCGCCGACATGCCGCCCGTGGAAGCGATCGAGTTCCTGCTCGAGCGGATGAAGCGGACCAAGAACAACAAGGAATTCTTCGCCACCATGGCGCAGGGGTAGGCGGCTTGCGGCCCGGAGGACACGGCAGCGCCGACGGCGGCGGCGGCCGGGTGCTCGCGGTGGACTGGGGCTCGAAGCGCATCGGCCTCGCCCTCTCCGACCCGACCCGGCTGATCGCACAACCCCTCCTCACCCTGACTCGCCGCCCCAACCATCGCCCGCCCGTGGCCGCCATCGCGACGCTGGCGGCGCGCCACGAGGTGGCGCACATCGTCGTCGGCCTGCCCCTGGACGAGGAGGGCGAGGAGGGCGAGGCGGCCCGGCAGGCGCGCGCGCTGGGCGAGGCGCTGGCCGGGCGCTGCGGGGTCGGCGTGACCTATCGCGACGAGCGGTTCTCGACCGTGACGGCGCTCCGGGCGGCGCGATCGGCGGGCGTCAAGGACCGCGCGTCGCGTGCCCGGCTGGACCAGATGGCGGCTGTGGCGATCCTGCAGGGCTACCTGGACGCGGCGCGCGCGGGAGCGGGGGCGGCGTGAGCAGGCGGCTTCTCCTGGTGGGCCTCGCCGCCGTGCTGGCGTCCTGCGGTCCGGCGGCCAACGCGCCCCGGGAGCGGTTCGTCCTGCCCAAGCGGGCCACGCTGCGGGCCGCCGCCGAGTCGCTCGCGGCCCACCACATCATCACCTCTCCGCGCCACTTCCTGCTGATGGCGCACCTGTACGGGCTGTTCTTGCCGCACTACCGCGGGCTCGACCGGCACCTGATCCCCGGCCGCTACGAGTTCGCGCACGGCGAGGACACGCGGACGATCCTGGACGCGATGCTCAAGGGCAAGACCAAGGACGATTTCTTCACCGTGCCCGAGGGCTCCACGATCTGGGAGATCGCGCACGCCGCGCACGTGGAGCTGGGCATGGACTCGGCGGCGTTCGTCCGGGCGACGCGCGACACCGTGCTCCGGGACGAGCTGGGCCTGCCCCGGCGGGACCGCGACGTCGAGGGCTACCTGTTCCCGGACACCTACCGGGTCAGCTTCGGGGCGTCGGCGGCGCAGCTCGTCGCGCAGATGGTGGAGCGGTTTCGCGCGGTGTGGGACACCGCGTGGGATGCGCGCGCCCGGGCGCTCGGGCTGTCGCGCAACCAGCTGATGACGCTGGCGAGCATCGTGGAGGCCGAGGCCCAGGTGGACTCGGAACGGCGGATCATCGCGTCGGTGTACCTGAACCGGTTGCGGCGCCGCCCGCCCATGAAGCTCCAGGCCGACCCCACGGTGATCTACGCCCTGGGCCGGCACGTGGACCGGGTGCTGCTCCGGGACCTCAAGGTCCGGTCGCCCTACAACACCTACCTCCACTACGGCCTGCCGCCGGGCCCGATTGATTCGCCGGGCCGGGCCAGCATCCTGGCGGCGCTGTGGCCCGCGCGCACCCCGTACTACTACTTCGTGGCGCGGCCCGACGGGAGCCACATGTTCAGCCGCACCGGGGCGGAGCAGCTGGACTCGGTGCGGGTGGCGCGGCAGCTCTGGGCGGCGGCCGCGGCGGCGCGCCGGGACAGCATCCGGGAGGCCCAGGGCGAGAGCACCGCGGTCCGGCTGGCGCGCCGCGACAGCCTGGGGACCGCCGCCGGCTCCGAGCAGCAGCCGTGAACGCGCCGGCGGCGCTGCCGGGGGCGCTGCGGCTGGTGGTGATCCTGGACGCGGAGGTGGCGGGATCGCGTGACCTGGCGGCGCTGGCCGCGCAGGCGGCGCGGGGCGGCGCCACCCTGCTCCAGGTGCGCGCCAAGGCCGCGCCGGCGCGCGAGCTGGCCGAGCTGGTGCGCCGCGTCATGGGAGCGGTCGCCCTCCCCGTCATCGTCAACGACCGGCTGGACGTGGCCCTGGCCACCGGCGCCGCCGGATGCCACCTCGGCCAGGACGACTTCCCCCTCACCGACGCCCGCGCGCTGGCCCCAGCCGGCTTCTGGCTGGGCGGCTCGGCCGGCGACGAGGGTGAAGCCCGGCGCACCGCGGGCGCCGACTATCTGGGCATCGGCCCCATCGCCGCCACGGCCAGCAAGGCGGACGCCGGCGCGGCGATCGGCGTGGAGGGCTTCCGCCGGATCCTCGCGGCGGCCGGGGGCCGGCCGGCCGTGGGCATCGGCGGCGTCACCGCGGCGCTCGCGCCGGCGCTGGTGGCGGCCGGCGCGGCCGGCGTGGCCGTGATCCGCGCGGTGCTGGACGCCGCCGACCCCGAGCGCGCGGCGCGCGAGCTGCGCTCCGCCGTGGACGGCGCGCGGCCGTGACGGCGCGCGCCGTGGTCGTCTCCGGCC
>JAJYLI010000145.1 GCA_021787855.1 bacterium | reverse complement strand
GCGCCACGTAGGTGCCGCGCAGCGCGGGGTCGGCGCCCGGCAGGACGGCGACGACGTTCCTGGCGGGGTCGGGCAGCGGGTCGCGGCGGAACACGACGCCGCCGCGCACGCGGGGTCCGACGTGGCCGGCGGCGGCGCCGGCCAGACTGGTGCCGAGCAGCGCGTCGGCCGCGGTGGTCGAGACCAGGAGCGAGCCGCGCAGCAGGTGGAACATCAGCGTGTCGGTGGTGAGCCAGCCGGCCGCCAGCTCGGCGGCGATCCGCGGCGGCGCCGCGTCGAGCGCGGCCACGGCGAAGCCCGCGGCCCGGCGGAACGGCGCGGCGTGACGCAGCAGGAAGCTCCAGTGCATCACCTCGTCGAACCCTGTGCCCGGCGTCACCCGCATGACGACCAGCTTCCCCTCGCACCGGGCGGCCGTGGGCCAGGTGGCGCTGTCCGTGAGGACGCCCCCCATGATCGCGGCGGCGCTGTCGGTGCCCAGCATCCTGGCGGTGCTGTCCGCGGACCAGCTCATCACGGCCCCGACGGGCAGGATGTCCCGGCCGTCCCGGAGCAGAAGGCCGTGGACGGTGAGGCCGGTGGTGGTGTCGAGGTGCACCCGGTAGAGGGGCACGGTCTGGAACCAGGTCCCGCTGTCGCCGCGGGGCTCGAGGCCGGCGGCGGCGAACTCGCGCGCCAGCCAGGCGGCGGCCGCGGCGTCGCCGGGGCCGCCGGCGCCGCGACCCAGCAGGGAATCCGCCGCGAGGATGGCGACGTCGCGGCGCAGGCTGTCCGGGCTCGGGCGCACGGCCGGGCGCTGGGCGCGGGCCACGGGGCCCGCGGCCGCGAGGGCGGCGATGGCGAGCGCGAGGGCCGCGGCGCGGCCGGGGCGGTGCACGGACGGGCGGGGGCGGGCCACGCCTAGGGCTCGTCGCTGATGAGGCCGGAGCGGAGCGCGAGGCGGGTGAGCCCGGCGACGGTCTTGATCCCCACCTTCTTCATGAGGCTGTCGCGGTGCGTCTCCACGGTGCGCACGCTGATGCCCAGCGCCCGCGCGATCTCCTTGTTGCTGGAGCCGTCGGCGATGGCGCGCAGCACCTCGCGCTCGCGCGGCGACAGGCGCTCGAGCGCGTTCTGCACCTCCTCGCCCTCGAGCTTGCGCCGGAGCAGGTCCGAGAGCTGCTGGGAGACGGCGGGGCTGTAGTACGAGTTGCCGGCGCAGACCTCGCGGACGGCCTGCACCAGCTCGTCGCCGGCGGCGTCCTTGATCAGGTAGCCGTGCGCGCCCGCCCGGACGCTCTCCATCAGGTATTCCGGCTGCAGGTGCATGGAGAGGATCAGGATGCGGACCTCCGGCACCCGGGCGCGGATCTGCCGCGCGGCCTCCAGGCCGCCGCCCCCGGGCATGGTGATGTCCAGCACCGCGACGTCGGGGCGCCGCGCGACCGTCTCGCGGACGGCCGCCTCGCCGTCGCCCACCTCCGCGACGACCGTGATGTCGCCGGCGGCGCTCAGGATCCGGTGGACCCCGTCCCGCACCAGGGTGTGGTCGTCGGCGAGCAGCACCGAGATCGGCTCAGGCATCGTTCTCTCCCAATGGCAGGCGTGCTTCCAGCCGGGTTCCGTGGCCGGGGGTGCTGGTGACCGCGAGATGCCCGCCGACGCCGACGGCGCGATCCCGCATGCCGGCGAGCCCCGCGTGCCCCGCGCCCGGCTCGCCGCCGGCCGCGTCGAACCCCCGTCCGTCGTCGCTGACGGCGAGCCGCAGCTCCCCGTCCACCGCCGTCACGGTCACCTCGACCCGGGTGGCGGCCGCGTGCCGGGCCACGTTGGTCAGGGCCTCCTGCAGCACCCGGTAGGCGGCGGTCTCGACCTCGGGCGCCGCCGCGCGCGGCAGAAGCGCCGCGCGCAGCTCGACCGCGACGCCCGTGTGGCCGGCGAAGTCCTCCGTCAGCGCGCGCATCGCGGGCAGGAACCCGAGGTCGTCCAGCGGCGCGGGGCGCAGGCCGCGCGCCGTGGCGCGGATGGACTCCAGCGCGCGCGCGGCGAGATCGCTGGCCCGGGTGACGGCGCCGGTGTCCAGCCGCGCGGCGGCGAGCGAGCGCTCGAGCTCGGCCAGCTCCAGCTTGATGGCCGTCAGCACCTGGCCGGTCTCGTCGTGCAGCTCGCGCGCGATCCGCCCGCGCTCGGCCTCCGCCGCCCGGACCAGCGAGGCGGAGGCGCGCGCCAGCTCGGCGCTCCGGGCCTCCAGCGCCGCGTACAGCTCGGCGTGCTGGAGCGCCGCGCCGATCTGGTGGCCCAGGGCCCGCAGGAACTCGCGGTCCATCGAGGCGAACGGGTCCCGGGCCCGCGCGACGATCACGAACGTCCCCGCCGCGTTCTCGCCCATGAACACGGGCAGGAACGCCGCGTACGGGTGGGGCGCGAGGGCGGTCGTGCCGCCGTCCCCGCCGGCTCGCGGCCAGCGGTGCACCACCAGCGGCGCGCCATCGCGGTGCGCCGCGAGAATCGGCCGCGCGTCGCGCGAATCCGGGGCGGCGACGGCGAGCGGCGACCGGTCCCACGCCGCGCACACCCCCGATCCACGCTGGAAGACCAGCGTCCGCGGCCCGGCGCTCCCCGCCGCCGCGGCGGCGCCCGGATCCTCCCGGTACAGCGCGCACCCCACCACCGGCGGCAGCGCCAGCGGGCGCTCCAGCACGGCGGTCACCACGTCAGCGGGCCGGAGGCTGCGCTGCAGGTCCCCCGACAGCGTCGAGAGGGCGGCGATGCCGCGGTACTGGTCTTCCAGCACCAGCAGCAGCATGCCGCCGCCCACGGCCAGCTCGAACAGCATGTCCAGGTAATACCCCCACGGCACCCACGCCCCCCGCGCCCGCAGCCAGGTGTAGTCCAGGTGGTGCACGCCCCACAGCAGGAAGGCCACGGTCAGCACGGCCGCGCCCTTCGAGGCCGCCCGCCGCCAGTACTGGAGAAACACGAGGCCGGTGCCGAAGGTGACCACGCCGAGGAACAGCACGGCGGGCAGGGCCGCCACCAGGAAGTTCTGGATCTGGTAGATGGCGACGTACGACCACACCACCGGCACGAGGAACGCGGCGTAGTACCGGCGGTTCCAGGGGAGCTGGCGCGCGAACACCAGCGCGGCCCACAGCAGCAGCAGCCCGGTCCATCCGGTCGCGACCTGATGCCAGAACAGCCACACCCGGTCGTGGGTGGTGAGGAACACCGCGATGATCGCGAGCCGCAGCGCGTAGGCGCCCCACGCCCCGGCCCAGATGCCGAAGTGGCGCTTGCGGTAGGTCGCCGCGAGCCCCAGGAACAGCCCGGTGAGGCCCAGGGTGACGCTGGCCTGGAAGACCAGCAGCGACTGCTCGAGCCCGAGGTCGGCGAACGTCACGCGCCGGCCAGGATGGCGTGCGCCACGGTGTCGGCGATGGCCATGATCGTGATCATCGGGTTCACGCCGCTGGAGGTGGGGAACGCCCCGCCGTCCGCGACGAACAGGCCGCGGACGGCGTGCGACTCCCCGGTCTCGCCCACCACCGAGCGGCGCGGGTCGCGGCCCATCGCCGTGCTCGCCATCTGGTGGAAGCTGATGTACGACATCCGGCAGCGGCGGTAGCCGCGCGCGTCGCACTGCGCCATGAAGCGGTCGAGCCACGCCGGCTCGCCGGGCCGCGCGCGCGCCGGCGGCGTGTGCAGGGAGAAGACCTCGGTCGCGCCCGCGGCCGCGAGCACCTGGGCCGCGCCCTTGAGCCCCGCGCGCACGTGCCCGACGTCGAACGACGACAGCTCGTAGTGCACGCGGGCGCGGCCGGCGCGGCTCGTGGCCACCCGCCCCGCGTCGCGGTCCCGGAGCAGCACCCCCACGATGCTGAGGTTCCCCAGGCGGCGCACGTCGTCCTTGAACTGCCGCGCGCTCGCCCACCCGAAGCCGCTGGCGGGCAGCGCGTAGTGCACCGGCGCGGTCTCGAACTTCACGCCGTAGCCGCCGTCCAGGTCCGCGAGCTGGTCGGAGTAGCGCGTCTGCAGGCCCCCGCTCCACGGCTCCACCCGCTCCGGAAAGACGCCCACGACGGCGCTGGCCGGGTGGAGCCGCAGGCCACGGCCGACGGCCGGGCCGCCGAGCCCGGAGCGCACCAGCAGCGCCGGCGTGTTCACCGCGCCGCAGGCCGCGACCACCACGGGGGCTCGCACCACCAGCCGGTGCGGCGCGCCGTCGGGGCCCAGGGCGGTGGCCTCGACGCCCGCGGCGCGGCCCCGCTCCGTCACGATCCGTCCGGCGTCGCACCGCGGCACCAGCCGGGCGCCGGCCGCGACCGCGTCGGCCAGGTAGGTGCGGGCCGTCGAATTCTTCGCCCCGTGCCGGCAGCCGTAGGTGCAGTAGCCGCACTCCAGGCCCTCCCGGCAGTCGGTCACGTTGCGGGGGATCACGTCCACGTGCCAGCCCAGCGCGCGGCAGCCGCGCTCCAGCAGCACGTCCCGCGCGCCGGGCGTGGTCCAACGCGTGCCCACGCCGAGCCGCGCGCTGACCCGCCCGGTCGCCGCCCGGAACGCGGGGCCGGAGAACAGGCCGAGCCCGCTGAGCCGGTCCCACTCGGCGCGGGCGGGCTCGGGGAGGGGGAAGCTGGTCGTGTAGTTGACGGTCGTGCCGCCGCCCACGCAGCTCCCGGCGAGGATCGGCATCGAGCCGCTCTGGCTCATCAGCAGGCCGCCGTCCAGGTACAGGGCGTTCAGCATGTCGCCCTCGACCTGGGTGAACTCGCGGCCGCCGGGATTGGGACCCTTCTCGAGCACCACCACGCTCCGGCCGGCGGCGGCCAGCACCCCGGCCACGACTCCGCCGCCCGCGCCCGATCCCACCACCACGGCGTCGCAGTCCAGCACCGTGTCCCGCGCGATCGCCACCGCGGGCAGCGCCTCGACGGCCCGCGCCGGCGGCGGCAGCGGACCGGGGTAGCCCGCGGCCCGCCACGCGGGATGGTCTCCGTTTCCCGCGGCGGAGGAAGGCCAGCAGTAGAACGCCACGTGGGCCAGGCGCTTCAACGCCTGGAAGCCGGCGCGCCGGAGCGGGATGGCCGAGGTCGCCCAGGAGCGGAGCGTGGCCTCGCGCCGCGCGGGGTCCATCGCATCCAGCGCGGCGAACGGGCCGCCGGTCATCAGGTTCGCCAGCGGCGAGCCCAGGGCGGCGAGGAGCCGCCGCAGCCGCGTGAGGTCGAGCGGGTCCTGGAGCTGAGCGATCAGGCGCTCGACGCGCTCCGCCGTGCCCGCGGCGCCGGCGCCGGTGGCGAGGAGCCCCGAAGGGTCCGCGTCGTCGGCGATCGCGGGGAGCAGGGTCTCGCACACGGCCCCGAGGACGGCGCGCTGTCTGGCGGAAAGAGCCTGTGGCACCGCTCGTTCCCGATGGAGGAGCTTCCAACTTAAGTTATGTGCGTCACTCCAGCGAGGCGGCGCGCATGCGCGGCGGGGACGGGCGGATCGGGCTGCTGCTCGAGGTGCTGGACGGGGCGTTCACGGCCCACGGATGGCAGGGCCAGACCCTCACCGGGGCGCTCCGCGGCCTCGCGCCGCGGGACCTGCTGTGGCGGCCGGCCCCCGGGCGCCACACCATCTGGGAGATCGCGCTGCACACCGCGTACTGGAAGCACATCGTGCGGCAGCGCATCCTGGCCGCGCAGGGGAAGGACGCGGGCGAGCCGTTCCCCCGCGCCCCACGCAACTATCCCCGGCCGCCGGCGCGGGCGGACGCCGCGGCGTGGAAGGTGGACCTCGCCCTCGTGAAGCGCACCCACGCGCGGCTGGTCGAGACGGTGCGCGCGCTGCCCGGGGCGCGGCTCCGGGCGCGGGTGGGGCGGTCATCATGGGTGGTCGAGGAGCAGGTCTTCGGCATCGCGGCGCACGACCTCTATCACACCGGCCAGATCCAGCTCGTCAAGGCGCTGGCGCGCGGGCGCCGGAACTGAGCGGGCGCGGCGGCGCCGGCCGGCCGCCCGCGGTCAGACGGCCTGGCTGATCGTGATCTTGAAGCCGTCCGGGTCGGCGAGGGCGAAGTCCCGCTCGCCCCAGGGCTCGGTCTGCGGCTCGTGCAGCAGCACGCCGCCCCGCTCCTTGATGGCGGCGGCCAGCGCCTCGACCGACTGGCTGGTGGTGCAGTAGATCCGGAAGCCCTCACCCTTGGCGCGGTCGCGGCCCTTCCGCCAGTCGTCCTGGGTGAGATAGAAGTCCACGGCGCCCGCGCGGACCGTGACGCCCATCAGCTTCCCATCCCGCTCCCAGCGGTCCACCACCACGAAGCCCAGGACGTCGCGGTACCAGGCCACGCTCTTCGCGATGTCGTTGACCGTGTAGCCGGGGGAGCAGGCCCTGAGCCGCAGGGTCTCGGGCTGGCGGCGCGCGACGCTGGCGCGGGGCCGCGCCGCCGCGCGCCTGGCGCGCCTGACCTTCCGGGGGCGCTTGGTCGGCTTGCGGCGGCGGACGCGCTTCTTCTTGACGGGCATGGCTGGCTCCGGCCTCACGTGGTTCGGGGATGCTTCCAAGGCTAGCCGATCGCCTCTCCTCCCGCCAGCCGGGGGATGCGCATCCGGAGTCCGGCGTGTTATCCCTTCAGCACCTCATCACCCCATCACCCCATCACTTCTTCACCTCCTCGGAAGGGGTTCGCACGTGCCGACACGCAAAGCATCGGCCGCCTGGGAAGGCGGACTGCGGGGCGGGAAGGGCAGCTACAAGACCGGCAGCGGCCAGGCCGGCGGGAGCTACGGCTTCGGCTCACGATTCGAGGAGGCGCCGGGCTCCAACCCGGAGGAGCTGCTGGCGGCGGCGCACGCCGCCTGTTTCAGCATGGCGCTGTCGGCCGGGCTGGAGCGCGCGGGGAAGACGCCCACGCGGATCGCCACGGACGCCGCCTGCACCATCGAGAAAGTGGGCGAGGGCTTCAAGATCACGAAGATGCGGCTGGTGGTGCGCGGCAAGGTGCCGGGGCTGGACCAGGCGGGCTTCGCCAGGGCGGCCGAGGAGGCGAAGAACGGGTGCCCGGTCTCGGGCGCGCTCAAGGGTAACGTCGCTTTCGAGCTGGACGCGAAGCTGGAGTAAGGCGACCGGCCTAGGGGCGCTCCGGCTTCGGCGCGCCCGCTTGCCGGGCCGGCTGGGCCCGCGGAGGCTGCGCGGCCGCGGGCGGTCTGGAGCTCACCGGCCGTACCGCGGGCGGCGGCGCGGCCGCGGGCTGGACGCCACCCATGGGCACCGGCCGCGGCGGCGAGGTCACTCCCCGGGGCGCCGCTGGTGGCGGCGCGG
>JAJYLI010000005.1 GCA_021787855.1 bacterium | reverse complement strand
GAAACCTAGCCGGGCCAGTCCGTTCCCTCAACTAGTCCTGCAGCGGCACCTCGATCTCCATACCGTCCTTCGCCACCACCGTCTCCGGGAAGACGGCCCGGGCCTCCTCGAGCAGGGCGGAGGGGTCCCGGGAATACCGCGCCGACAGGTGCGTCAGGACCAGCCGGCGCACGCCGGCCACCCGCGCCACCTCCGCCGCCTCCCTGGCCGTGGCGTGCGCGGTCTCCTTCGCCCGGTCCCGCTCCTCCTCGCCGAAGGTGGCCTCGTGCACCAGCAGGTCCGCGCCCCGGGCCGCCTCCACCGTCGCCGCGCACGGCCGGGTGTCGCCGGTGTAGACGAGCGTCCGGCCCGGCCGCGGGACGCCCACGATGGTTTCGGGCGTCACCTCGCGCCCGTCCGGCAGACGCACCGCCTGCCCCCGCTGCAGCAGGCCCCACAGCGGCCCTTCCGGCACGCCCAGCTCGCGCGCGCGGTCGGGGTTGAAGCGCCCCAGCCGCCGCTTCTCCTGGAGCGCGTAGCCCACCGCGCTCCCGCCGTGCTCCACCGCGAACACCTTGAGCGCGTAGCCGTCCCGTTCCAGCACGTCGTTCGGCGCGACCTCCACGACCTCCACCTCGAACGCCTCCCGCTCCACCCCCAGCGAGAGCGCCTGCCCCAGCAGCCGTTTGGCGCCCCGCGGACCCACCAGCCGCAGCGGCTCGGTCCGGCCCTGGAGCCCCAGCGTCCGCACCAGGCCGGTGACGCCGAGGAAGTGGTCGGCGTGGAAGTGGGTGAAGACGATCTCGTCGAGCGCGAAGCCCACGCCGTAGCGCAGCATCTGGCGCTGGGTGCCCTCGCCGCACTCGAACAGCAGCGTGTCGCTCTCGCGCGTCACCACCAGCGCGGACACGTTGCGCTCGGCCGTGGGCCGCGCGGCCGAGGTGCCGAGGAACTGGAGCTTGAGCAGCTTAGAACACGCTCACGTGAACGTAGCGCCCCGGGTGCGCCTTCAGATCGGTCAGCAGCTCGGTCAGCGCCACGCTGGCGTGGTGCAGGTCGCTCGTCATGGTGGTGTCGTTGACCAGCCGCCCCAGCGAGCCGCGACCGGTGTTCACCTTGGTGAGCACCGAGTCCAGCGAGGCGGTGGTGTGCCGCAGGGTGGCGGTGACCGCCGCCAGGTTGCGGCTCGCGTCGCGCATGTTGGCGATCGTCTGGCTGGCCGCCTCACCGCCCACCACCTGGTCGAGCTGCTGCAGCAGCTCGGTCAGCGACGCCATGGCCCGCGCCGCCTGCTGGGACGGCGCGGTGGCGGCGTCGCCGAGCTTGGCGACGGCCGCCCGCGCCTCGGTGAGGAGCGAGCGCAGGGCCGCCGCGTTCTGCGGCGAGAGAAACTGCGCCGCGTTGACCAGCGCCTGGCGGCCGGGATCGGCGATCCCCGCCATCATCTGGTCAATGCCCACCTCGCGCTGGCCGGCGATCGAGTCGCCGCTCAAGGGCGGCTGGCCCGGCGTGCCCGGGTCGTAGTCCACGTAGCGCGCGCCGAAGAAGTCCGCGGCCCGCACCACCGCCTGGGCGTCCCGCCGCGGTCGCCGGCCGTGGCCGAGGTTCAGCGTCACGATGACCCGGCCGGGCGCCACCAGCCGGATGTCGGCGACCTCCCCGACGCTCACGCCCGAGGTGCGCACCGGATCCCCGACCTTGAGCCCGGAGACGTCGGTGAAGGCGATCTCGACCCGGGTGCCGCGCTCCAGGGTGCGGCCCTGCAGCCAGATCAGCCCCAGGACGAAGACCACGGAAGCGATGATGAGCAACAGCCCGACCGTGGCTTCCCGCCGGTAGCGCAGCTCCATCAGCCCTCCGCCGCGACCTCGAGGTCGCGCTCCAGGAACGCGCGCACCACCGAGTCCTTGGCCGCCATGAACTCCTCCGCCGTTCCCACGGCGCGGATCCGCCCGTTGTGCAGCAGCGCGATGCGGTCGGCGATCTTGAACGAGCCCCGCACGTCGTGGCTCACCACCACGCTGGTGACGTGCAGCTCCTTCTGGAATCGCTCGATCAGCGCGTCCATCGCGTCGGCGTTGACCGGATCGAGCCCGGAGGTCGGCTCGTCGTACAGAAGATACGTCGGGCGCCCGGCGATCGCCCGCGCGATGCCGACGCGCTTGCGCATCCCGCCCGACAACTCCGCCGGCATCAGCCGGCCGACGTCCTCGCTCAGGTTCACCAGCCGCAGGCACTCCTTGACCCGGGCGCGGCAGAAGTCCCGGTCGCCGTAGCACGTCTCGTCGGTGATGCCGAGCCGGATGTTCTCGTACACGGTCATCGAGTCGAACAGCGCCCCGGTCTGGAACGCGTAGCCGATCCGGGTCCGGAGCTTCGTCAGCGCCCGGCGCTTGAGGCCCGGCACCGACTCGCCGTCCACCAGCACGTCGCCCACGTCCGGCCGCAGCAGACCGATGATGTGCTTGAGGAGGACGCTCTTCCCCGTGCCGGAGGGGCCCAGCAGGGCCACCGTCTCGCCGTCGGCCACGGTGAAGTCCACCCCGTCCAGGACCACGTGGTGGCCGAAGCGCTTGTGGACGTTCTTGAGCTCGATCACGCCGTCACAGGAGCAGCTTGGCGAGCAGCATGTCGAGCAGCAGGATGACCACGCACGCGGCCACCACGGCCGTGGTGGTGGCCCGGCCCACGCCCTCGGCCCCCTCCTTGGCCTCGTAGCCCACGAAGCAGGGGATCACGGTCACCACCGCGCCGAAGGCCTCCGCCTTGATGACCGAGTACCACAGGTCGAAGGTGCGGAAGTAGCGGTGCGTGCCGTAGGCGTAGTCGGCGTTGGTGATGTGGATGGACGACTTGGCCACCACCCAGCCCGAGAGGATGCCGGTGGCGTCGGCCAGGGCCACCAGCGCGGGCAGCATGACCAGCCCCGCGATCACCCGCGGCAGCAGGAGGTGCGAGGCGGGGTTGCGGCCCAGCGATTCCAGCGCGTCCACCTGCTCGGTGACGCGCATGGTCCCCAGCTCGGCCGCGTAGCGCGCCCCGATGCGGCCGGCCAGCAGCAGGCCGGTCATCACCGGGCCCAGCTCCAGGATGACGCTCTCGGAGACGATCGCGCCCACCACGTACAGCGGGATGTTGCCGGTGAACTGGTAGCCCGCCTGGAGCGAGGCCACGGCGCCGGCGAAGGCCGAGGTGAGCAGCACGATGAGCAGGCTGCCGTAGCCCACCTGCTCGCACTGCTCCAAGGCCCGCGGCACCCACACCCGCCACTCCGGCAGCGCGCGCACCAGCTCCAGGAGCAGCATCCCGAACCGCCCCACGGTGCCCAGCGCCCCCAGCACCGGGCGCGACACCGCCCGCGCCGCGTTGACGGGCAGGGGAAGCTCGGCCGTCGTGGTGAGCTGGGGGTCCATAGGGGGTATATTGTCACCCTCCGTGCTCCCACAGTCCACCCCGAAGCGCGCTCCCGAATTCCGGCGCCGCCTGCTGGCGTGGTTCCGCCGGGCCGGACGCGACCTGCCGTGGCGCCGCACCCGCGACCCGTACCGGGTGCTGGTTTCCGAGTTCATGCTGCAGCAGACCCAGGTCGCCCGGGTGCTGCAGTTCTATCCCCGCTTCCTCGAGCGCTATCCCGATCTGGCCGCGCTGGCGCGCGCGCCGGCCCGCCGGGTGCGCGAGGCGTGGGACGGGCTCGGCTACTACCGCCGGGCCGCGAACCTGCACCGCCTGGCCAGGGAGGTCATGGCCACCCGGGGCGGCCGGCTGCCCGGCGACCCGGAGGCCCTGCGCGCGCTGCCGGGGGTCGGCCCCTACACGGCGGGCGCCGTGGCGGCGTTCGCCTTCGAGCGGCCGGTCGCCGCGGTGGACACCAATGTGCGGCGCGTGCTGCGCCGCGTTTTCAGCTGCGAGCCGGCGAAGGCGGAAGAAACCGTTCAGCTCCTGCAGCCCAGGCGCGGGAAGACGGCGTGGACGTTCAACCAAGCCCTGATGGAATTGGGGGCCCTGGTCTGCACGGCCAGAGCCCCGAAGTGCCCCGAATGTCCGGTGAGTCGTTACTGCGACTGGTATCTCGCGTCAGGGGGCGGCAACAAGTAGAGCGCGGCATTCCCCTTCCGCATCCCGCGCCCCGCGACACGGCGCTACAGCGGTATCGCGGGCGTATGGGCCCCGAACCACAGCGCCAGCAGGATCAGCACGCCCGTCAGCGAGGCGGCCCAGGCCAGCGTCACCCGCGCCTTCTCGGCGCGCGGGTCCTTCTGGCCGGCCGCCAGGCCGAGCTGCGCGTACATCGCCACCCGGTTGGCCAGGGGCGTGACGACCGCGACGGCCAGCACGCCCGCCACCAGCCCGAATCCCTGCATCAGCAGGAGCGGCGTGGTCTCGTCGGCGTGCCCGCTCACCATCCGCATGGTCAGCACGATGCCGGTGATGGTCGCCACGGCCGCGGCGGGCGCGATGATGTAGCCCTGCACCTTGGCGAGCGTCTTCCAGGCGTGCGCCCAGGCCTCCAGGCTCGCCGCGCGGGTCTGCGGGCCCCACACCATGAAGGTGAGCTGGGCCCCCAGCCACACCGAGAATCCGACCCAATGCAGGAACAGCAGCATGCTCGCTACCTCCGTTGATCGCGGGCGGCGCGCCAGCTCATCGCGGAGCCCCCTCGCGCGCGGCGAAGTCGGCGGGAATGGGCTGCCGGCCGGCGACCCCCGCGTCCAGCTCGTGCCAGTGCGTCACGGCGTCCTCGCCCAGACGCCAGCACAGGAACACCAGCCGCCCCTCGTGCACGCCGTAGAAGTCCACCAGCCCGTCTTCGAAGCCTTTGAGCAGGCAGCCGACCTCGCTCAGCTCATCCACGTAGGCGTCAATGCGCGCGGCCACAACCTCGATCTCGCGCCGCAGCGCCAGCTGCTCGGCCGACTCGCCGGCCTCGGGCCGCGCGCCGGCGGCCGCCAGCTCGTAGCGCGACACGAGGTCCTTCCAGCGCGGGTGCTCGGCGACGATGTCCTGCACGATGCGCCGCACCAGCGGCAGGGCGCTGTTGGCGCGCTCCACGGTGAAGGTCCGGATGCCCGCCATGTCAGCGGCCCCCCCCTCCTCCGCCCCCGAGGGCCCGCGGGCCGCCGGCCCGCCGGCCGGGCGGCGAGTCCGTCTCGCCGGGGCGCTCCCCGGCCCCGCCGGCCGGCGCCTCGGGCCACGCGCCGGCGTGCGCCGCCAGGGCGGCGTGGGCCGCCCGGTAGCCGGCGCCGATGAACTCGTCCGCGCGATCGAACGCGAAGGTGCCGTGGGGATCGAGCTGCGGCTCCACCAGGATCAGCGGCGCGCGGTCCGGCGCGGCCGCCCACGCCTCCACCGCGCCCCGCCGCTGCGCCGCCATCATGATGGCCAGCGCGCGGTCGTGCGCCGCCAGCAGGGGCGGCCCCCGGTGGCCGGCGGGCGGCGAGGCCGCCACGGGGCCCACGTCCACCGCCACCACGAGGTCCGCCGGCACGGCGGCCGCCACGTCGAGCGGCAGCACCTGCAGCAGGCCCCCGTCCACGTAGCGGTGGCCGCCGATCAGGATCGGGGGCAGATAGACCGGCAGCGCCATCGAGGCGAGGACCGCGTCCACCAGCGAGCAGTCCGAGCGCCCGCCGGCCCCGAAGACCACCAGGGCGCCGGTGTCGGCGTCCACCGCCGTGACCCGCAACGGCAGGCGCAGCTCGTCGAACTCGTGCACCGGCAGCAGCGCGGCCAGGAGGTCCCGCACCGGCTCGGGCTTCATCACGCTGCGCGATCCCAGGCCGTGCACCAGCACCGACAGGCGGATCAGCGCCCGCAGCTCGCGGTGCCCGAGCCCCAGGAGCCGCGGCACGATTTGCGTGTAGCTCTGGCCGGCGGCGATCAGCGCGCCCATCAGCGCGCCCGCGGAGGTCGCCACGATCTCCGCGGGGCGCAGGTCCACTTCCTCCAGCGCCCGCAGCACGCCGACCTGCGCCATGGCCTTCATGCCGCCGCCCGAGAGCACCAGCACCACCCGCTGCGGCTGGATGGTCACGGGCTCTCCCTGGGCCGCGGCAGCCCCGCCATCCGCTGGGCCCGGCGCGCCTCGGCCGCCTGGTAGCGGCGCCGCTCCTCCGCGGTCTCCGGCACGACCGGCGGCACCGGCGCGGGCCGCCCGCGCTCGTCCAGCGCCACGAAGGTGAGGTAGCAGGAGTTGGTGTGCCGCTTCACGCCGGTGAGGAGATCCTCCGCCTCGACGCGGACCCCCACCTCGATCGAGGTGCGGTGCGCGTAGTTGACGCTGGCGTACATCGTCACCAGCTCGCCCAGGTGGATCGGCTCGCGGAAGTCCACCCGGTCCACCGACGCGGTCACGCAGATGCGCTGGGCGTGGCGGATGGCGCTCACCGCGCCCACGCGGTCCAGCATCCCCAGGATCACGCCGCCGTGCACGTTGCCGAGCTGGTTGGCCATGTGCGGCATCATCACCTCGGAGATGGTGGTGCGCGACAGGCGGGGCGGGCGGGGCTCCATCGCTCAGAAGTCCACCGGCCGGAGGTAGGACTCGCCGATCGCCGTGGGGCTCAGCATCGCCACGGTCGGCAGGCGGCGCTTCCAGTGGGTCGAGGCCAGCCGGCCGGCCACCAGCTCCACCTCCGCCGCGGTGAACCCGGTGGCGACGATCTCCTCCGGCTTCAGGCCCCGCAACAGCGCGAACAGGATCCGGTCCGCCTTGAGGTAGGAGATGCCCAGGTCGCCCTCGTCGGTCTGCCCGCGGGCGAGGTCCGCGGTGGCGGGCTTCTCGACGATCGCGCGCGGCACGCCCAGGTGGCGGGCCAGCGCCCACACCTGGGTCTTGAACAGGTCGCCGAGCGGGTTGATGGGCGGCGAGTCGTCGGCGTGCCAGGTGAAGTAGCCGAACAGCCGCTCGGTCTTGTTGCCGGTGCCGATGGGCAGGGCGCCCAGCTTGGAGGCCTGGTCGAACAGCACGATCATCCGGACCCGCGCCATGACGTTGCCGCGGCGGCGCTCGTCCGCGTCCGGCTCCGCGGTCGCGACGTAGCCGTCCACGGCCGGCGTGATGTCAATGACGCGGCTGTGGATCCCGAGCGCCTCCACCACGAGCTTCGCGTGCGCGACGCTCTCGGGGCTCGACGTGCGGTAGGGCAGCATGAAGGCGGTGACGTTCCCGGGCCCCAGCGCCCGCGCCGCCAGATAGGCCGCGACCGCGCTGTCCACGCCACCCGAGAGGCCGACGACGACGCGCGTGAACCCCCGCCGCGTGGTCAGCTCCTCGCGCAGGAACTCCACCAGCCACCGCTCCGCCAGGGCGCAGTCCATGGCCAGCGGATCGCGGGACGGAGCGGTGGCGCGGACCAGGCTCGCCGGGGCCTCCGGCGGCGCGGCCGCCCGGGGCCCGGCGGAGCCGGGCTCGAACGACGCGCCGGTGCCCGCCGGACGCTCCAGCGACCGCAGCAGATGCGGCAGCTGCGTCTCCAGGTCCGCCAGCAGCGGCAGGTCGGCCCGCGCCCGCGTGATCTCGCCCAGGTCCGCGGTGGCCTCCACCAGCGCCTCGTCCCACAGCGGCGCGCAGGCCACCACTTCGCCGCGCGGCGAGACCACGGTGGAGCCGCCGGCGAAGCCCTTGCCCCCCTCGAACCCCACGAGCTGCGCGACCGCCACCCAGACCCCGTGCTCCGCCGCGACCTCGCGGGCGATCCGGTCCCAGCGCACGAGGTTGGCGGGCCGCGATGCCGCGCCGTCCGAGGGGGTCAGGCCGCGCGCCGGCGAGGCCGAGGGGATGAAGATCACCTGGGCTCCCCTCAAGGCGGCCACGGTGCCCGTGAGCGAGTGCCAGGCGTCCTCGCAGATCAGGATCGCGGCCTTGCCCCAGCGCGTGTCGAACACCCCCACCTCGTGCCCGGCCTTGACGAACCGCTCCTCGTCGAACATGCCGTAGGTGGGCAGGAACACCTTGCGGTGCACGTGGACGACCCGCGGCGCCGCGCCCAGCTCGGCGTACAGGGCGGAGTTGTACAGCCGGCCGCGCCAGCGCTCGTAGAAACCGAGGACGATGTCGAACGGCTTCGCGCCGGCGAGCCGGTGCTGAGCGGCGAGGTCGTCCAGCAGCGTGCCGGCCGTGACCGCGAGGTCCCGCGCGCCGCCCTCGACCAGATAGCCGGTCGCCGCGGCCTCCGGCAGCAGCAGCACGTCCGGCGGCTCCGGCCACTCGGCCACCTGCGCGAACAGCGTCCCCACGCGGCGGATGTTCCCCGCGTAGTCCCCCTTGGCGGGGCGGAACTGGGCGACGGCGAGGCGCGGCATCGTGGGGAAGTATAGTGTGGCGGCGGCGGTGCGCGAGGCGCTCACCGGCACGGTGACCAACCTCACCGACGGGTGGCGCGTATCTGTTAAATATCGTTCCCGCATTGCACCTCATTCGCTCGCGCCAAGGAGTCTGCCGCCTCATGGATTCCGATGCCGCGCCTCATTTCAGCGCGTCCAGGCCCGCGCCGCCGCCCGGGGCGCTCCTGGCGCCGCACCTGCACCACAAGCTCGAGGCCGCGATGATCCTCAAGGGCGTGGTCCGGCTGGTCCTGGACCAGGGCCCGGTCGAGGTGCTGCCCCGCACCTGGTACCGGGAGGACGGGACGCCGTACCTCGAGGCCCGCCGGCGGGACAGCGGCAAGCGGATGAAGGTCCGCCTGGACCAGATCCGGGACGTGCGGGCATACTGACGGCCGGGGGGCTTGCCCCGGGGGGTTACATTCCAGGCGGTTATCCGACGCGGCCCTGCCGCGGGGTGATGGAGTTCACCCTGAACCGCGGTGCATCGCTGATGACTCCTACCTGACCGGCGGTCAGTGGGAGTCTTTCGTTATATGCCCATCGTCCTGTGGGTCGCCCTCGGCAGCGCGGTCGGCGGCGCGGCGCGGTACGGAGTCGGCGTGCTGCTCCAGCGCCACCTCGCGTCCGCCTTCCCGATCGGTACCCTGGCCATCAACCTCTCCGGGTCGTTCCTGCTCGGCCTGCTGCTGCGCTACTCGCTGGCCACCCCGGCCATCAGCGCCGAGGTGCGCGCGCTGCTCACGGCGGGCGTGTGCGGCGGGTACACCACCTTCTCCACCTTCAGCTACGAAACCGCGACGCTGATCGAGGACGGCGACTACCACCGTGCCGCGTGGTACGTCGCGCTCAGCGTCCTGCTGGCGCTGGGCGGCACCTTCCTCGGCTTCGGCGTGGCGCGCCAGGTCCTCGACCTCAGGCGGAGGCTCCAGCCATGACCCACGGTTCCCCCGACCGGCCGATGCACGGCTTCAAGGGCGAGCGCGTGCTGATGCGCATCCACATCGGGGAGCGGGACAAGCACCGGGGGAAACCCCTGTACGAGGCCATCGTCGAGCTGCTCCGCGCCCGGCACTACGCCGGCGCCACGGTCCTGCGCGCCGTGATGGGCTTCGGCGCGACGGCCCACCTCAGAACCGACCGCATCGAAGTGCTCTCGCTCGACCTGCCGATCGTGATCGAGTGCGTCGAGACCGAAGAGCGCATCGCGGCCATCCTGCCGGAGATTGACCGGATGATCGAGGGGGGACTGATCACCCTGGAGCGCGCCAAGGTGATCATGTATCGCGCCAACCTGCCGCCGGAGCGCCGCACCGCGAGCTGGCAGATGGACCTGACCGGCCTGTGGGACGAGGAGGGGGCGTGACGAACACGCGCCGCGGCATCACCCGATCCTCCGCGCTCCGGTTCGTCGTGCTCCTCGGGGCCGTGAGCCTGTTCTCGGACATGACCTACGAGGGCGCGCGGAGCAGCACGGGGCCGTTCCTCGCCCTGCTCGGCGCCAGCGGCGCCGTGGTCGGGATATTCGCGGGGCTGGGCGAGCTGCTGGGCTACGGGCTGCGGCTGGTGTCGGGCTGGTTCACGGACCGCAGCCACCGCTACTGGGAGATGGCCATCGCCGGCTACCTGGTGAACATCCTGGCGGTGCCCGCGCTGGCGCTGGCGGGGAGCTGGCAGGCCGCGGTCGCCCTCATGATGCTCGAGCGGACGGGCAAGGCGGTGCGCAAGCCGGCCCGCGACGCCATGCTCTCCCACGCCGGCCAGCAGATGGGCGCCGGGTGGGCGTTCGGCCTGCACGAGGCGCTGGACCAGACCGGAGCGCTGCTCGGCCCGCTGATCCTGGTGGCCGTGCTCGCGGCGCACGGCAGCTATCGCACCGGCTTCGCCATCCTGCTGGCGCCCGCCATCTGCACGATCGTCCTGCTGCTGGTGGCGCGGCGGCAGTACCCGCGCCCCGCCGAGCTCGAGGTCGCGGTTCCCGCCCTGCGGCGGCAGACACAGACGCGCTCGTTCTGGCTGTACCTGGCCGCCGCGGCGCTGGTGGCCGCCGGCTACTCCGACTTCTCCCTGATCGCCTACCACCTGGCGAAGAGCGCCGTCGTCCCCGCGCCGTGGATTCCCGCGCTCTACGCGCTGGCCATGGGCGTGTCCGCGCCATCGGCGCTGCTCATCGGCCGGTGGCTGGACCGCGCGGGGCTGGTCGCCCTGATGGTGGCCACGCTGATCACGGCGGCCTTCGCGCCACTGGTGTTCCTGGGCGGCGCCGCCCTGGCCGCGGTCGGCATGGCGGTGTGGGGCTTCGGAATGGGCGTGCAGGACTCGGCCCTCCGCGCGGTGGTCGCGGGGATGGCGCCGCCGGAGCGCCGGGCGTCGGCCTACGGGCTGTTCGACACCGGCTACGGCGTGGCGTGGTTCGCCGGGAGCGCGCTGATGGGCGTGCTGTACGATCGCTCCCTGGGCGCGCTCGTGGCGTTCTCGGTAATCGCCCAGGTGGCCGCGCTGCCCGTGCTGATCCTGGTGCGCCGCAGTACCGCCGCGCGGCACGCCGCGTAGCCGCCGGCGGCGGCCACTCCCGTACTGGTGAGCCGCCGGCGGCGCGCTACGGAGGCCCGCCGAGGCTGTCCAGCCCGCTTCCCACCAGCACCGCCCGGCCGCGGTACCGCGTCTCGAGCGCCCCGGCGGCCCGCGCGGCCGGCGGCACGGCCACGCTCCCCGACCATTCCACCAGCGCCGGCAGGAAGCGCGACTGGTCCACCAGCGCCTCGCCCTGCTCGGCGACCAGCGGCACGGCCACGCTCCCGCTGTCCCCTTCGCCGCGCCGCCAGCGGCGCGTGAGCGAGTAGAACGTCAGGACCCAATAGCCGCGGCCGCTGATCACCGTGTCGCGCGGCACCCGATAGACGGTGAGCCGCCACCCTCGCGTCCCGCCCCCCCCCGTCGCGCCGGAGTCGTCGAACGCCACCGTGTCCGCCCACGCATCGCCCCGGGGCGGCCACCACACCGGCAGATGGGGAATGACCCGCCGCAGCATCAGCGGGAAGACCGAGAGCGGCACCGCACTGCACGCCGCGACCGACGGATCGCAGCCACGCTCGATGTCGAAGAACCTCCCCTCCCGCCCCAGCCGCACGAACCAGTGCAGCGTGTCCTCGACACTCACCGGTATTCCAGCCGCGCCACTCCCAGGCCCGCCCCCCGTCTTCACCACGCTGTCGTTCCCGACCAGGTACGACCCGTCGTAGCGCACCACGAAGCGCAACGTCGCGGCCATTGCGCGCCAGTTGACCAGCGAATCCGCCCGCCGGCTCTCCCACCTCTCGCTCACCCGATACGCGAAGCTGTCCGGCCAGACGTACCGCGTCGGGGCAGGCGCCTGCGCGGAGTGGTTGCCGCACGCCGCAGCGCCCAGAGCGAGCGCGGCGCCCGCCATCACATATGTCAACCGTCGCGAGACTGTACGCATTGTGTCGTGATACTCACGTTCTCGGCAACTGCACAGCGGCGACAACGAGCACGAGCGCGACCACGGCGTTCACCCTGGCCAGAAGCGCGGCGCGGCGGCCTGCCCGAAGCGCGGCGTCCGACTCCGGCACGGCCCGCGATGCGGCGGGCCCCAGGACGAAGTCGTGGACGGCCTCGAGCGCGATCATCACCGCGACGCACACCAGCTTCACGGCCAGCGCGGTGCCGAACCGGGTGCGCCAGAAGGCCTCCGCGCCCAGGACCCGCCAGGACAGGAAGCCGCGGTAGTGCAGGTTGAGAATGCCGGTTACGACCAGCACGCCCACCGCGATCCACCCGCTGGTGCGGAACCGCCGGCCGAGCGCGTCGAACAGCTGGGCCCGGAGCTGGCGGGGCTCAACCAGCCGCAGGACGGGGGCACCTACCACGGCGAGGAAGATCATCCCGCCGAGCCAGAACAGGGCCGCCAGCACGTGCAGCGTCACGCTCACCAGGTACATCACGCCCACGGGCTCACCCCCGTGGCCGGGCGGCCGCCCAAAGACGACGTGGGGCCCGCGGCCTGGGAGGCCCCGGACCCCACTTGGTTTCCCCGGACAGGTGCCGGGGCTTCTTCCGCGTGGCCCACCGGGCGGCGGGCCAGATCGTCAAGAGGAACGTTCTGCTTGCGGAACAGGAACGTCACTTGGACGTCCCACCCAGGTATACGCACGAAGCGCGCCGGGCGTTTCAGTGCGCCCGGAACGGCGGCGTCGGCGCCGCCCGCGGGGCCGTGTGGCCGCCGGCCGCGGTATCGCGGGGCAGGGGGGCGGCGGTGCTCCTCTGGACAGGGGGGGCCACGGTGTGCACGGGCGCGAGCTCGGGCGGCGCGGGCGGGCTGCTGCCGATGCCGCCGACCCAGCGGCCCGCCAGCAGCGCGGCCACCACCAGCACCACCGTGCCCCCGAACTGGACCAGCCGGCGGCGGGTGGTCGGGATCATCCGCCGCAGCCGCAGGTTCTCTCTGCGCAGATCCAGCTTCTCGATGGCCCGCTCGACGGTGGCCACGAGGTGCGGCAGATCCACCGGCTTGGTGAGGAAGTTCTCGGCGCCGAGCTGCATGGCGCGGACCGCGGTCGGGATGTCGCCGTAGCCCGTCAGCAGGATGACCAGCGCGTTCCGCTGGCGCATGATCTCGAGGATCTGCATCCCGTCAATGTCGGGGAGCCGCAAGTCGAGGATGGTGACGTCGGGGTCCTGCGCCTGAAACCCGGCCAGGCCCGCCTTGCCGGTCGCGGCGCGAACCACTTCGTAACCCAGCCGCGTGAAGTACTCGCCGAGTCCCTTCAGGACCGCGTCGTCGTCGTCCACGACGAGGATCCGGCGGCCCTCGCCGCTGGCGAACTGCTGCGCCTGCAAGGAGGTCACGGGGGCAACTTAGAGCGGGCCTCCCATCGGCGCCAGACCGCCATCGTTGCCACCGCCGGCGCCCGATTGGCGCTCCCGGCCCCGGCGAGGCATGTTCCGGCCGGCCCCCCGCGACGCTGGAGTCCCGGCCGCGCGGGCGGAGCGACAGGGAGCGCGGGGCCTCGCTGGTACGCCGCTTGCTGCGGTCACTGACCGACCGCTGGCTCAGCCTGAGGAGGAGCCCATGCCGCCACTGTCGCGGCGCGTCCCGCGCCTCGCCCTCGTCACGACGCTTCTCGCCGCCCCGACCGCCGCGCTCGCCTACGGCGTCTGGACCCACGCCATCATTCCCGTGGCCGTGCTGCGGGACTTCAAGTCCACGGCGACGGTCCCCAACATCCGCACCGAGATGGTCGCCGGCGCCACCGACGCGAACACGGCGCAGTTCCGCGACTGGCTGTACCGGCGCGCCGCCGCGCTTCCCGACTCGGGCGTGCGGAACGCCTTCCTCCGACGCTACCCCACGGCGGCCGCGTTCGACGCCGCGGCGTTCAAGACGTTCCTGATGATGAACCCCGCGGCGCAGGTGCTCGGCGTGGATTCCTTCGAGGCGGTCTATCGCGCCCGCTCCCAGGGCGATGCCGCCGCCGACCCCACTCAGCCGTACACTCCCGGGCAGCGCGTGACGATCGCCAGCGCGCTGCAAATGGGCTCGGTCTATCCCGACCTCGACCGTCGCAATCAGGACCGGCTGTACCGCGACGGGTCCGGCCGGGTGGTGCTGACCGCGGACGGCGACACCGTGCCGATGGACCCGATGACGCTCAACTGGGGGAACCTCACGGGGCTGTCGAGCCAGGCCGCGGAGCACATGGGGCTCAACCACCAGCCACACTCCAGCAGCCCCGGCACGCTGACGATGGCGCCGTGGAACTTCACCGTGGCGATCGGCTTCCCGACCGACTCGGTGGAGTCGTACGCCGAAGCGAACGCCGAGATGTACACGGACCTGTCGTATGTGGCGATGCTGTCCGGGCTGCCCGGCTCGCAGATGCTGAGCTACCTCTACGGCGGCAACGCGCTCCACTACATCGCCGACGTGGGCAACCAGATCCACACCACGCAGGCCGGCGTCGAGCGGATCTACACCGACGCCACGTGGGACTACTGGCTCGGGCGCTTGAAGACCGGTTTCGGGCTGTGGGGCTCGACCCCGCCCAAGACCCGGATCGCGCTCGACATCCTCACCAACTACCACACCCTGGCGGAGACGCTTTTCGAGGTGGAGCTGGAGCGGGCCTGGCGCTTCGACTCGCTCGGGCAGCGGGACTCCATATCGGGCAGCATGCGGATGGTGCTCGAGGATCTCAAGGCGGGCGACCCGACGTTCAAGCGGGTCCTGGACGCGGTGATCCTGCGCAACGCGCAACGGTCGTGGTATCCTCCGGTCGGCAGCCTCATCGCCGCCACGCTGATTGATTCCGGCTTCGAGGAGAGCGCGCAGGTCTATCGCCTGATCCGCGGCCTCGGCGTGTCGCGGCTCCACAAGACCGGAGTCGCGGTGGACTTCGACACGGTGCCCGCCGCGCGGGTGTGGAGCTACATCGGCGACACGGCGAACCCCACGGTGCGCGCCCAGCTCGATACGTTCAACGTGATCGAGGGCCTGGGGCTGGCGCGGGTGCGCGACGCCACGACGTGGTGGTGGGATCGCTACCTGTACTACCGGGCGACCCAGCCGCGCTACCGCAGCCAGCTCACCGACGGCCTGGTGGCGCGCCTGGTGCGCGACCGCCTGGTCTATCTCGCGGCGGCGGACGCGCGCCGCGACGAGTACGTCAAGGCGCACGGAGGGCTCAAGTAGGGCCGGGGCTCGGGATGACACGTCGCGCCCTCCGGATGGCGGCCGCACCGTGAACGCGCCGGTCCTGATCCCGGAGTTCGACCGGCTGGGCCTGGCCCGGGCCTTCGAACAGCAGCTCGAGGGCGCGGTCGAGATCGCGCTGTCGCTGCCCCCGCATCCCCGCGACGAGGAGGGCCTCAGGGCCGCCGAGCGCGCGGTGGGGCTGCTCCGGGAGATGGCCGCGCTCTCGCCCAGGCTCCGCCTGGTCACCGCCCCCGCGCCCCCCAGCCAGGAGCTCGAGGCGGACGCGCCGGTGACGCTGACGCTCCGGGGCCCCCGCGCGGCCCAGGGCGGTGTGCACCTCGCGGGCGCGCCGGCGGGCTACGTGGTACCGATTCTGGTGAACGCGATCCTCGACGTGTCCCGAGGCGAGACCGGGCTCGCGGCCGGAACCGTGAAGGTGCTTGCGGAACTGCGGAACCCGGTCACGCTGCGCATGCTGGTGAGCGCCTCGTGCGCCGACTGCGGCACCGAGGCCCGGCTGGCCGTCCAGATGGCCATCGTGAGCCCGCACATTGACACCTGGGTGCTCGACGCCGCGCAGGTCCCGCGCCTCGCGCGCCGGATCGGAGGTACGCGGCTGCCAGCGGCGCTGATCAACGACATCTGCTGGGTGCCCGGGCCCCAGCCGGAGCTGGGCCTGCTGGCGCGGGTACTGATGGCCGGTACGTGACGCTTCCGCTGGTCATAGACACCGATCCCGGGATAGACGATTCCCTCGCGCTGACCCTGGCCGCCCGCTCGCGGGACAGGAGCCTGGCCGCGGTTTCGGTCACCTACGGCAACACCACGCTGGACCGGGCGGTGCGCAACGCGCGGCTGGTGCTGGCGCGCGCCCGGTCGAGCGCCGCTCCGCTCCAGGTCTTCGCGGGCGCCGAGCGGCCGCTGCAGCGCCCGCTCGTCACCGCGAAGGAGACCCACGGCCCGGAGGGCCTCGGAGATCACGAGCCGCCGCCGGCGCCGCCGGTGACGGCCACGGCCACCGCGCTGCTCGAGGCCGTTCGGGTCGCGGGCGAGCCCGTGGTCCTGGTGACCCTGGGCCCACTGACCAACCTGGCGCTGGCGCTGCGGCACGATCCCGCGTTGTTGCGTTCCCGGGTGACGCGGCACGTGGCGATGGGCGGGAACATCGCGGCGGCGGGCAACTCCGGAGGCCTGGCCGAGTTCAACGTGTGGTGCGATCCCGAGGCGGCGGCCGAAGTCTTCGCGGCGGAGCTGGGAGGAGGCACGGAGCTGGTCGGCCTCGACGTGACGCGCCGGCTGGTGATCACCGCCGCCGCCGTGGAGAAGCTCGCCAGGCACCCGGACCCCGACGCGCGCTGGTACGGTCGCCTGCTCGGCTTCTACGTCCGTTTCCACCAGAGCCAGGAAGGCCTCGCCGGCGCCGTGATCAACGATCCCCTGGCGGTGGCACTGGCCCTCGAGCCGGCGTGGGGCCGCGCCGAAGCGCTTCGGCTCGCGGTGGACCGGGCGGCCGCGACCGGTCGCGGCGAAACCCGGGTGGGGCGCCCGTCGGATCCCGGCGTGCGGGTGTATCGCGATGTGGACCTCGGCGCCGTGCACGACTGGCTCCTCGGCGAGCTGTTCGGGCCCTGGCTTACGCGGTCGGATTTCCTGCCCTAGTTTCTCTTCCCCATCATGCTACCCATCCAAGGCGCCGCTCCTCCTCCCCCCCCCCGGGTCGCCGTGGTCGGCGCCGGCGACATCGGCCGCGGCTGGGCCGCGCTGGCGGCGGCGGCGGGCTGGACCTGCGCCGTGTTCGACACCGACGTGCGGGCGGCCGACCGCGCGCTGGAGGAGATCGGCCGGCGCGCGCGCGCCCTCGCCGCGCTGGGGCGCGCGGATGCCGCCACCGTCGAGCGCGGACTGGGCCGGCTCACGGCCGGACGCTCGCTCCTCCAGGCCTGCGGGCAGTCCGACTGGGTCATCGAGGCGATCCCTGAAGACCTCCCGGCCAAGCAGCGGCTGTTCGAGAACCTCGAGCAGGTGACGAGGTCGGAGACCATTCTGACGTCGTCCTCGAGCGGCCTGCCGATGACGGAGATCGCCGCCCGGTGTCGCGATCCCCTGCGCTGCCTCGTCGCCCATCCGCTGAACCCGCCCGAGCTGATCCCGCTGGTCGAGGTCGTGCCGGGCAAGTTCACCGGGACGGCGGCGCTCGAGACGGTGCAGGCCTGGCTGCGGGCCCTGGGCCGCATCCCCATCACGCTGCGGCGCGAGGTGCCGGGCAACGCGGTCGGGCGCATCGCCGCCGCGGTGTGGCGGGAGTGCATTGACCTGGTGCTCGCGGGCGTGATCAGCGTGGACGACATTGACCGCGCGGTCTCGCTGGGGCCCGGACTCGGCTGGGCGGCCGCCGGCCCGCACCTGACGTACCACCTGGGAGCGGGCGACGGGGGCGTGAAGGCCTTCGTGGAGCACCTGCTCCAGTCCTTCGAGAGCTGGTGGGGCAGCCTGGCGCAGTGGACGCGGCTGGAGCCGGAACAGGTGCAGGCCCTGACCGGCCAGATCGAGCGCGCCTATGGCCAGCGGCTCGACACCATCAGGGACGCGCGCGACCGCAGGCTGGCGGCCATCCTCGAGGCCCTGGATCGCGCCCGGAAGGGCTGAAAGCCCAGGGGCGAGCGCCCCCCTTTGCCGCCCCCCGGGGCCCTCCGGGCGCTCCCGCTACGTCTCCGCGAGCGCACCGAGCTGCTGCAGCACCCGTTCGGTGAGGCCCCAGATCGTATAGCCCCCGACGACGATCGCCTCGAAGTCCCGCGCCACGCCGCCGAGCGTCAGGCTGAACCGGCTGCGCAGGGCTGGATCGTACAGATCCGCCACCCGCAGCCAGACCGCGGCATCCACCTCGGGGCCCGGCGTCGCGGTGAGCCGCTCCGGCACCAGGAACACGTGCGGCGTCACCACCAGGGGTGGCAGGTAGGCGCTCCGGGGGCTGACGTCGTCCAGCGCGCCCAGCAACCAGCGCGGATCCGACAGCCCGATTCCCGTTTCCTCCGCTGTCTCGCGGCGGGCGGCGTCGGCCAGGGAGGCATCCGTCGCCGCCACGAACCCGCCCGGCAGGGCCATCTGGCCCGACCAGGGGTCACCCGCGCGCTCCTTGCGCTTGATGAACAGGATCGCCGGGTCCCGCTCCGCCGTCAGGAGCACCGCGACCGCGGCACGGCGGGAGCCCGGGCGGTCAATCCGCCGGGGGGTGCGCGAGGCGAGGGCGGCCTCGAGGCGTGTGACGAACGTCACCACGCGCGGCAGTATGGTCGCGGCACCCGCCCGCGGACAAGGCGCGTGGAACTTCGGCTCTTGCGCGAACGTTTAGATTGGAGTGAACCCCGTCCGGGAGGGCCTATTCGCGTCTTCGGAGTCGGATTGCTGGCCGTCGCGGCGCTGGCTGCGGCGAGCCTGCTGTGGAAGCGGCGCCGCGAGGAGTTGCTGGCCGTGGCGTACCCCGAGCCCAGTGAGGACGACCTGGAAGAGCTGAGGGCGGCCGGCTTCTAGCCGCGCGCGTGTGCACAGACGCCGGTGGCCCGGGGAGACTCGCTCCCCGGGCCACCGTGTTTTTCGGCCTCAGCCCAGCGATTCCGAGAAGAAGCGCACGGTGGCGTCGAGCACCTGGTCGAACGCCGCGGTGCTGCCTTCCCAGGGGTGCCTGGTGCCGAAGGTGTGTCCCGTCCCCGGCACCCGCAGCGCCCTGGTGCGGCGCGAGCCCGACATTCGCTCGAGCAGGTTCGCGTCGTCCACCGGGACCGTCTCGTCGTCGGTGCCATGGACGATGAGCCAGGGGATGCCCAGCCGCGAAGCCGCGGCCCGGATGTCGAGGGCGTCGCGGCGGCTCTCCAGGTCGTCGAGCAGGTCGCGCCGGAGCGGCAGCACCTGGCCGGTTCTGAGATTGACCACGTCCAGACGGCCGTCCCGCCTCCACCGCTCCACCTCGTCGGGGGGCCAGCGCAGGAAGGCGCTCACCGCCGCCCAGGTCGCGAGCGCCTTCACCCGCCGGTCCCGCGCCGCATGGATGATGGCCGTGCCACCGCCGCGGCTGTGGCCCAGCAGGCCGATCCAGGCGGCGCCGGACGCGGCCACGAAGTCCACCACGGCGGCCAGGTCGGCCAGATCGCCGCTCGCGGTCTGGCGGCCCCAACGCTCCAGCTCGGTGAAGTTCAGGCCGTCGGGGCCGACGCCGCTGCCGGAAAAGTTGAAGCTCACGGCCGAGAAGCCGGCCACGGCCAGCCGCTCGGCCGCGCGGGGGAAGAAGCCCCAGTCCTTGAAGCCCTTGAAGCCGTGGCAGATGACGATGGCGGGCCGGGCCTCGCCCGGCCCGGCGCCGCTCAGCACGTCCACGCGGAGCGGCCCGCCGTCGCAGCCCACCAGTTCGGTCCTGGCTAGCCGGGGGGTGCCCACGGGACTATTTTCCCTGCCCGGTGGCCACCAATCCAGTTCGGACGAGCGCCCCGTCCCTGGTGGCGGTGGGGCGCGGCATCATGGCGATGCGGGACGACCTGGTCGCCAAGTGGTCCCGGCAGCTCGAAGCGCGCCAGGCCGGCACCGTCGTCCTGGGCGTTCCCGCCACGACGCGGCTCCTCAATCTCATGATAGATCTCCTGGCCCACATGAGCGGGCCGCTGCGGCGCGAGGCCGAAGGCACGTGGTTCGCCGCCACCGAGCTGTACGGCCGGCTGGCGGCGGTCCGCGGCCTCGCCGCGGGCGAGGTGGTGGAGGAAATCCAGTACCTGCGGGAACTCCTGACCAAGGATCTGGCGGACATCCTGGTCGCTCTTCCCATCCGGCAGCAGCTGCCTTCGGTGCTGCGCATCAACCGGGTGCTGGATCGCGGGGTGGCCAACGCGGTCGTGGGATACACCGACGCCCTGGTGGCCACCATGTTCAGCCGCGAGGGCGTCCCCGTCCCGACCACCGACCACGTCCAGGAGCTGCTGGGCCAGCTCGACGCCATCGAGGGCGAGCTGAAGCTCCTGGAGCAGCGCTCAGCCGGCTGAGATCTCCTCCCCCCCGTCCACATTGATGACGTTGCCGGTGAGCCACCCGGCCTCCGGGTCGCACAGCGCCACCAGCGCACCCGCCACGTCCGCCGGCAGGGTGAGCCGCCGGCTGGGGTTCTTCCTCGCCGCCCCCTCGAACAGCTTGTCGCTCCCCGGGATCTTCCGGGCGGCGGGCGTGTCCGTCACGCCGGCCCGGAGCGCGTTCACCGCGATGCCGTGCGCCGCCAGCTCGTAGGCGAGCTGGCGGGTGTGCGACTCCAGCGCCGCCTTGGCCGCCGAGACCGCGCCGTAGGCGGCGATGGCCCGCGTCGAGCCCGACGACGTCATCGAGAACACCCGCGCGCCCCGCGCCAGCAGGCCGCGCCGGAACGCGTCCTGGGTCCAGTACACCAGGCTGTGCGCCATCACCGTCAGCGTCATGTCCATCTGCTGCTCGTTGATGGCGTCCTCGCCCACGAACGGCTTCAGGGCCCCGAAGGCCAGGGAGTGCAGCAGGACGCCGACCGTCGCGTGCTCGGCCTCCAGGCGGCTCAGCACCTCGGCGCGCCGCTCGGGGTCGGCCGCGTTGACGTTGAAGAACAGCGCCCGGCGCCCCAGCTTCTCGATCGCGCTCTTCACCTGCTCGACCTGCGGCAGCGACGCCTTGCGGTCCAGGTGGACCCCGCAGATCTCGTAGCCGGCGCGGGCCAGCGCCAGCCCGCACTCGGCCCCGAAGCCGCTGGAGACGCCCAGCACCAGCGCCCAGCGCGGCGAGGCGCCCCGTGCATTCGACACCGTGATGGCTCCCGGTTGGGGTGCGAAGAATCTCGCATTCGAGGCGGCTCCGGAGCAATCCTCCACCTCCCGCGGCGGTGACGGCCATGACCACGCACACCCACTACCTGTGGTTCAACACCAAGCAGCGCCAGGAGATCATTGACATCACGGACCAGGTCGCCGAAGAGGTCGGGAAGAGCGGGGTCGCCGAAGGCTTCGCGCTGGTTTCCGCCATGCACATCAGCGCCTCCGTGTTCGTCAACGACCACGAGTCCGGGCTGTGGCAGGACATCCTCCACTGGCTCGAGCACACGGTCGCGCCGTGGGAACCCGAGCGCTACCGCCACAACGACACCGGCGAGGACAACGCCGCCGCGCACCTGCGGAGCCTCACGGTGGGCCACGAGGTCATCGTGCCCGTGACCAGGGGCGCGCTGGACCTGGGGCCCTGGCAGCGGATCTTCTATGGCGAGTGGGATGGGCGGCGAAGGAAGCGGGTGGTGATCAAAGTGATGGGCGAGAAGTGACGGGGAGGCGATGACGGGATGAAGCGAGAGACCAGGCGGGTCAAGGCTTCTGATCGTATGGTGGCGGCATGATGTTGTCTCGCTGTCGGACGGGTCCGGGGGGCGCATGAGCCAGGAGTTCGCGGCCGAAGCGGGCTGGTTCCATCCATCACGCGGGGCGTACCGGTACACGGTGCTGCTGTTCGTGGGGCTGCTGCCCTTCGGCAGCTATTTCGCCTACGACAGCATCGGGGCGCTGGCGCCGCTGCTGATGAAGGCGTGGCACACCGATCAGAGCGGGGTCGGCAGCCTGTACACCTGGTACAGCGTCGCGCCGATCCTGTTCGTGGTCCCGGCCGGGCTGATGATTGACCGGATCGGGACCCGGCTGGCGAGTCTGATCCTCTCGGGGTTGGTGGTCGTGGGGGCGTGCGTCGTGGCGCTCGCGCCCACGGTGGGGGTGGCCGCCGTCGGGCGGTTCATCTTCGGCGCGGGCTCGGAGTCGCTGATCGTGGCGCAGAGCGCGATTCTGGCGCGGTGGTTCCGCGGCAGGGAGCTGGCGCTGTCCTTCGGCGTCACCCTCACGATCATGCGGCTGGGGACCCTGTTCAGCTTCAACGGGATCTCGTCGGTGGCGGGCCGGTTCGGCGTGGGCGAGGCGCTGTGGGTGGCGGCCGGCCTGTGTCTGTTCAGCCTGCTCTGCAACCTGGTGTACTTCGGCATGGACCGGCACGGGGAGGCCGCGCTCGGGCTCGCCGAGGCGGGCGCCGGAGACAAGATCGCGCTCGCGGACGTCAGGAAGTTCGGGCGGTCCTACTGGTACGCGGTGGTGCTGTGCGCCACGTTCTACTCCGCGATCTTCCCGTTCACGGCGCTCTCGACGGACTTCTTCCACGAGAAGTGGGGGCTGCCACTCACCGTCGCGAGCGGCCACGCCTCGGGTGCGCTCCAGTCGGTGTGGTACTTCCTGCGCCACACGTTCGGGACGGCCGGCGGGACGACCTCCATCATCATCGCGGCCTCGATGGTCTTCGCGCCGTTCGCGGGCGGGCTGGTGGACCGGATCGGGCGGCGGGCGTCGCTGATGGCGCTGGGAGCCCTGCTGATGATCCCGTCGCACCTGGTGCTCGGTTTCACGATGGTGCCGCCGTACCTGCCGATGATCCTGCTCGGGGCGTCGTTCGTGCTGGTGCCCGCGGCCATCTGGCCGTCGGTGCCGCTGATCGTGGAGAAGAACGTCACCGGCACGGCCTTCGGCGTGATGACGATGATCCAGAACGCCGGCCTGGCGCTGTTCCCCTGGGTCAACGGCAAGCTCCGGGTGGCCACGGAGGGCTGGCAGGCGAGCGCGGTCATGTTCGCCCTGCTCGGCGTGCTGGGGTTCGTCTTCGCGCTGCTGCTGCTCCGGGCCGACCGGCGCGAGACCGGCGTGCTGGAGCGCGGCGCGGCGGCCGCGTGACGGGTTCCTAGCCGGGAGCGCGCCGGGCCCGCCCGGCCCCCGCAACGATTCGCCACGTGCCGCAACGGCCGGTGACCTCACCGGCCGTTGGTCTTGCCATCGTGGGCGCGGACTCCGCCGGGAGCGCGCCGGATGGCCGTCACCGCACAACTGCTCGCGGGCCTTCGTTCCCTCGACGATCTGCTCGAGCTGGCCGCCGCGCTGGGCTACGCCCCCGGCGGGGACGAGCTCAACGCGGCGGCGCGCGCCCGGCTCGGACTCGACGGCGGGCTCGGGGTGCGGCGCGCCGCCATCGTGGGCCGGCACGGCGCCTACAGCCTGTACGGCCTGCTGGCGGAATCGCCCACGCCGGGTGAAGTGGCGGCGGCGGCGGCGCGACTGGCGCGGGCCACCCCGGGTGAGCACGGCCTGCTGGTGGTGCTGGATTCCGCGGCGACGACGCTCGCCCTGGCGGCGGCCGTCCCGCGCGACGGCGGGCTGGCGGCGCGCCAGCTGCGCGTCGCCCTGCGGCCGCCCAGCCCGGTGACGGCCGAGATCCTGGCGGGGCTCGCGCCGGCGGCGGGCGATTCGCCGCTGGCGCTGGCGCTGCGCGCGGCCGGGGTGCTGGAGGAGGAAGGGCTCACCCGCCGCTTCTTCCAGGAGTTCTCCCGTTTCCACGGCGTGGCCGCCGAGGCGCTGGCCGGGATGGCGGGCGCGAGCGCGGCGGAGCGGCGCGATCTCGCGCTGGTGCTGCTGACGCGGGTGCTGTTCCTGTACTTCGTCCAGAGCCGGGGGTGGCTCGCCGGCCGCAGCGACTTCCTGCCGTCGCTGCTCGACACGGCGCTCCGTCGCGGCCACCCCTTCCACCGCGGCGTGTTCGAGCCGCTGTGCTTCGGCGCGCTGAACGCGCCGCCGGAGCGGCGGGGCCCGGCCGCGCGCGCCCTCGGGGACCTGCCCTTCCTGAACGGCGGGCTGTTCGAGCGCCACGGCATCGAGCGCCGGTTCCCGCGGGCGATCCTGCCCGACGAGACGTGGCGGGCCCTGTTCGACGAGCTGTTCGAGCGGTTCCACTTCACCGTGCGCGAGCGCGCCAACGCCGACGCCGTGGACCCCGAGATGCTGGGGCGGGTGTTCGAGGGGCTGATGGCGCGGGACCGCCGGCGCCGCCAGGGCACCTACTTCACGCCCCGCGCGCTGCTGGCCGAAGTGGTGGACCGGGCGCTGGGCGCGGCGCTGCGGGACCGCGCTCCGGCCCAGGTCGCCCGGATCCGCGTGCTCGACCCGGCCGTGGGCTCCGGCGCTTTCCTGCTGGAAGCCCTCACCCGGCTGGAGGTGGCGCGCGGCCCGCTCGCGCCGGGGGAGCGCCCGGCCGGGCGCCGGCGCGCCATCGTGCGCGACAACCTGTTCGGCGTGGATCTGGACCCCATGGCGGTGCGGCTGGCCGAGCTGCGGCTGTGGCTGGCGCTGCTGGTGGACGACGACGCGCGCCTCGACGAAGTGGCGCCGCTGCCCAATCTCGACCAGAACCTCCGCCAGGGGGACAGCCTGCTCTCGCCCCTGGAGGCGGCTCACGAGCTGCCCCGCCCGGCCGTCGCCGCCCTGGGCGCCGTGGCTGAGCACCGCGCCGCCTACTTCACCGCCACCGGGCGCGACAAGACCGCGCTCGCCCGCGCGATCCGCGCCGACGAGCGCACGCTCGCCCTGGCGGTGGCGGACGCGGGCATCGCCGCGCTCACCGCGCGCCTGGCCGACGCCGCGGCCACCTCCGGCCGCGACCTGTTCGGCGCGCGAGCGCGCCGCACGCCCGGCGCCGCGCGCCGCGTGGCCGCCTGGCGCCGGGAGCGGCGGGAGCTGGTCGCCGCCCGCCGCCGCATCACCACGGAGGAGGCCCTGCCGTTCTTCGCCTACGAGGTGCACTTCGCGCCCGTCCTGGCGGACGGCGGATTCGACGTGGTCCTCGGCAACCCCCCCTGGGTGCGCGGCGAGCGCCTGCCGCTGACGACGCGGATCGCCCTGGCGCGCCGCTACGGCGCCTTCGCCGCGGCGGCGGAGCGGCGCGGCTTCGCCCACCTGCCCGATCTCGCGGTGGCGTTCGTCGAGCGCGCGCTGGAGCTCACCAGGCCGGGCGGGGTCGTGGGCTTCCTGGTCCCGAGCAAGCTGCTGCGGGCGGGCTACGCCGGTCCCCTGCGCGCCCTGCTGCGCCGTACCGCGACCGTGACCGCGCTGGCGGACCACGCCCACGACGCCGCCACCGGCTTCGGCGCCACGGTCTTTCCCCTGATCCTGGTGCTGGTGAAGGGCGCGCCGGACTCCGGCGCGAGCGCGCAGGTGAGCCTCGCCGGCGCCTCGGGCCGGCACGTCGTCGGCGTGGCGGCCCAGCGCGACCTCGGGCTGGACGAGGTCCCGTCCCGGGCCCCGTGGCTGGCCCTGCCCGGAGACGTGGTGCGGGTCGTCCGCCGGGTGCTGCGGGCCGGGCCCAGGCTCGGCACGGCCTTCCGGCCCACGCTGGGCGTCAAGACCGGCGCGAACGCGATCTTCCTGCGCGACGGGCCGGCGGGAGGTGAACTGCCGGCCTCGTGCCGCCGCCCGGCCGTGCTCGGCCGCGATGTCGGTCCGTTCGCGCTCAGGCCCGGCGCGTGGCTGCTGGCGGCGGTGGCCGAGGACGGCGCTCCCCTGGCACGGCCCCCGGCCGACGTCACGGCGTACCTGCGGCCCCACGCGGCGCTCTTGGCGCGCCGCGCCGACGCCCGGGGCCTGCCGCCGTGGGCGCTGTTCAGGACCGAGCTCCTGAAGAGCCGCCACCTGGTGGTGTGGCGCGACATCGCCCCGCGGCTCGAGGCGGCCGTCTTGATCCGCGACGGCCCGCAGGCGCCCGTCCCCCTCAACACCTGCTACGGCGTGGCGGTCCCGGACGAGTTCACCGCCTGCTGGCTCGCGGCCCTGCTCAACAGCGCCCCCGCCCGGAACCTCGCCGCCGCGCTGGCCGAGCGCGCCAGCGGCGGCGCGTTCCGCTTCGGCGCCTCCACCATCGCGGCGCTGCCTCTGCCCGAGCACCGCGCCACGCCCGCCGTCCGTTCCCTCGCGGCCATCGCCGCCGAGGCGAGCAACGGGGGCCAGTGGGATCCCGATGATCTCGATGCGTGCGCCGCTCGCGCGCTCGGTCTCGCCCCGGAAGCCGCCGCCGAGCTGCGCTACCTGGGCGACACTCTGCGCCGAGACGCTGGCCGGGATCGCTGATCCGCTCTTCCCGGCGCTGACGCTCGCGGACGCCACGCCGCCGGCCGTGGCCGCCCGCGCGACGCTGCACGGGCTCCTGGAGCCGCTGGAGCTCGCGGACCCGGGCGAAGCGCTGCCGGCCTGGCTGCTGCCCCACCAGGCCGACGCGGCGCGGCGCTGCCGTGCCATCCTGCACCGCTTCGGCGGGGTGCTGCTCGCCGACGGCGTCGGGGTGGGCAAGACGCTCGTGGCGCTGGCCCTGGCCCTGCTGGAACGGGCCGGGGGCGGCGGCGCCGCCGCGATCGTGCCGGCGGCGCTCAAGCTCGAGTGGCAGCGGGAGTGCCGGGCGGTGGGCCTGCGCCTGCCGCTGTACACGCACACCCGCCTCGCGCGATCCACGCCCGCCCTGCCACCCGGCATTTCCCTGTTGCTGGTGGACGAGGCGCACGCGTTCCGCAACGCGGCGACGCGGCGCTACGCCGCCCTCGCCGATCTCGCCGCCGGCCGCCGGGTCGTGTTGCTGACGGCCACGCCGTTCAACAACTCGCCCGCGGACCTGGCCGCCCTGCTGCAGCTGTTCTGCGGCCGCGACCGGTTCCGCGAGCTGGGCGTGGCCGACCTTCGCGAGGCCCTCCACGGAGCCGGTGGCCCGGCCGGCGCGGGGCTCGCCCTCTCCGCCATCTCCGTGTGCCGCAGCCGGCGGCTGGTGCGCGAGCGGTTCCCCGACCTCGACACCGCGTTCCCGCATCGCCGGCTCGCCGCCCCGGTCGCTTACGATCTGCTCCGGGTGTACGCCGGCCGCCTCGATCCGCTGCTCCGGGCGCTCGGGCAACTGGCCGCCAGCGCACCCGACCTGGCCGGCGGCGCGGCGCTGTTCCACCTGGCCCTGCTCCGGCGGCTCGAGTCCAGCCGCGCGGCGCTGGTGCGCAGCCTGCGGCGCCATCACGAATTCCTGCTCGCCTGGAGCGACGCCGCGGCCTCCGGCCGCCGGCTCACCCGCCGCGACTTCACCGCGCTGTTTCCGCGACACGACGGCGACGAGACACAGCTCTCCCTGCTGGAGCTGCTGCTGGGGGAGGCCGGCGCCGCCGTGCCCGAGGACCTCACCGCGCGCCGCGCGGCCCTCGACGACGCCCTGCGGATCGCCGCGGCGCCGACCGAGGGCGACGACCCCAAGCGCGCGGCCCTCGAGGCGCTGCTGGCCGGCGAGCTGGCCGGTCGCCGTACCATCGTCTTCACCGAGTACCGCGACACCGCGCTGGATCTGGCGCGATCGCTGCGCCGGCGCTTCCGCGTGCTGGCCGTCACCGGCAGGGACGCGTGGGCCGGGCCGGAACGCCTGAGCCGGCGCCGCGCGCTCGACGCGTTCGCCCCCGTCTCCCGCGCCGCCCGGTCCGATCCGCTCCTGGAGGCGCGAGTGCTGATCGCCACCGACGTGGCCAGCGAGGGCATGAACCTCCAGGACGCCTCGGCCGTGGTGAACTACGACCTGCCCTGGAACCCCGTGCGGGTGATGCAGCGCATCGGCCGCGTGGACCGGCTGGGCGCGTTGAGCCGGGACGTGGTCGTGGCCCATCTCGTGCCCGCCGGCGGGCTGCGGGAGCTCACCGGCGTCCTCGAGACCCTGCGCGCCAAGCTCGCCCGCAACTCCGGCGGGCCGGGCGCCGAACCGGATCCGCTGGCCGCGCTGTGGTGGACCGCCGCGGGTCTCCCTACGCCCGCCGCCCTCGAGACCGAGAGCTGGCGACGGATCGAGCCGTTCGAGGCCGGCGAGCGCTGGCGCACCATCGCCGGACCGCCGCCCGCGACCCCGGCCCGCCGGCCGGTGGTGGCCGCGGGCCTGGCCGAGGACGGCGCCCCCGCCGTCGGACTGCTGCTGGCGCTCGAATGGCCGACCGGCGCGCGCATCCCGCTGGCGTACGTCATGAGCGGGGGCGGCGACATCCGCGCCGACCCCGTGGCTTTGGGCACCCTGGCCGCCCGCGCGCTCCGGGCGACGCCGCTGCCCTGCGCGCCCCCCGACTTCTCCGCGGCGCTGGCCTCCGTGCTGCCGCTCGCCCGCGCCCGCCTGCTCGCGCTCTCGGCGGCCCGGCGCGGCGGCAACGCGCCGGGCCCCAACCGGCGCACCGCGCTCACCCGTTTGAGCCTGGCGGCCCTCCGGGCAGGCCGGGCACGGGACGCCGCCGCCGTGGCCGCCATCGCCGCGGCCCTCGAGGCCCTGCGCCACGACCTGCCGGCCGGGCTGGAGCGGCGCCTGGGGCGCCTGCTCCAGAGCGGAGCGAGCGGCCGCGCGCTGGCCACCCAAGTCCAGGAACAGATCGCGCCCGCGCTGCCGCCCCGAGGCCCGGCCCTCGACGGGACGCCCAGGTTGGTGCTGGTGGCGGCCATCGCGCTCGCGTCCCGATCCGTGACTCGATAGGTCGCGGCCCGCAACCGGCAGCCACTGCCGCCTTGAAGTCCGGCACCTCTTCTGCGTTCCGTGCCGCTGCCCACTATCTTCTTCCCGATGAAATTCCGCGCCGTGCTGTTCGATCTCGACGGCACTCTGATTGATTCCACGCGCCTGATCCTCGATTCCTATCACCACACCATGCGCGTCCATCGGGGCCGCACGTTCCCCGACTCCGAGTGGCTCGCGGGCCTGGGAACCCCGCTCAGGGTTCAATTCCGCCGCTTCACCGACGATCCCGCGGAGCTGGACCGGATGATCGCCACCTACCGCGAGTGGAACCTGGACCACCATGACGCCATGGTCCGCGCCTTCCCCGGCGCGGTCGAGACGGTGCGCGACCTCAGGGCCCGCGGCGCCCGGCTGGGCATCGTCACCTCGAAGAATCGCGGGGGCGTCGAGCGCGGCCTCGCTCTGTGCGGCTTCGACGGCCTGTTCGAGACCATCATCACTTCCGACGACCTCGCGGCCAGCAAGCCGGACCCCGCGCCCGTCCGTGCCGCGCTCGAGCGACTCGCCGCCGCCCCCGCTGAGGCGCTGTTCGCGGGCGACTCCCCACACGACATCGCCGCCGGCCGCGACGCCGGCACCCGGACCGCCGCCTGCCTCTGGGGCCCCTTTCAGCGGACGGACCTCGCTCCGCAGGGGCCCGACTTCTATGTCGAGTCTTTCGCGGCGCTCGCCGCGCTGACGAGCTAAGCCCCGTCGCGCGACCAACTTGAGGCCCCGATGCCCGTGGGACCTCTTGCCCGCGCTGTCGTTGTTCGCCACACTTGCTGATGCAACCTCCTACGCTGCCTGGGGACGCGATGAGCGATGCCGGACGCATCCTGGTGGTGGAGGACGACGATGGGCAGCGCAAGCTCCTGGTCGCCGTGCTCCAGGCCGACGGCTGGGCCACCTTCGAGGCGGGCTCGGGCGATGCCGCCATCGAGCTGCTGGACAAGGGCTCCGAGGTGGACGTCATCCTGTCCGACCTGATGATGCCGGGCACGGATGGCCGCGGCCTGCTGGCGGTGGTGACCGAGCGCTGGCCCGAGGTGCCCTTCGTGGTGATGACGGCGTTCGCGACGGTGGACTCGGCCGTCGAGCTGCTGCACGCGGGCGCGCACCACTATCTGCCCAAGCCGGTGAAGCTGCCGGAGCTCCGGATCGCGGTGCGGCGGGCGCTGGAGGCCACGCGGACCAAGCGCGAGCTGGCGCGGCTGCGGCGCAAGGTGGGGCTGCCGGCCGACGTGGTGGGCGTCTCGCGGCAGATGCAGCAGATATTCGAGACGGCTATCCGGGTGGCGCCCAGCAGCACGCCGGTGCTGATCACGGGCGAGACCGGCGTGGGCAAGGAGGTGGTGGCGCGGGCGATCCACGGGGCGAGCGGCCGCGACAACTTTGTGGCGCTGAACTGCGCGGCGCTTCCCCCCAATCTGGTCGAGTCCGAGCTGTTCGGCTTCAAGCGTGGCGCGTTCACGGACGCGACGCGCGACCATGCCGGGCTCGTCGAGGTCGCGGTCCAGGGGACGCTGTTCCTGGACGAGGTGGCCGAGGTGCCGCTGGTGACGCAGCCCAAGCTGCTCCGCTTCCTGCAGGACGGGGAGTTCCGCCGGCTCGGTGACAGCCAGGCCCGCCGCAGCAACGCCCGGGTGATCGCCGCCACCAACCGGGATCCGGCCGAGGAAGTCGCGGCCGGCCGGATGCGGGACGATCTGTACTACCGCCTCAACATCGTCCACATCGTGATCCCGCCGCTCCGGGAGCGTCCGGTGGACATCCCGGCGCTGGCCGACCAGCTCGTGGACCGGCTCGCGGCCCGCTACCAGCTCGCCCGGGCCGACCTGACGCCGGAGACCGTGGCGGCGCTGGCGGCGTACCGGTGGCCGGGCAACATCCGCGAGCTGGAGAACGTGCTGGCGCGGGCGCTGGCCCTGAGGAGCGGGCAGCGGATCACCGTGCAGGATCTGCCGCCGGAGATCGGCAAGGTGGCGGCGACCGGCGTGGTGGGAGCGGCCGCGCCGGAGCCCACACTCCCGCTGGAGGAAGTCGAGCGCCGGCACATCCTCCGGGTGCTGGAGGCCACCGGCGGCAACAAGCTCAAGGCGGCGGAGATTCTGGGCATAGATCGTTCGACGCTGCACCGCAAGCTGAAGCAGATGCACGGCGCCGCGGCCCTGGGCATGTAGGACGGCTTCAACCCTCCGCGACCGATGGGTGTCCAAGCCAGTGAATGGACGGGGCGTTACGCCGCCTGGGCCGACGCGTGAGCCGCCCGCCGGTTCCCGGTAGGGGCGCCGCCTCGCCTCCCGACCTGTCGGAGGGGGCGGATGTCGCGCTGGCGGCCGCGGGGGACCAGCGGGCCTTCGAGCGGCTGTACCGCCGACACGTGGCGCGCGTGCACACGCTGGCGTGCCGCCTCGCCGGGGCGGAAGGCGACCCCGACGAGCTGACGCAGGACGTGTTCGTGCGAGCCTGGCAGCGCCTCGCGACGTATCGCGGCGAGGCGGCGTTCGGCACCTGGCTGTACCGCCTGGCGGTGAACGTGCTGCTGAACTGGCGGCGGGACGAGGCGGGACGGCGGCGGCGGATCGAGCCCGGGGCTGACGCCGAGCTGATCGGGGCTCCGCGGGCGCCGGAGGGCGCGGCGCTGGATCTGGAACAGGCCATCGGCCGGCTGCCCGTCGGGGCGCGGCAGGTGTTCGTGCTGCACGACGTGGAAGGCTTCAAGCACGGGGAGATCGCCGAGATGCTGGGAGTCACACCGGGGACGTCGAAGGCCCAGCTGCACCGGGCGCGGATGCTGCTCCGCGCGCACCTGGAGCCGTGACCATGGACGCGCACCTCGGGGAGCGGCTCAGCGCGCTGGTGGACGGCGAGCTTCCGCGCGAGGAGCTGGAGGCGGCCGAGCGGCACCTCACGGCCTGCGCCGAATGCCGCGCCGCCTACGACGCGCTGCTCACGCTGAAGCGCGAGGCCGGCGCGCTCGGCGACCGCGCGCCCGGGCGCGACCTGTGGCCGGGGATCGCCGCCCGGCTGGGCGGCGCCGTGGCGCTTCCGCCGCGGCCGGCGCGCCGGCGCTTCAGCTTCTCCCTCCCGCAGCTCGCGGCAGCCGCCATCGTGCTCGCGGCGATCTCGGCGGGTGGCGCGGTGCTGCTCACCCGTACCGCGCCCCCGCCCCGCTCGGCCGTCACGGCGCTGCGCTTCACGCGTCCCCCGGCGGCCCTGACGCCCCGGCTCGCCTCCTCGGCGTCGGCCAAGGGGATCGAGTCGTACGACGCGGCGATCGCCGACCTGGAGACCGCCCTCGCGGCCGGGAGCCCGCGACTCGACACCGCGACGGTCCGCGCGGTGAAGCAGAGCCTGGCCGTGATTGACGCCGCCATCCGCCAGGCCGAGGCCGCGCTGGCCCAGGACCCGAACAGCCTGTACCTGAACGACCACCTGGAGAACGCGCTCGACCGCAAGCTCGAGCTGCTGCGCCGCGTCACCGCCATGGTGGCGGCCAGCTGAGGAGCCCATGAGACCCAGCATCGTCAGCGTCGCGCTCGCCGCCACCGCGCTCACCGCCGCCCCGCGGGCGGTGGCCGCCCAGTCCCTCGACACCACCGTCGCCGTGCGGAGCGGCGCCCGGTTCGAGCTGCACGACGTGTCCGGCTCGATCCGGATCCAGGCCTGGGACCGCCCGCAGATCCGCATCGTCGCGCAGACCGAGGGCGCCCGCGTGGATGTGGACGCCTCCCCCTCCTACGTGGTGGTGCGCACCACGCCGCGGGAGAACGAGGGCGACGTGGACTACACGGTGTCGGTGCCGGCCGGCACGCCGCTGGAAGCGCACGGCATCTCGGCCGACGTGACCGTGAGTGGCGTGTGCGGCGAAGCCAATCTCACTTCGATCTCCGGAGACGTGTCGTTGCGCTGCGGCGCGGGTGACGTGCAGGTCCGCAGCATCTCCGGGGACGTCACCGTCTCCGACGTGCGCGGCCAGGGCGGGCATCTCGACATCGGCTCGACCAGCGGCAACGTGGACGTGGGCGACGTGCGCGGGGACGTCGGCGCGCAGAGCGTCTCCGGCGACATCACGCTGGCGCGCGTGGACGGACGCGACGTCCGCGCCGAGACCGTGAACGGCGACATCGGCTTTTCCGGCCCCATCCACGACGGCGGGCGCTACGCCTTCCGGTCGCACTCGGGGGACGTCACCGTCCGGCCCGAGGGCGCGCTCAACGCCCTGGTGTCGGTGAGCACGTTCAGCGGCGACGTCGAGTCGGATTGGCCGATGACCATCAACCCCGGCGGCGGGCCGGTGGGACCGCGGGAGTGGGAGTTCACGATCGGTTCGGGCGGCGCCCGCCTGCGTCTGGAGTCCTTCAGTGGCACGATCTACCTGCGCCGTGGCGGCGCCGCGGCGCCAACCGGAGGTGACCGGTGAAGCACCTGTTGGCAGGCACGGCGGCCGCCGCGGCGTGTGCCGCCGCGATCGCGGCCGCGCAGCCCGGCGGTCGGCGGTCCGCCACCCCCGAGGCTCGGCAGGGCAACGAGTGGACCTGGCACGGTGCCGTGGCGGCGGGCAAGACCTTGGAGATCCGCGGGATCAACGGCTCGATTGACGCGGAGCCCGCGAGCGGCTCCGAGGTGGTCGTCACGGCCACCAAGACCGCCGACCACAGCGACCCGGCGGAGGTGAAGCTCGAGGTCGTGCAGACCGCGGGGAACGTGACGATCTGCGCCGTCTATCCGGGGAGCTCCAACCGCTGCGCCTCCGGCGACGACTACCGGATGAACACGCGCAACAACGATGTCCAGGTGCGGTTTCACGCCCAGGTGCCCGCCGGCGTCGCGTTCACGGCGCGGAACGTGAACGGCGCCGTGGCGGCGGCCGGCCTGGCGGGCCCGGTGGACGTCGGCACCGTCAACGGCGCCGTCCGGGTGGAGACTTCGGCCGGGGAGGCGCGGGGCCACAGCGTCAACGGCAGCGTCACGGCCACCGTGCGGGGCGGCGGGAGCAACCCGCTGTCGTTCGAAACCGTGAACGGCGGCGTGACCGTATCGCTGCCCAGGGACCTCGACGCGGACCTCGACGCGGCGACGGTCAACGGCAGCATCGAGACCGACTTCCCGGTCACCGTGACCGGGCGGCTCGGCCGGCACCACCTGAAGGGCACCATCGGCCGGGGCGGCCGGCCGCTCAAGATCGCAACGGTGAACGGCGCGGTGCGAATCCGCGCCCTGTAGCGGCTCGCTTGCCGCCCCGCCGGGCTCCGGCTACAATCGCCCCTCCGATCGGAGGGGCGATGTCGTTCGAGCCGTTCGCGATGGAGCGCTGGCAGAGCACCTGGGAGACGCGGGTGCGCTACAACCTCTCCGAGAGCGGGGTCCATCCCCTGAGTCTCGCGGAGCTGCTGGCGCTGGTGGGCGGGACGCCGGCCGACCTCGGGCCGGTGCGCCTGGGATACGCCGACACCAGGGGAAGCGCCGCCCTGCGCGAAGCCATCGCCGCGCTGCACCCCGGCGCGGGCCCCGAGCACGTGGTAGTCACCAACGGCAGCGCCGAGGCCAACTTCTGCGCCTGCTGGCGGCTGATCGAGCCCGGCGACCGGGTGGCGATCGTGCTGCCGACCTACATGCAGACGTGGGGGCTGGCCCGGAACTTCGGGGCGCGACTCGCCCCCATCTGGCTGCGCGAGGAGCTGGGGTGGCAGCCCGACCAGGCCGAAGCCGCGGCGGCGATCCAGCCCGGCACCACCCTGGTGATCGTCACCAATCCCAACAACCCGACGGGCGCCGTGCTCGCGGCCGGCACCATGGCGGCGCTCGCCCGCCGCGCGGACGAGGTGGGCGCCTGGCTGCTGGTGGACGAGGTGTACCGGGGCGCCGAGCGCGAAGGGGCGCCCACCCCCAGCGCGTGGGGTCTCGGGGAGCACGTGCTGGTGACCGGCGGGCTGTCCAAGGCGTACGGGCTGCCGGGGCTCAGGATGGGCTGGTGCGTGGCGCCGCCCGCGCTGGCCGAGGAGCTGTGGGCCCGCAAGGACTACACGACCATCGGACCCGGCGCGCTCTCCGACGCCCTGGCGACCAGGGTGCTGCAGCCGGGCGTCCGTGGCAGGGTCCTGGAGCGCACTCGCGCCGTCCTGCGCGACAACTGGGCGCTGCTGGAGCGGTGGCTGGGGGCCCGCCGCCCCGCCGTGGCGTTCCGGGCGCCGGACGCGGGCGCGATCTGCTACGCCCGGTACCCCCAGGGCATCGAGTCCGGGTCTTTGGCGGAGCGGTTGCGCCGGGACCACGACGTGCTGGTCGTGCCCGGCGCGCAGTTCGCCATGGGCAACTTCCTCCGGCTCGGGTTCGGCCTGCCGGCGGCGCAACTCGCCGCGGCGCTGGAGCGCGTCGCCGCGGCACTGGACGCCCTGGGCGACTAGTCCAGGCCCGCCCGCGTTGACGGGCTCCCGCCTCCGGGCCTATGGTACGCCAGTGATCATCGCCAACGAGCACCGCAGCGCGACCGCCACCGCCATGATTCGCTCCCCGTGGGACGGCGGCGACGTGGGCACCCATCCCCTGGCCGCCGCCGCCGACATGGACGCCGCGGTGGCGGCCAATCTCGCCGCGGCGGAGCCGTGCCGCCGCCTCCCGGCCTACGAGCGCGCCGCGATCCTGCGGCGCATCGCCGACGGCCTCGACGCCCGGCGTGACGCCATCGCCACCCTGCTGGCGCGCGAGGCCGGCAAGCCCATCAGCCAGGCGCGGCTCGAGATCGAGCGCGCGGCGTTCGTCTTCCGGGACGGGGCCGAGGAGGCCACCAGGATCGGCGGCGAGGTGTTGCCCCTGGACGTGCTCCCCGCCGGCCGCGGCCGTCTCGGCCTCACCCGCCGCTGGCCGCGCTCGCCCATCGCCGCCATCACCGCGTTCAACTTCCCGGTGCTGCTGGCGGCCCACAAGCTCGCGCCCGCGATCGCCTGCGGCGCCGCGGTGACCCTGAAGCCCCCGCCCCAGGACCCGCTCTCGCCGCTGGCGCTCGGCGACCTGGTGGTTGCCGCGGGCTATCCGGCCGGCGGCGTGAACGTCGTGCCCTGCGACCTCGACGTGGCGCGGCAACTCGTCCGGGACGAGCGGGTCCGCATGATCACGTTCACGGGCAGCGCGCGGGTCGGATGGGCGATCCGCGCCGAGGCCGGCACGAAGCATGTCGCGCTGGAGCTGGGCGGCATCGCCGGCGTCATCGTCGAGCCCGACGCCGAC
>JAJYLI010000004.1 GCA_021787855.1 bacterium | reverse complement strand
CGCGCCTCGGCCGCCTGGTTCAGCTTGCCGTACTTCTCGAGGACCTCCGCGTATGCCGCGCGCGCCGCGGTGGAATCCCCCGCCAGCGCCGCGGTGCGCCCCTCGTCCAGCAGGTACTCCGCCTTGAGGAAGTCGTGCGGCGCCTCCCGCACCGCCTCGGCGTACGCCTTGGACGCGTCGGCGAACTTCCCCTCCTGCTCGTACCCGCCCGCCAGCAGCCTCCACGCCCCCGCCTGGATGTAGGCGGGATGGCCGCTCTTCACGAACGACTGCAGGTCCGCCACCGCCGTGGCCACCTCGGGGCCGCCCTGGACCAGCCGGATGTCGTTGAGCAGCACCTCGCCCTCGTCGGCCGCCTGGGCGCCGCTGTAGCGGTCAATGAGCCGCGTCAGATCGCTTTCCGCCAGCGGCAGGTTGCCCGCCGCCGCGTCGGAGCGGGCCGCGGCCAGTGCCTGCGAGGCGAACCGCTCCTTGCGCTGCTCGGACACGACGTACAGCCACGCGACCACGACCAGCAGCACGACCGCGCCGGCCGCGTACAGCAGCGTGCGCTTGTGCTCGACCGCCCACGTAGCCCAGTCGCGCTCGCCGCCCGTGGCGCCCCGTACCGATGTTCCCATGAAGCCCCTTGCCTGCCTGTCGTTGAAGGGTGAATCGCCGAACGGTCATGCCCCTGGGGTGACTCGAACACCCGACCAACGGTTTAGGAAACCGCTGCTCTATCCATGCTGAGCTACAGGGGCCCAGCCATCTAACTTCGCCAGCACCAACGTCTTTCTCAAGCCTTCCGGCGCCGCCCGGCAGTACCCCACATGTTCAGAGCCTTTGTGCGGCGCCGCGCCTTAGTGCCTGATACGAAACGACTTGCCCTCCACAAGCTCATGTGGAATGTCGTCCCGGACCACCTCCACGACGTGGGCGCCCGGCGGCCCGGCCGCCAACCGGGCATCCAGCCGGTCAATCGTCGCGGCCTCCGCCAGCGCCACCACCTCGACCGCCCCATCCTCCATGTTCCGGACCCACCCGCGGACGCCGAGGGCCTGGGCATGGTTCAGGACGAACCACCGGAACCCCACCCCCTGCACCCGGCCCTTGAGGACCCAGCGGCGCCCCACCAGCCGTCCCTCGGGCCCCGCCGGCGCCTCCCCCTCCCCGTCCCCCTTCCCCTCGCGCCTCTCGCCCGGCCCCGGTCCCGTCACAGCGTCTCCACCTTGCTCCGCACGGCCCCGGCCGGCTTGGCGGCCCGGCGGACCCGGCGGCGGTGCCAGAAGACGTAGACGGTGATCAGCACGACCAGCGCGGGCAGCAGCACGACGAACACGTGATGCGTGTAGTCGTACACCCGCTCCCGGGTCAGCGCGTGCCCCTCCGTGCCGATGAGCCAGCCTACCGTCAGGAGGATGGCGCTGTAGAGGCCCGCGCCCACGCCGGTGTAGAGGAAGAACCGGCCCAGCGGCATCCGCGCGATGCCCGCGGGGATGGAGATCAAGTGCCGCGCCACCGGGATCAGGCGCGCGACGAACACCGCGATCGGCCCGTGGCGCTCGAAGAATCGCTCGGTGCGCGCGAGGTGGTGCTCGGAGATGAGCATCCAGCGGCCGTAGCGGACGAAGAACCAGCGGCCCACCCGCGAGGCGATCCAGTAGTTGATCCCGGAGCCCAGCAGGCCGCCCAGCGTGCCGCAGGCCAGCGCGATCCAGACGTTCATGCGGCCCACGGCGGCGAGGTAGCCGGCCGGCGGCATGACCAGTTCGGCCGGGATGGGGATCACCGACGACTCGATGGCCATCAGGGTCAGGATGCCCGGATAGCCGAGCTGGCCGATGACGGCCACCAGCCACGTCACGAAGCGTTCAAGCATCGAAGCCGAAGGTCCCCAGGAGCGGCACGAAGCGCGCCCCCGCCAGCGGAGTCCGCGTGACGGCCGGCGGCCCGCCTTCCGGGGAGCCGGCCGCCGACGCCGTCAGCAGCGTCAGCACCTGGTGGTCCCGGTCCCCCAGCGGGAGCAGGATGCGGCCCCCCGGCGCGAGCTGCTCCAGCAGCGGCCGCGGCACCTCGGGTGACGCCGCGGCCACCAGGATGGCGTCGAACGGCGCGTAGTCGCGCCAGCCCAGCGTGCCGTCGCCCACCAGCAGCGAGACGTTGGTGACCCCGGCCGCGCGGAGCGCGACCAGCGCCCGGTCCCGGAGGTCCGGCACCCGCTCGACCGAGAACACCTGCGCCACCAGCGCGGCCAGCAGCGCCGTCTGGTAGCCCGAGCCCGTGCCCACCTCCAGCACCCGGTCGCCGGCCTCGAGCCGCAGGGCCTCGAGGCAGCGCGCCTGCGTCGAGGGCTGGCTCACGTTCTGGCCGTGGCCGATCGGCAGGGCGGCGTCGTCGTACGCCCGCCCCCGCAGCGCCTCCGGCACGAACAGGTGCCGCGGCACGGCGCCGACCGCGGCGAGCACCGCCGCATCCCGCACCCCGCGCGCCGCCACCGCCGCGGCCAGCCGCGCCCGCTCCACCCGGGCCGGCCCCTCCACGGCGCCCGCTAATCCCCGAGCCGCCACGCGCGCACCGCCTCGAGCGAGGCATGGTGGGTCAGGTCCGCCTTGAGGGGCGTCACGGACACGTACCCGTCCTCCACCGCCTTGAAGTCCACGTCGTCGCCGCCGCTCCAGTCCAGGCGCCCGCCCCCGATCCAGAAGATCTCCCGCCCCCACGGGTCGCGCATCCGCGACAGCGACTCCGCGTACACCCGCTTGCCCAGCGTGGTCACCCGCACGCCGCGGACCCGGTCCGCGGGGATCGGCGGCAGGTTGATGTTGAGCAGCAGGTCGGCCGGGAACCGCCCCGGCTGAAGCAGGCGCTCCAGCAGCCGCCCCAGCCGGTCCCGGTAGCCGCCGATGAGGTCGTGCTCGTTCCCCGCGAACGAGACGGCCACCCCGGGCACGCCCAGGATCAGGCCCTCCATGGCCGCCGCGACCGTGCCCGAATACAGCACGTCCTCGCCCATGTTGGGCCCCAGGTTGATGCCCGCCACCACGAAGTCCGGCGGCGCGGGCAGCAGCGCGCCCAGCGCCAGCACCACGCAGTCGGTGGGCGTGCCGTCCACCTGCCAGCGGTCGGGGCCGCGCGGGATCGCCCGCAGGGGCCGGTGCAGCGTGAGCGAATGGCTGGTGGCGCTCTGCTCGCGGTCGGGCGCGACGCAGACCACCTGGCCGATCCCGGAGCAGATCGCGATCAGGGCGTCGAGGCCGGGCGAATGCAGGCCGTCGTCGTTGGTGCAGAGGATCTTCATGCCGCGCTCCGCGCGCCGCCCGCGAGGATGGCCCGCCAGTGGCGGAGGAAGACCGCCGCCAGGGCCAGCGTGTCGGCGCCGTAGCGGAAGTGGCTCGCCGCGCCCTCGTACAGCGTCGGCACGGCCACGGCCGCGATGCGGTAGCCCCGCTGCGCCGCCAGGAACAGGAACTCCGTCTCGAACTCGTAACGCGTGCCGGCCGGCCGGACCGAGGCCGCCACCTCACGCCGCATGGCCCGGAAGCCCGACTGCGAGTCGGGGACGGGGAAGCCGACGGCGCGCGAAACCAGCGCGCTCGACAGCCAGTTGGTGGCCCGGCGGCCGGCGGGCATCGCGCCCCCCGCCCCGTCCCTCCCGCCGCGGGCGCGCGCGCCGACCACCAGGTCCGCGGCCCCCGCCACGATGGGCTCCACCAGCCGCGGCGCGGCCTCCGGCGGATGCTGGCCGTCGGCGTCCAGCGTCACCACGATGTCGGCCGCCCCGCCCACCGCCGCCGCAAGCCCCGAGGCCAGCGCCCGCCCCTTGCCCTCGTTGCGGGCGTGCCGCAGGACCCGCGCCCCCGCCTCCCGCGCCGCGGCCTCCGTGCCGTCGCCGGAGCCGTCGTCCACCACGATCAGCGCCGCGCCGGGCAGCGCGCGGCGGGCCCGCGCCAGCACGCCCGGCAGCGTCGCGGCCGCGCGATACGCGGGAATCACCACCGCGAGCGACCCCGCGCTACTCACGGCCCGCGGGGAGATCCTGCGGGTCGCGAGAGTGCTGGCCGCCGTCCCCGCCCCGGGCGGACTCGCCGTCGCGTCCGCCGCGCGGCCGCTCCCCCTCCAGAATCTTCAGGATGCCCTCGAGCTCGCCCTTCAGGTCGCGCACCGTCTCCACCGCCAGCGCCTCCCGGGCGGCGGGCCGCAGCTCCCCGGTGCGCCGGTACTGCTCGATGCGCTGCCGGGCGCCGTCAATGGTGTACTTCTCCGTGTAGAGGAGGTGCTTCACCAGCATGATCAGCTCGATCTCGCGCCGCTGATAGACGCGGTTGCCCGAGCGGTTCTTCGCGGGGTTGAGGAACCGGAACTGGCTCTCCCAGTACCGCAGCACGTGCGGCTTCAGGTCGGTGAGGCTGCACACCTCCCCGATCGAGAAGAACTCCTGAACGGGCTCCGCCGCGCTCAACTCCACACCTCGCTCTTCAAGGACCGCTCCATCAGGCTCTCGAGCGCCTGGCCGGGCGTCCGGCCCTCGAACAGCACGCCCGCCACCTCGCGCACGATCGGCAGCTCGACGCCCGCCGCCTCGCCGAGCGCGACCGCCGTGCGCGCCGTCTCGACGCCCTCGGCCACCGTCCGACGCTCCGCCATGATCTCCGCCGGGCGGCGGCCCCGGCCCACCTCGACGCCGAAGCTGCGGTTGCGCGACAGGTGGCCGGTGGCCGTGAGCATCAGGTCCCCCATCCCCGCCAGCCCCGCGAACGTCGCCGGCCTCGCCCCCAGGGCCACGCCCAGCCGCGTGATCTCGGCCAGCCCGCGCGTGATCAGCGCCGCCCGCGGGTTGTGCCCGAGCCCCAACCCCTCCAGCATCCCCGCAGCGATCGCCACCACGTTCTTGAGCGCCCCGCCCAGCTCCACGCCGACCGGATCGTCGTTGGTGTAGAGTCGGAACGAGCGGCCGCCCAGGGCCGCCTGGGCGCGCGCCGCCGTCCGCTCGTCCGCCGCCGCGACCACCGCCGCCGTGGGCTGCCGCTCGTACACTTCTCGCGCGAACGTCGGCCCCGACAGGGCCACCACCGCCGCTCCCGGAGGCAGCAGCTCCGCCAGCACCTCGGTCATGCGCCGGCGGGTCCCCGGCTCCAGCCCCTTCGACGCGCTCACCACCACCGCGCCGGCCGCGATCGCCGGCGCCGCCTGCGCCATCACGCGCCGCATCGCGTGCGACGGCACCGCCGCGACCACCAGCTCCGCGCCCCGCACCGCCCCGCCCACGTCGGTCGTGGCCGCCAGCGACGGCCGGAGCGGCGCGTCCGGCAGGAACAACTCGTTCCGGTGGAGGCGGTTGATCTCGTCCGCCACCTCCGCCTCGTACGCCCAGATCACCACCTCGTGGCCCGCGGCGCACAGCAAGTCCGCCAGGGTGGTGCCCCAGCCGCCGGCGCCGACCACCGCCATCCGGCTCACGGTGTCCGCGGGGGGCGCGCGGGGCGCGGGGGGCGCGGGGGGCGCGCCGCCCGCGAGCCGAACCGCGACTCCGTCCCGGCCAGCAGCCGCCGGATGTTGGCGCGGTGGTTGAAGACCACGAACAGCGCGACCGCCACCCCGGCCCACAGGGCCGCGTCCCGCGCCGGGTACAACAGCCGCACGAACAGCGGGAAGGCGCACGCCGCGGCCAGTGAGCCCAGGGACACGAACCCCGTGAGCGCCACCAGGGCCACCCACACCGCCGCCACCGCACCGATCGCCCCCGGGACGTACGCCAGGAAGACCCCCGCCGCCGTGGCCACGCCCTTCCCGCCCCGGAAGCCGACGAACGGCGAGAACACGTGGCCCAGGACCGCCGCCGCGCCCAGGGCCAGGGCCCACCACCCCGGCCCGCCTCCCCACACGCCCCACGCCAGCACCGGGGCGGCCCCCTTGGCCACGTCGAAGGCCCCGGTCGGAATGGCGGCCTTCCAGCCCAGCAGCCGGTACAGGTTCGTCGCGCCCAGGTTCCGGCTGCCGACCTCGCGCAGGTCCACGCCCGCCGCCGCCCGCGCCACGAGGTAGGACGTGGGCACCGCCCCCAGCAGGTACGCGGGCAGCAGCCACAGCACCGACGGCCACGCGGGCACGCTCAGGCCGCCCCCCTCCCGGCGCGGCGGCGCCGGGTGAACCGCAGCCGGATCGGGGTTCCCACGAACCCGAACCGCTCCCGCAGCCGGCCGACCACGAAGCGGCGGTACGAATCCGGAATCTCGTCCGGCCGCGAGGTCACGATGGCGAAGGTCGGCGGCGCCTCGCCGATCTGCGAGCCGTACAGCAGCTTCACCTCCGCGCCCCCGGCCTGGGGCGGCTGCCGCTCGCCCACCAGCTCCTGGATGGCCCGGTTCACCTCCGCCGTCTGCACCCGGCTGCGGCGCGCGTCCGCCACCTCCACCACGGTCTCCAGCACCTTGCTCACCCGCTGCCCGGAGAGCGCCGACACGTACACGAACGGCACGTCCGCCAGGAACGGCGCGCGCTCCACCGCCTCGCGGCGCCCCGCCTCCGCCGTGTCGCTGTCCTTCGCGACCAGGTCCCACTTGTTCACGGCCACCACCAGCCCGGTCCCCGCGTCCCACGCCTGGCCGGCCACCCGCAGGTCCCGTCCGTGCAGGCCCTCCGCCGCGTCCACCACGATCACGCAGACGTCCGCCCGCTCGATCGCCCGCTGGGTCCGCAGCAGCGCGTAGAACTCCACCGCCTCGTCAATCTTCCCGCGCCGCCTGAGCCCCGCCGTGTCCACCAGGGTGAGCGCGCGCCCGGCGAAATCCAGCCGCGTGTCAATCGCGTCGCGCGTGGTGCCCGGCACGGCCGACACGATCAGGCGCTCCTCGCCCAGCATCCGGTTCACCAGGCTCGACTTGCCCACGTTCGGGCGCCCGATCACGGCCACCGCGATGGCGTCGGCCGCCGCGGCCGGCTCCGACGCCGGCAGCGCCGCCACCACCTCGTCCAGCAGGTCCCCGACCCCCTTGCCCGTGCCCGCCGAGACCGGCCGCGGCTCGCCCAGGCCCAGCTCCCAGAACGCCAGATGCCGCGTCTCCCGCGCCAGCGCGTCCGCCTTGTTCACCACCAGCAGCACCGGTTTGCCGCGCCCGCGCAGGAACTCCGCGATCTCCTGGTCCGCCGGCGCCGGCCCCACCTCCACGTCCGTCAGCAGCAGCACCACGTCGGCGGCCGCCACCGCGAGCTCCACCTGCCGGCGGATGGCCGCGTCCATCGGCTCGCCCGACGACGGCAGCAGGCCGCCGGTATCCACCACCCAGAACTCGCGCCCATTCCACTCCGTCTTGCCGAAGTGGCGGTCGCGGGTCGAGCCCGGGCGCTCGTCCACGATCGCCGCGCGGCCGCCCACGATCCGGTTGAACAGCGTGGACTTGCCCACGTTGGGACGCCCGATGATGGCCACCGTCGCGGTGCTCACGCCGCCACCTCGGCGCCCAGGGCGTCGGTGAAGTGATAGGACAGCTTCAGCGGCGCCCGCGCCGCCGCCACCACCTCCGCCAGCCCCAGGTCGTCCACGAACACTCCGTCCTCGTTGACCGCCTCGGCCGGCAGCAGCGCCAGGTCGTAGTCCGCCCGGCCCGCCAGCGCCCCGGCGAACGCGGCGCCCGGCAGCAGGCCGGCCGTGGTGACCGTGGGTCCGAAGAAGCTGTTCTCCAGCACCACGCACTCCAGCGACGCCCCCGTGGCGCGCGCGACCGCCTCCAGCACCGAGGGCATCAACGGTCCCATCGCGGCGCCCGTCAGCACCAGCACGCGCCGGCCGCTCAGGTCGGGCAGCGCCGCGGCTTCGGCCGCCACCAGGCCCTCCAGCCAGCGGACCGCGCCCACGCCGTTCTCCACCTGCTCGAAGCCGTCGTACGCCTCCGCCGGCGGAAACGGCTCGCCGGCCCGCTGGTACAGCTCGTCCGAGCCGTATACCCAGCCGTGGCCGCGCTCGCGCCGGGCCCGCGCCGCCCACCGTTCCACCGACGCCAGCGCGTCGCGCGCCTCCGGCCCCGCGGGCGCGCGCACCAGGTCGTGGCGGGAGTACGCGGTGAGCGCCACCGGCACCACCGACACGCTCAGGACCGACGCGCCGCACGCGTACAAGTCGGCCAGGGTGCGCTCCAGCACCGCGCCGTCGTTGAGCCCGGGAACCATCACGATCTGGGTGTGGAACCGGATGCCCTCCGCCGCGAACCGCTCGAGCTGCGGCAGGATCTCCGGCGCCTTCGCGTTCCGCAGCACCTGCCGGCGGATGGCCGGATCGGTCGCGTGCACCGAGACGTACAGCGGCGACAGCCGGTACTCCAGGATCCGGCGGACGTCCTTGTCCTTGAGATTGGAGAGCGTGGCGAAGTTGCCGTACCGGAAGCTCAGCCGGTAGTCGTCGTCGCGGATGAACAGCGGCTTGCGCGCCCCGGCGGGGTTGCCGTCCACGAAGCAGAAGTCGCAGCGGTTGTTGCAGCGGCGGATCTTGGGCGGGTCCAGCACCACGCCCCAGGGGAGCCCCTCGGGTCGCTCCACCTCCAGCACCCGCTCGCGGCCCGCGGCCGTCCGCACGCGGAGCTCGAGCACGTCGTCCGCGCTCAGGAACTCCCAGTCCAGGAAGTCCACCAGCTCCCGGCCACCCACCGCCAGCAGCTCGTCGCCCGGCGCGAGACCGAGCCGCGAGCCCAGCGAGTCGGGCGCCACCGCCGCCACCCTGACCATCGGACCCCTACCGGAAACGACGGCGGGGGCGGGCCCCCTGGGGACCCTCCCCCGCCTGCGAGGAGCGGGCGACCGGATTCGAACCGGCGACGTCCAGCTTGGGAAGCTGGCATTCTACCCCTGAATTACGCCCGCGCGAGGGGCGGAACCGTCCGAGTCCCCGCCCCCGAGGAATCATAATCAGTTCGTCTGGTACTTCCAGGCGGCGATCCCCCGACCGCTGGCCGTCACCGTGAAGTCGTACGCCTGACCCGGACTCCCGCTCGCGTTGAGGTCCGGCAGCAGCACCTGCTTGGTCGCCACCGGCTGGCACGTCCCGTCCATGAACACGATGGACAGCGGGAACCCCTTGATGATCTGTGACTGGAGGTTCGTCACGATGGCGTGTACCGACGCCGACGTGTCGGTGGTGGAGAAGTCGAGCTCCGTGATCTCCCAGGGCATCGAATCCGCGCGCAGCAGGACGTTCAGCGTCGAATCCTTCAGCCCGTTGTCCTGGTAGGCCCGCGCCAGCAGCTGCAGCGACGAGCGGTGCATCGAGTCCTGCGCCACCAGCTGCTTGGCGGTGGCGAGCATCCGCACCGAGTCCTTGGCGCCCATGTACGCGTTGGCCAGGTTGAACAGCGCGTCCCGGTCGCACTTGTTCTTGCTGAGACCCCGCTCGATGAAGCGCGCGCCCAGGTCGTAGCGCTCGGTCCGGACCAGCGCCGCGCCCGCGTCGAACAGGTCGGCGGCGTCCACCGAGTCGCTGTGCGCCAGCATCGTGTCGTACACCGCGCGCGCCGCGGCCTCCCGCCCCAGCGCCGTCAGCAGGCCCGCCACGCTGGCCTGCGCCGTGAGGTCGTGCGGCTTCACCGCCAGCGCGTCCTGGTACGCCGCCAGCGCCGCGCGCAGCCGCGCATTGCTCACCGCGCTGTCGGGCACGCCCTTCCGGGTCGCCTCCGCGTGCACCGACCCGCTGTCCAGCGCCTCCCGGTGCAGCAGCCGCGCCGCGTTGAACAGGGCGGTCTCCCGCGCGTCGGCGAACCGGGGATCCGTGCTCGCGTCCGCCGCCGCCCGGAAGTACTTGACCGCGCTGTCCGTCAGCGCCGTCACCGCCTCCGGCGTGGTCGCCGCCGAGCTCTGCTGCACGAAGATCATCGCCATGTTGTAGAACGCCGTCGGCGAGGTGCGGTAGATGCCGTTGGCCTCCCGGAACAGCGCCAGCGCCGAATCCAGGTGCTGCGCGTTCATCGCCTCGACGCCGTCGTTGTAGATCGGCACCCAGGCGTTGTGGCGCAGCCGCTCCATGGTCGCCTTGCAGTCCGCGTCCGTCAGCGCCTCCGCCTTGGACCAGGCCGAATCGGCCCCCACCAGGTCGTGGTTCAGCGCGTACGCCCTGCCGTACAGGAACCACAGCGTCGCCGGGTCGCCCGCGTGATGCTGGGCCACCTCGCCCAGCAGGCGGAAGACGTCCTTGAGCTGGTTGGCGCGATCATCGGGATACTGCGTCTGCTCGGCCTGATTGAAGTGCAGCTCGGCTCCGTTCAGGCGGAAGTCGCTGCCATACTTGAGATGCTCGCACTGCGGCAACGGCGAGTTCTGCGCCCGTGCCGCCATGGCGGTGAAGGTCAAGGCAAGCGCCGCGAGCGGCGCGACCAGAGTCGAACTACGGGCCATCGTACCCCTCTCTCTCCCGTGAGGTCAAGGCACTCAAGTGTGTAAAGATCCACGAGTTAGACCGCTCCGTCAACACCTTACTTGAAGTCCCTCCCATACAGCACGCCGGCCCCGGTATTGAAGATCACGATCCGCTCCAAACGCCCGAGGGTCCCCCGCTCCACCAGGGCCCGAACCGCCGCGGCGGCCGCGCCCCCCTCCGGACAGGCGTCCACGCCGGCCAGGCTGGCCATGAGACCGGCGGCGGCCACGAGGTCGGGGTCGGACACCGCCACCGCCCCACCCCGGCTCTCCTCGAGGGCTCGCAGCATCAGGGAGCCACCCAGGGGGTTCGGCACGCGGAGGCCGCTCGCCACCGTCTGGGGATCGGGCCAGGCCTCGCAGCGTCGCGCCCCCGCCTCCGCGGCGCGCACCACCGGCGCACAGCCGGCCGCCTGCACCGAGAACAGGCGCGGCATCGGGCCTCGGACCCAGCCGGCCTCGATCAGCTCCAGAAAGGCCTTCCACATCCCGATCAGGCCCGTTCCACCGCCGGTGGGATAGACGATCGCGGCGGGGAGGTGCCAGCCGAGCTGCTCTGCAATCTCCAGGCCCAGCGTCTTCTTGCCCTCGATGCGGTACGGCTCGCGCAGCGTGGAGAGGTCCATGGCGCCGGTCTCCGCGGCGAAGGCCTTGGCGAGGGTCCCGCAGTCGCCGATGTGCCCGTCCACCAGGTGCAGCTCCGCCCCGTAGGCGGCGATCTGCCCCAGCAGGGGACGGGGCGTCGAGCGCGGCGCGTAGACGCGCACCCGCGCGCCGGCCCGGGCGCCGTAGGCCGCGGCCGCCACCCCGGCGTTGCCGGCCGTGGGCAGCACGAACGTGCGGGCGCCGCCCAGCCAGGCCCGGGTGACGGCCGCCGCGAGGCCGCGCGCCTTGAACGAGCCCGTGGGATTGGCCGCCTCGTCCTTGATCCACAGGTCGGACGCGCCCAGCGCCTCCCCCAGGCGCGGCGCCGGCAGCAGGGGCGTGCCCCCCTCGCCCAGCGTCACGGGCTCCTCGCCCGGCTCGAGCGGCAGCAGGGCGCGGTAGCGCCACATCCCTCCCCCGGGCCGAGCCGCGAGCGCGTCCTTCGCGTCGCGGCTCACCGGGCGGGGGTAACGCACCAGCCACGGCGCGCCGCAGCTCTCGCAGACGGTGGGCAGTCCCGCGGCATCGCGGTGGCGGCCGCACCCGGAACACTCCAGGCTCCACTCCGGCATGGTCAGCTCGACTGGTGAAGGTGGGTGCGCAGGCGCTCGGCCAGCGCGCGGGAGATGCCCGGCACGCTGGCCAGCTCCGCGATCGAGGCGGACCGCACGCCCGCCAGGGAGCCGAAGCGCTCCAGCAGGGCCCCGCGCCGCTTCGGCCCGATGCCGGGGACGGCCAGCAGCTCGGACGTCAACGTGCGCGCGGCGCGGCGGCGGCGGTTGAATCCGACGGCGACGCGGTGGGCCTCGTCGCGGGCCCGCTGCAGGAGCTTCAAGCCCGGGCTGCGCCGCGGCAGCCGCAGCGGTTCCTCGCGCGCGGGCAGGTACACTTCCTCCTCGCGCTTGGCCAGCGAGGCCAGGGGCAGCGCGGCTTCCGCCAGACCCGCGTCCCGGACGGCCGCGAGCGCCGCGTTGAGCTGGCCGCGGCCGCCGTCCACCACCACCAGGTCGGGCAGCGGCCGAGACTCGTTCACCCGGCGGGTGAGGTAGCGCTGCACGACCTCGTGCATGGCGGCGAAGTCGTCCTGCCCCTGGGTCGCCTGGATCTTGAAGGTGCGGTACTCGCCCCGCTTGGGCCGCCCGTTCTCGAACCACACCACGGAGCCCACGGTGTCGCGGCCCTGCGACGTGCTGATGTCCACGCAGACCAGCGTGCGCGGCACCGCGGAGAGCCCGAGGTCGCGCCCCAGCGCGTACACCGGGTCCTCGGCGCGCTCGGCGCCCTCGAACGTCTCCAGGCGCAGCGTCTCCAGCAGGTGCCGGGCGTTCTGATCCGCCAGGTCCACCAGCCGTCGCCCGTGGCCCCGCGCCGGCACGCCCCAGCGCGCCTCACCGAGCGCCTCGGTCAGCTCGGCCTCGTCGGCCGGCGGGAACGGGAGGTGGACCACCCGCGCCCGCCGCTCGCGCGGCAGGTAGTAGCGCACGATGAACGCGGTGAGCACGTCGGGCTCGGGCACCCCCTCGACGCCCTCCAGGAAGGTGTGCTCCGTGCCCAGCACCTTCCCGCCCCGCACCCGCAGCACCACGGCGCACGCGTCGTCCTCGTCGCGCGCCAGGCCGATGGCGTCGCTGTCGCCCCCCTCCACCCGCTCGACCGTGGGCGGCTCCTCGATCTGGTCCATCCGGGCCAGCGCGTCCCGCAGCTCGGCGGCCAGCTCGTAGTCCGTGGCGCGCGACGCCTCCGCCATCCGCTCCCGGAAGCGCTGCCGCACCTCGACCGTCTTCCCCTCGAGGAACAGCAGCACGTCGCGGATCATCGCGCCGTACGCCTCCCGCGACTCGAAGCCCACGCACGGGGCGCGGCACTTGCTGATGTGGTAGTCGAGGCACGGCCGGTCGGGCGCGTCCCGGGGCAGGTCGTAGTGGCAGGAGCGCACCGTGAACACGCGGCGGATCAGGCGCAGCGTCCGGCGCAGCGCGCCCACGTCGGTGTACGGCCCGAAGTAGCGCGCGCCGTCGTCGGAGGCCTGCCGCGTCACCAGGATCCGCGGGAACGGCTCCTGGACGGTCACCGCGAGCCACGGATACCGCTTGTCGTCCCGCAGGTTCACGTTGAACCGCGGGTGGTACTCCTTGATGAGGTTGTTCTCCAGCAGCAGCGCCTGCTTGGAGCTCTGCACCACGATCGTGTCGAGGTCCGCGATCCGCGCGACCAGCATCGCGAGCCGCGGGTTCGCCGCCGCCTCGTCCCCCAGGTACCACCGCACCCGGTCCCGCAGGCTGTTCGCCTTCCCGACGTACAGCACCGCGCCGCCGGCGTCCTTCCACAGATAGACACCGGGCCCATCGGGGAGCCCGTCGAGCTTCTTCAGGAGCGCCGCGTCAGGCACGCGGGACCAGGCGGCGAAGCGGACGGCGGTGGCGGGAGGCGCTCACGGCGCGGTGGGCGCGGCGGCCAACTTCCTTGCCGCCCGCAGCATCTCCCACGCGGTGGTCGCGAGACGGACTCACGATCCGGTGGGCGCGGCGGCCAACTTCCTTGCCGCCCGCAGAATCTCCCACGCGGTGGGGATGCGCAGCGCGAGGGTCAGCGCGGCGTAGACGGCCGCGTAGGGCAGCAGCACGAGGGTGCCGGTCACCACAGGCCCCAGCGTGGTCGCGCGCCACAGGGCCAGGCCCACGGCCCCCGCCACCAGCGCGGTGCCCCACAGCTTGACCAGGTACCAGGGCTCGAACTCGGCGGTCCCGATCCGCCCGCGGAGGGCGCGGCGGAGGAGCACGAACTCCACCCAGGCCGAGAAGCCCGCGCTGGCCGTGAGCCCGACGGCGCCCCACCTGAGCTCGATGCCCAGCCACGGAGGCAGCAGGAGGGCACAGGAGAAGCCCAGCGCCGTCGTGAGCGCTACCCGGACGACGGCGTAGCGCAGCGGCGTGCGGGTATCGCCGAGCGCGTAGAACGTGCTGGACAGCAGCCGGCTCAACGACGAAGCCAGCAACCCGACGGTCGAGCCGGCGAGAATGGCCCACACGTAGCGGCTGTCGTCCAGCGTGAACCGCCCCCGCTGGTACAGCGCCGCGGCCACGACCTGGCCGAGGAGCAGGAAGCCCACCGCGCACGGGACGATGAAGAAGGCCATCCGGTGCAGCCCGCCCACGAGCCGCGCCCGGAGCGCGGCCGCGTGCGCTTCCCCCTTCCCCGTCGCGGCGGACATCTCCGGCAGCTCGGCGGCGGAGATGGACATCCCGAACAGGCTCACGGGCAGCATGAACAGCGTCTGCGCGTTCGCCACCCCCGCCACGGCGCTGTTCCCCAGGAGGCTGGCGATGATCGAGTCCACGTAGGCGCTGATCTGGTTCACGCCCCGCCCCATCAGGGCCGGCCCGAAGTTGCGGAGGACCGTCCGCGCCTCGGGATCCCGGGTCCCGGTGCTGAGCTTGAGGCCCCGGACCAGCGCCAGGACGGAGGGCAGCTGCACCGCCACCTGGAGCAGGCTCCCCGCGACGGCGCCCCAGGCGATGATCACCGCCAGCCGCGCCTCCGCCGCGTGGCGCCCCGCGATCGCGGCGGCGATCACCGCCGCGTTCCAGGCCACCGGCGCCGCGTAGGCCAGGAAGAACTTCCGGTGGCTGTTGAGGATCCCCAGACACCAGGCCGAGAGGACCAGGATCCCGGTCGCCGGGAACAGGATCCGCACCAGCGTGATGGTCAGTTCGCGCTTCTCGCCCGCGAAGCCGGGCGCGAGGACCGTCACCAGGAGCGGCGAGGCCCCCACACCGGCCGCGACGAGCACGGCCATGAGCAGCCCCAGCAGGCCCGCGACGGCGCCGGCCACCCGCCCCGCGTCACGCTCCCGCCCCTCGCCCAGGAGCCGGGCGTACACCGGGATGAACGACGCCGACAGGACGCCTTCGCCGAACAGGTTCTGCAGCAGGTTGGGGATGCGGAAGGAGAGCTGGACCGCGTCGGCGACGGAGCTGAGGCCGAGATAGTTCGCGAAGATGGCCTGGCGGATCAGGCCGGCGATGCGGCTCAGGAAGATGCCGGCGGCCACCAGGGCCGACGAGCGGCCCGACGACCGCGGCATCCCTAGGCGCCGGGCTTCGGCAGGGACTTCGGGGGGGGGGCGGCGGCCCCTCCGCGCCGCGCGGGGTCCTCCAGCAGCCGCTGCAGGTACTGGTGCTCCTCCTGGATCTGGACGAGCTGGCGCGTCAGCGTCTCAAGCTCGGCCTCCAGGACGCCGACCTTCTTGGCCAGCTCCTTGAGGTCGCCCACCTCCTCGCCGCTCGCGCCGTGCATCCGCTCCACCCAGGCCCGCACGACCGGGGAATCCAGCACGATGGCCGTGAGAGGGATCATCAGCGCGAAAGCGATGAGGACGATGACCGCGACGCCCATTCGGGTAACCTAGGGCGCCGCCGGAGCGGCTTCAAGTAGCGAGCGCGCGTGGGCCCCCGCGGCTTCCCGGATGGACGGGAGCAGCGCCGCGCCGTGCCGCGCGAGGTAGGTGGCCACCGTCAGCGCCCGTTCCTGCGGCTCTCCGCCGGGAAACAGGTTGGCCCGCGCCCGGCCCACCTGGTCCAGCGCCGCCTGGTTGGCCCGCTTGAGCGCCGCCACCAGGCGCTTCTCCACCTCGTCCACGGCGTGCAGCCCCTGGTTGCGCGCGGTTTCGACCGGGCGCTCCAGCGTGGGGTCCACCCGTTTGGCGGCCGCCTGGAGCGCGGCGTACCGCTCGGCCAGCGCCCCGCGCAGGGCCGCCAGCGCTTCGGCCGCGTCGCCGGGCAGCGCCTCGCGCGCCAGCGCCGCCTCGAGACCGCCGTCGGCGCCGCCGAGCGCCCCGAGCTGCGACGCCGCCAGGCCGAAGCGCTGCAGCACCTTCTCGACCTTGGCCTCCACCACGAAGCCCGAGAGCCGCGGCACCGGCACCGGCCGCGGCACGGCCAGATGCGCGAACAGGGGGCCCACCTGCGCCAGATAGCCCACCTCGGCCGGCCCGCCCACGTAGGCCACCGTGGGCAGAAGGTGCGCCTCTACGACGGGCCGCAGCAGCACGTTGGCCGACACGCGCTCGGGGCTGGTGCGCAGCATCCGCTCCACATCGGCCAGGGCGAACCGCTCCGCCGAGCGGCGCAGCTCGAAGCCGCCCTCCGGCAGCATCCGCAGCCGGTCGCGGCCCCGCGCGCCCTCGACCATGGCCAGGGCCATGCCCTCCCCCACCTTCACCTGGGCGCGGCCGCCCGCCGCCACCAGCCGCTCGGTCTCGTCCGCGAGCGCGGCGTCGAGCGCGGGGGCGGCGCGCAGCGCCTCCAGCACCACCGCGCCGCCGGCGCGCTTCAGCTCCGCGTCCCACCCGCGGCAGACCACCACGCCCAGCGGGGCCAGCAGTTCGGCCAGGGCCTGGGCGTGGGCCTCCGCCATCGAACGCTCCGCCCGGTACGCGCCGCGCAGCCACGCCACGGTCTCGGCCCGGAACTCGCTGGGCGGCAGCGCCGCCTCCAGCGCGGCCAGCGCCCGCTCGCCCTCCGCTCCCACCGGCTCCCGGTAGGCGGGCAGCATGGGCGCGTCCTCGCCCCGCTCGCGCAGCACGATCGTCGCGAGCGCGCCGTCCGCGCCCATCACCCCGCAGTGATTGATCTCGGCGAAGTCGTGGTCGTCGCCGGCCACCCAGAACACCGGCACCACGGGCACCGACCAGCGCGCCGCCAGCGCTTCGGCCAGCGCGACCGCCGTCACGGCCTTGTGGATGGTGTACAGGGGACCGGTGAACAGCCCGGGCTGCTGGCCCGTGGTCACGGCCAGCACCCCGCCGGCCAGCAGGGCCTCGCGGGCGCGCGCCGCCGCCTCGCCAGGCCCGGCCAGCAGCGCGTCCCGCGCCGCCGCCGGGAAGCGACGGCCCCGCTGCGCCGCGCGAGCGGCCTCCAGCGCTCCGGGGGCGAGTGCCGCCGGCCGCGCCGCGTCGAACCGCAGGCTCAAGCGGAAGCCCCCCGCGTCACCCGGCCCGGCGCTCCGGCACCACCTGCGCCTGGAACGCGCGCAGCACGGTGCCCGGCTCGCGCCAGCTCTCGGCGGGCAGCCCCGCCTTGCGGCACACACCCCGGAGGAAGGTGACGCGGTCCCACCGCTGCTCCGTGGCCACCTGGGGCAGCAGCACGCCGAAGCGCGGCCCCCGCTCGACGATCAGGCCGTCGCGGCCCGGCTCCACCTCCTCCGGCCGCACCGGCCGCGCCGGGGACAGCACCGACACCTCGACCTCGAGCCCGTCCAGCTCGTCCGGCGCCAGCGGCGGGAAGCGCGGATCGTCGCGCGTCGCCGCCACCGCCATCCGGCGAACGGCCTCGGCGACCGGCAGGTCGGCCTCCAGGTGGCCGAGGCAGCCCCGCAGAGCCCCCTCGCGGTGCAGCGAGACGAACACGGCCCGCGGCTCGCGCAGCTCCGGCCCCTCCGGGGGCGCGGGCAGCCGCTCGCCCCGCACCGCCGCGACGACCGTCGCGCGGGCCAGCGCCAGCAACGCCTCAAGGGCTCGCGCCGACAGCAGAACCGGCTCGGTATCAGCCCGTGCGTTCACGGTCCCCCGCCGTCACCACGACGTCTCGCAACTCGCCACTCTCCTAGGCATACATCCCGCGGAGCTTGTGCACCGCCGCCACCCGCTGGATCGCCAGCGTGTACGCCCCGATGCGCATGTTGACCTGGTGCTTCTGCGACATCTCCAGCACGTGCCTGAAGCTCCGCACCATGATCTCTTCGAGCCGCTGGTTCACCACTTCCTCGGTCCAGAAGTAGCCGTCGCGATCCTGCACCCACTCGAAGTAGCTCACGGTCACCCCGCCCGCGTTGGCCAGGATGTCCGGCACCACGAACACGCCCTTCCGGTCCAGGATCTCGTCGGCCGCCGCGGCCGTCGGACCGTTGGCGCCCTCGATGATCACCTTCGCCTTGATGTCCGCCGCGTTACGCTTGGTGATCTGGTTCTCCAGCGCGGCCGGCAGCAGCACGTCGCACGGCAGCGTCAGGAACTCCTCGTTCTTGACCGGGTCGGCCTTGGGGTAGCCCGCGACGTAGCGGTGCGCCTCGCGCCACGCGATCACGTCGTTCACGTCCAGGCCGCCCTCGCGGTACAGCCCGCCCGAGACGTCGCTCACGCCGACGACCACCGCCCCCTCCTGCTGCAGCAGCTGCGCCGCGATCGAGCCGACGTTGCCGAAGCCCTGCACCACCACCTTGCTGCCCTTGAGCGACCGCCCGAGGTGGGCCAGCGCTTCCCGCGCCATGATCATGCACCCCCGCCCCGTGGCCTCGCGCCGCCCGGCGGAGCCCCCCATCTCCAGCGGCTTGCCGGTCACCACGGACGTCACCGTGTGGCGCTTGTGCATGGAGTAGGTATCCATGATCCACGCCATCACGCGCTCGTTGGTGTTCACGTCGGGCGCGGGCACGTCGGAATCCGGCCCCAGGATCGCGATCAGGCTGGCGGTGTAGCGCCGGGTGAGCCGCTCCAGCTCGCCCGGGGACATGGACAGCGGATCGCAGATCACGCCGCCCTTGGAGCCGCCGAAGGGGATGTTCACCACCGCGCACTTCCAGGTCATCCACGCCGCCAGCGCGCGCACCTCGTCCAGCGTGACGCCCAGGTCGAAGCGGATGCCGCCCTTGGCCGGCCCGCGGGACGTGTTGTACAGCACGCGATAGCCCGTGAACACCTCCGTCTCCCCGGAGTCCATCATCACGGGAAGCGAGACGATCACCTGCTTCTCGGGATTGCGCAGCACCTTGTACAGCCCGGGGTCGAGCTTGAGCAGCGACGCCGCGACGTCGAACCGCGACATCATCTGCTCGAAGGGATTCTCGTCCCCGAGGAAGCGGTCCTTGTCGGGGTGGATGATCTGCTTCGTCTCGGTCATGGCGTGTCCCGTTGGTCGAGCGGCCCGTGGGCCGCGATGGGGGTGTCCTGGGGCGCCGCCCGGCCCAGCCGGTCGAGCAGGCGCGCAAGATCGTCCTGGCCGTGGGTCACGCGCACCGACAGCTCCGCGACCAGGCACGGCGGAGCGCCGGGCGGCCAGACGGGCCGCAGCCGGATCGCGTCCTTCGCGGTCGTCACCACCGCGCCGTCCGGCCCGGCGCGCGCCGCGATCGCGGCCGCTTCGGCCGCGGTATAGCGATGGTGATCCCCGAAGACGAGGGGATGCACCGTGGCGCCCAGGCGTTCGAGTTGGGCGCCGAACAGCTCGGGCTCGCCGATCCCGCTCAACGCGGTCACGGCCCGCCCCTCGAGCCACCGCGCGGGGAGCGGGGCGCCGCCCGTGAGCGGCACCAGCCCGCCGATCTCCAGCGCGACCGCGACGCCCAGCTTGGCGCGGGTCCGCGCCGCCAGCCGCGTGGCGGCGTCGGCCGCCGCCGCCGCCGGCGCGGTCTTGTGCGTCACCACCACGCCGTCGCACCGCGCCAGGGCGCCCAGCCCCTCCCTCCACGGGCCGGCGGGCAGCGGCCAGCGCGGACCGGCCGCGCTCTCGGCCGCGAGCACCGCCAGCAGCACGTCCGGCCGCACCGCGCGGTGCTGCAGGCAATCGTCCAGCACCAGCACGTCCGCCCCCGCCGCGACCGCCCGCGCCGCGCCGCGCCGCCGATCCCGTTCCGCGACCACCGCGGCCCCCGGCGTGCCGGACCGGTGTTCCTCCGCCTCGTCGCCGTCCTCGCCCCGCCTGCCCTCGCCCGGGCCCCCGCTCCCCCCGTAGCCTCGCAGCAGGATGCCGGGCGTGGCGCCCCGGCGGGCCAATTCCCGCGCCAGGTAGGCCGCCACCGGGGTCTTGCCGACCCCGCCCACGGCGATGTTCCCGACGCCCAGGGACGGCCTGGGAAGCCCGCGCGCGGGCAGCACGCCCAGATCGAACGCGGCGTTCCGCACGGCCACTCCCGCGCGGTACAGCGCCGCCGCCGGCAGCAGCGCCGCCCGCGCCACGCGCGCCGCCGGCGAGGTGGAGTGCCACAGCCGGTGCGCCAGCCGCGCCCGGTCCACCGGCGGCCTCAGGCCGCCAGCAGCGCGCGGGCCAGCTCCGCCGCGCGCATCGCGGCTCCCGGCTCGCCCAGCCGCCGCCGCACCACGGCCAGCCCCTCCAGCTGGGCCTGGCGCTCCGCGCTCGCGGGCTCCAGCAACGGCAGCACGGCGCGTGCCAGCGCCTCCCCGCGCACCGCGCCCTGAATCAGCTCGGGCGCCACCGGCCGCCCCGCCACCAGGTTGACCATCCCGATCCACCGCACCCGCACCAGGCCGCGCGCCAGCAGGTAGGAAACCGGATTCATCCGGTAGGCCACGACCAGCGGCGTCCCGGCCATCGCCGCCTCGAGGGTGGACGTCCCCGACTTGCACAAGGCGGCGTCGGCCGCGCCGAAGCACTCCCGCGGCCGGCCCCGCACGATGGTGACCGCGTCCGCCCCTTCCGCCCCGCTCCCGCCCGGGTACGAGGCGCCCTCGGTGGCCGCCACCACGGCCTGGACCTCGGGCCGCTGCCGCCGGACGAGGCTCGCGGCCTCCAGGAACGCCGGCCACAGCCGGGCCACCTCCTGGGCGCGGCTCCCCGGGAACAGGCCCAGCACCGGCCGCCCGGGGTCCAGCCCCAGCTGCCGCCGCAGCTCGGCCCGCGGCGCCGCGGGCGGCCGGTCGGCCAGCGGGTGGCCGACGAACGTCGCGGGCACCCCGCGGCTCGAAAAAAACGCCTCCTCGAAGGGCAGGATCACGGCCAGCCGCGTCACCGTCCGCGCCATCCGGTGGACCCGGCGCTCCCCCCACGCCCACAGCTGCGGCGCGACGTAGTACAGCACCGGCACGCCGGCGCGGTGCGCCGCCTCCGCCACCCGCAGATGAAAGCCCGGATAGTCCACCAGGATCACCAGCCGGACGTCGCCCGCCGCCAGGCGGCGGCGGATGGAGCGCAGCAGCCGCCAGTGCGCCGGCAGCTTGCGCACCACCTCGACGAACCCGATGACGGTGAGGTCCTCGATGCGCGCCATCAGCCGCGCGCCCGCCGCCGCCAGGTGCTGCCCGCCGACCCCCTCCACCGCGACGCCGGGCGCCAGCGTCCGCAGCGCGGCGATCAGCGCGCCCGCGTGCTGGTCACCCGAGGGCTCGCCCGCGGAGACGAAGACGGTCACGCCGTGCGGAGGGCCGGGACCCGGCCGACCGCCTCCAGCACGCGAAACGCGAGCGCCAGCGCCGAGAGGCCGTCGGCCCCGGTCACGGCCGGCGGCTCCAGGCCGCGCGCCGCGCGCACGAAGTTGGCCAGCTCCAGCCCCAGCGGCTCCGCCTCGGGCGCCTTCAGGGCCACCCGGTCCACCAGCCGCGCGAGGTCGGTCGCGCCGGCGGCCAGCGCCTCGGACGCGTCCGCCTTGAGGCGGAGGTATTCCCCCTTGCCCTCGGCGAGATCGAGCGAAAAGTACCCCGACGGCTGGAAGATCCGCAGCTTGCGCACCCGTTCCCGCGCCAGCCGGCTGGCCGTCAGGTTCGCCACGGCGCCCGAGGCGAATTCCAGCCGCGCGGTGGCGATGTCCACGCTCGGCGTGACCACCCCGATCCCGGACGCGCGCACATCCACCACCGGCTCCTTCACCAAGGACAGGACGAGATCAATGTCGTGGATCATCAGGTCGAGGATCACCGCGACGTCCGACCCGCGCGCCGCGAACGGGGCCACGCGGTCGGACTCGAGGAACCGCGGCTCGGCGAGGTACGGCGCGGCCGCGCGCAGGGCGCGGTTGAACCGCTCGACGTGACCGATCTGCAGCAGCACCCCGGCGCGCCCCGCGGCGTCCACCAGCGCCTGCGCCTCCTCCAGCGTGGCCGCGATCGGCTTCTCCATCAGCACGTGCCGGCCGCGCGCCAGGGCCGCCAGCCCCACCTCGTGGTGGGCCGGCGTGGGCACGACCACCGAGACCGCCTCGGCGTCGGCCAGCAGCGCGTCCAGCGACGGGTAGGCCCGGGTGCCGTAGCGGGTGGCGATCTCCGCGGCGCGGGCCTCCACCGGGTCGTACACCCCCACCAGGCGGGCGTCGGGCAGCGACGCGTACAGCCGCGCGTGATGGCTGCCCAGGCTCCCCACGCCCGCCACGCCGACGGGGAGCCGCGCGGCGCTCACACCAGCACCCCGCGCGCGCTGGCCTCGATGAACTGCACGAAGCTCTCCACCTCCGGCAGCGGCGCCAGCTCCGCGTGCGCGCGCTCCAGCGCCTGGCTGATGTTGAGCCCCGAGCGGAAGAACAGCCGGTAGGCCTTCTTCAGCTCCGCCAGCGTCTCCGGCTGGAACCCGTGCCGCTGCAGCCCCACCGCGTTGAGGCCGTACAGCTTCATGGGATTCCCGACGGCCTTGGTGTAGGGCGGCACGTCCTTGGTGACCCGCGACATCCCGCCGATGAACGCGTAGGCGCCGATCTTCACGAACTGGTGCACCGGGGTGAGCCCGCTCACGATCGCGCAGCGGTCAATGGTGACGTGCCCCGCCAGCTGCACGCCGTTGGTGAGGATCACCTCGTCCCCGATGTGGCAGTCGTGCGCGATGTGCACGTACGTCATCACCAGGCACTGCCGGCCCAGCCGGGTGACGCGGGACTGGCTGGTGCCGCGGTTGATGGTGCAGTACTCGCGGATCACCGTCCCCTCGCCGACCTCCACCCAGGTCTCCTCGCCGGCGTACTTGAGGTCCTGCGGCTGCCCGCCGAGGATGCTGCCCGTCCCCACGCGACAGCCGGGCGCCAGCCGCACGTTCTGCTCCAGGATGGCGCGCGCGGCGATGTGGCCGCCGTCGCCGACCGTCACCCGCGGCCCCACGATGGCGAACGGGCCGATCTCCACGCCGCGGCCCAGCTCCGCGTCCGGCGCGACGATCGCGGTGGGGTGGACGGTCGCGTCGCTCACCGGTCCACGATCCTCGCCATCATCTCGGCCTCGACCACCACGTGCCCGTCCACGTAGCCCACGCCCCGCATCCGGCTCCCGCGCCCCTTGTGCTGGATCAGCTCCAGCTCGAAGCGGATCTGGTCGCCCGGCACCACCGGCCGCCGGAACTTCACGTTGTCGAGCGACATGAAGTACACCACCTTGCCCCGCTTCCCGCCCTCCGCCGCCGGCTCCGCCTTCTGGCCGAACCCCATCAGCATGACGCCGCCCACCTGCGCCATGGCCTCGATCATCAGCACCCCCGGCATCACCGGGTGGCCGGGGAAGTGCCCCTGGAAGAACGGCTCGTCCATGCTGACGTTCTTGATCCCGACGATCCGCTTGCCCTCCTCCACCTCCACGATGCGGTCCACCAGCAGCATGGGGTAGCGGTGCGGCAGGATCTCCAGGATGTCGCGGATGTCCAGCGGCGGATGCCCGCTGCTCGCGGCCCGCCGGCGGATCGCCTGGCCCAGCGCCACGTTGCCGCGGTGGCTCGGCCGCTCCGCCACCACCTGCGCCCGGATGCGCCCGCCCACCAGCGCCAGGTCGCCCACGATGTCGGCGGCCTTGTGGCGCACGAACTCGTCCGGCCAGCGCAGCGTGTTGTCCACCACCTTGGTCGCGTCGAGCACGATCGCGTTGGCCGCCGAGGCCCCCACGATCAGGCCCTTGCGGCGCAGCTGCTCCACCTCGTGGAGGAACCCGAACGTCCGGGCGGGCGCCAGCTCGCGCGCGAACGCGTCGGCCGTGATGTCGTAGGAGCCCGACTGCCGCCCGATCAGGGGGTGGGGGAACTCGATGGTCGCGGCGATCCTGAGGTGCGGCGCGGGCCCGACCAGATAGGTGGCGTCGCCCTCGCGCACCGAGAACGGCTCCGTGACGGTGTACTCCAGCGCCACGCCCCCGTGCTCGACCGGCTCGGCGCTCCGCAGCGCCTCCACGTACGGCAGGAACGAGCCGTCGAGGATCGGCGGCTCGGGGCCGGTGATCTCCACCGTCGCGTCGTCCACCTCCAGCGCGGCCAGCGCCGCCAGCAGGTGCTCGACGGTGTGCACTTCCGCGCCGTTCGCGGCCAGCGTGGTGCGGCGCTCCACCCCGCTCACGCTGGTCAGCCGCGCCGGGACCGTCGGCGCGCCCTTGAGATCGGTGCGGCGGAACACGATCCCGCCCCCCGGCTCCGCTCCGCCGAAGGTCACGCGGGTGGTGGCGCCGGTATGCATGCCGACGCCCTCGACGCTCACCCGGCGCCGCAGCGTGCGCCGCGGCGGATCAGTCGCTTCCGGACTTGCCACGGGTCACCAGGGCTTCCAGATCGTCCACGATCTCCGCCAGCCGGTAGCCGGCCGCGATGGCGCGCATCACCTCGCCGCGGCCGCGCGCCGGGTAGCCGAACCACGTCGCGCCGGGCGGCACGTCCATCGTGACCCCGCTCTGCGCCGCGATGCGGGCCCCCCGCCCCACCGTGAAGTGCCCCGCCAGGCCGACCTGCCCCGCCAGGATCACCTCGTCCTCCACCCGGGTCGAGCCCGCGATCCCCACCTGCGCCATGATCAGGCACCGCGCGCCGATGCGGCAGTTGTGCCCGATCTGCACCAGGTTGTCAATCTTGGTCCCCGGACCGATCACCGTGTCGTCCACGCTGCCGCGGTCCACCGTGGTGTTCGCGCCGATCTCCACGTCGTCCCCGACCACGCACCGGCCCACGTGCGGGATCTTCTCGTGGCCCGCGCGCCCCGGCACGTAGCCGAACCCGTCCGAGCCCAGCACCACCCCCGCGTGCAGCGTCACCCGCGAGCCCACCACCGTGCCCGGATAGCACACCACGTTGGGGAACAGCGTGACGTCGTCGCCCAGCGCGACGCCGTCCCCCACGAACCCGCCGGCCATCACCGTGACGCGGTCCCCGAGCCGCGCCCCCGCCCCGATCACCGCGCGCGGGCCGATCGCGACGTCGCGCCCCAGCGACACCCCGGCGCCCAGCACCGCCGTGGCATGGATAGCCGCCTCCCGCGGCGGCGCGGGGTACAGCGCGCGCACCACGGCCAGCATGGCGCGATGGGGATCGTCCACCACGACGCGCGTCGCGGGACCCGGCTGCGCGGCACGATGGGCCCGGTCCACCAGCACCACCCCCGCGCGGGAGGCGTGAAAGTAGGACAGGTAGCGGCCCGCGGCAAGAAACGCGATCTCGCCGGGACCCGCACGGTCCAGCGGCGCCACCGCCCCGACGCGCGCGGCGGCCTCGCCGATCAGCTCCCCGCCGACCAGCGCCGCCACCTCCGCCGCCGTGAGCCCGGCCGTCACGCCGCGCCCGCCGGCCGCCGGGTCCCGGTCCGTTCCGGGTGCCGTCACGCCCCCGCCGGCCGGGGAGGCGCCCAGGGCCTCAGGGACGCTGCGGGTGGGACGGACGCGCCTGGCGCGCCGGCGGCCGCGACGCCGTGTCCGGCAGCGGCGGCGCGGGCGACGGCTGCACCGCCGGCGCCGCCCCGCCACCCGCCTGCAGCCGCTGGATCACCAGCGGCGAGATGTCCAGCGCGCGGTCCGCGCTCACGATCGCCCCGCCCTGCGACGCCGCGTCGAAGATCAGGGCGTAGTTGTACTCGGCCCGGATGCCGTCAATCACCGCCTGGATCCGCTGCATGATGGGCGCCATCAGCTGCTGCTCCCGCGCCGTCGCCGAGTCCTGCAGGTCCCGCACCTCCTGCTGGGTGCGCTGCTGCATCTGCAGCAGGTCCTGCTGCTTCTGCTGCTTCGCCGCCGGACTCAGCACCAGCGAGGTACGGGTGAACTCGCTCACCGCGGAGTCGTACTGCGTCTGCAGCACGTTGACCCGCGCCTGGTAGCCCGCCAGGTCCTTCTGAAACGTGCTCTCGGCCTGGGCGCGGCCGGGCGCGGAGTTCAGAATCACCTGGGAATTGATGTACGCGAGCTTGAGCGGCTGGGTCTGGGCGCGAGCCGGCCCCGTCAGGCCCACCAGCAGCGCGGCGGCCACGGCCGCTCCCCCCGTCACACGGAACATGCGATTCTCCTCCGAAGCTGCGAGTGCCTGATCCCGATCACTGGAAGAAATTGCCGATCTTGAAGTGGAGTTTCCAGCCCGGCGTCGGCTGCCCGAGCGCGTTGACCCGGTCGAACCCGTAGCCGAGGTCCAGCCCCAGCGGGCCGAGCGGGCTGATCACCGCCACCCCGATGCCCGCCCCGCGGAACAGCCGGGTCGGGTTGAACTGCGCCGGCGTGGCCCACACGTTCCCCACGTCGTAGAACAGCGACCCGTAGATGGACTCGCTGAACCGCGCCCCGAACTCCGCCGTCGCCGCGAAGTACGACCCCCCGAACGCGCTGCGCGGCACCCCCGCGGTCGAGGCGTTGGGGTTGTAGCCCTCCGGCGTGATCGAAAACTCGTTGTAGCCCCGCAGCGGGATCCCGTACTGCGTGCCGCCCATGGTGTACAACTGGTCGAAGAACGGCCCCGCGTTCCCGAACACGAACCCCGCCTTGGCCGACAGCCCCAGCACCAGCTGCACCCCGCTGCTCCCCATCGCCCCGGTCCCGCCGATCACCCCCGCCGGCGCGTACCAGTGCCCCTCCATGTCCAGCTTCTGGAACGCCGCCGAGCCGCCCAGAATCCCGCCGTTGGTGGCCAGGCTGATGGAGTGCATCGCGCCCCCGGTGGGGAACGGCAGCCCCACCCGGGTGTCGTGCATGAAGGTCAGCCCCAGGGTCGAGCGCATGCAGGCCGTGCAGCGCACCGCCCCCGCCAGCAGCGCCGAGTTGCCGGTGTACGACTCGAAATCAATCGCGTACGAGGGGAACAGCCGGCTGTAGCGGCTGCCGGGCACCGGGAGGCCGAACTGCACCGACGCGCCCCGCGAGGTGATCTGGCCCAGGTTCGCGATGGTGTACCGCGTCCGGGTGTCGTGCACGTCGAAGGTGCCCGAGATCAGCCCGCCCCCCAGCGAGGGATCGCTGTAGCTCAGGTCCAGCTCGTTGATGTTGGCCCCGAACTGCCACTGGATGTGGCCCCGCTTCCCCTCGCCGAACAGGTTCGGCTCGTCCAGTCCCAGGAACCCGCCCAGGCCCGTGCCCTGCCCCATCGAGGCGCCGAAGTTCACGCTCCCGGTGCGCTTCTCCTGGACGTGGAAGATCAGATCAATGTCGCTGTTGGGATCGCTCGGGTCCACCGGCCTGGTGTCCGGAAACGGCAGCGGCTGCTGGAAGAAGCCCAGGTTGGAGATGTTCTGGTACGACCGCAGCACCCGGTCCTGCGCGAACACGTCCCCCGGCAGGATCGCCAGGGCCTGCCGGATGATGGACTCGTGGGTCACGTCGTTGCCGACGATGTCGATCTTGTTGACGATCGCCGGACGGCCCTCGGCGATGTCCCACGCCAGGTTCACGACCGGGTGCCCGGTCGAGTCCCGGGGCTCGACCCGCTGGATCCGCGGCTCGATCTGGGCGTAGATGTAGCCCTGGTTGGCGTACATCGTGCCCAGCTTCCGCGTCGCGTCGTCCCACTTGCTCTGGTCGAACCACACCGGGCCCCCGCAGGAGCCCAGCAGGCAGCGCAGCCCCGAGGTGCGCGCCGCGAACGGATTCAGGGCGAGGACCTGCTCGGTCGAGAAGCGGTGGTTCCCGTCCACCGTCACGGACCCCACCTCGTACTGGCGGCCCTCGTCCACCTGCACCACCAGGGTGGCCTTGCCGTTCTGCCGATCCACCAGCAGGGTGTCGTGCACCACGTGGAAGTCCACGTACCCGTGGGCGCCGTAGAAGGCCGGCAGCCGGTCTTCGACGTCCTGACGCAGCTCCTCCTTGGCGTACTCGCCCTTGCGGAACCACCAGAAGCCCTCGGGCCGGGTGTGCATGTGGGCGACGATCTGGCTCGCCGGGAACGCGTGGGCGCCCTCGAAGCGCACCTGGGAGATGGCGATCCGGCGGCCTTCGTGGATGTCGAGCACCACCCGGACGTGCTCGCTGTCCACCGGGATGATCTCCGGCTTCACGTCGGCCAGGTAGTAGCCCTCGGCCTCGTAGAGGGAATCAATGCGCTCCCGCGAGCGCACCAGGGCGCCCGGGTCCAGCGGCTGGTTGGGGACCAGGGAGATCCGGTCCTTCACGTCGCGCTCGGAGAGCTGGTCCACGCCGCGCACGGTGAGCTGGGTCAGCAGCGGCCGCTCGGCGACCTTGAAGACCAGGATCTCCTGGCCCCGGGGCCCGACCTCGCGCCACACGCTCAGCGAGTCGAACTGCTGGGTCGCGTACAGGGCGCGCAGCGCGCGCTGGATGTCGCGGAAGCCGATGAGGGTGTGGAGCGGAATGCCGGCGGTGTTGAGGACCGCGTCGCGGGAGATCCGGTGGTTGCCCTCGACCACGAGGGAATCCACGCGGCCGGGCTCGGGGCCCGTCTGCTGGGCCGGCAGGGCCCGCGGTCCCGCCGCCAGGGCGAGGCCGGCGGCGAGCGCCGCCAGCCGCGCCGCGCGCCGCGGCCCAGCTGCCCCGCGCATCGGCGGGCCGGCGCTACGCTTTGGTGTGCGACAGCGCCCGGAACTGCAGCCGGTCGCCATCGGGAGCCGTGTCCACTTCGATCTCGTCCCCCCGCGCGAACTCGCCGAGCAGGATCTTCTCCGACAGCGGGTCCTCGATGAAGCGCTGGATCGCCCGCTTCAGGGGCCGCGCGCCGAAGTGCTCGTCGTAGCCCTGCCTGACCAGGAAGTCCGTCGCCGGCTCGGTGAGCTTGAGGGTCAGCTCCTCGTCCGCCAGCCGGACCATCAGCTCCTTCAGCACGATGCCGACGATCAGGGTGATGTGCTCCCGGCTCAGGGGGTGGAACACGATCACGTCGTCCAGCCGGTTCAAAAACTCCGGGTTGAACGTCTTGTTGATCTCGTCCTTCACCTTCTCGGCGATCTTCTCGAACGCGCTCGTCGCCGTGCTCTGCACGAAGCCGAGCCCGCCGCCCTTGGTGATGTCCCGGGCGCCGACGTTCGAGGTCATGATCACGACCGTGTTCTTGAAATCAATGATCCGGCCGTAGTTGTCGGTGAGCCGGCCCTCGTCCAGCACCTGCAGCAGGATGTTGAACACGTCGGCGTGCGCCTTCTCGATCTCGTCCAGCAGCACCACCGAGTAGGGCTTGCGGCGCACCGCCTTGGTCAGCGTGCCGGAGTCCTCGTAGCCCACGTAGCCGGGCGGCGCGCCGATCAGCCGGGACACGGAGAACTTCTCCATGTACTCCGACATGTCCACCCGGATCAGCGCCTGGGCGTCGGCGAACAGGAACTTCGCCAGCGACCGCGCCAGCTCCGTCTTGCCCACCCCGGTGGGCCCGCAGAAGATGAACGAGCCGATCGGCCGGCGCGGGTCCTTGAGGCCCGCGCGCGAGCGCCGGATGGCGCGCGAGATCGCGGTGATCGCCTCGTCCTGCCCCACCACCGACTGGTGCAGCTCGTCCTCCATCCGGATCAGCCGCGCCGTCTCGGCCTCCTGCAGCCGGGTGACCGGGATGCCGGTCCACCGCGACACGATGAAGGCGATCTCCTCCTCCCCCACCACCGGCCGGCGGGTCTGCCGCTCGCGCTCCCACGCCTCCTGCCGCGCCAGAATCGCGCCCTGCAGCTCCCGCTCCTCGTCCCGGAGCGACGCCGCGCGCTCGAAGTTCTGGTCCCGGACCGCCGCCTCCTTCTCGCGGTTGATCCCCTCCAGCTTCTCCTTCAGCTCCGCGACCTCCGGCGGCGGCACCTGCGCCCCGATCCGCGCCCGCGCCCCCGCCTCGTCAATCACGTCAATCGCCTTGTCGGGCAGGAACCGGTCGGTGATGTAGCGCTCCGACAGCCGCGCGGCGGCGTCCAGCGAGTCGTCCGGAATCTGCACCCGGTGGTGGTCCTCGTAGCGCTTGCGGAGCCCCTTGAGAATGTTGATGGTCTCCTCGAGCGTCGGCGGCTCGACGATCACCGTCTGGAACCGCCGCTCCAGCGCCCCGTCCTTCTCGATGTACTTGCGGTACTCGTTCAGGGTCGAGGCGCCCACGCACTGCAGCTCGCCCCGCGCCAGCGCCGGCTTGAGCATGTTGGACGCGTCAATCGCGCCCTCCGCCGCCCCCGCCCCCACCAGCGTGTGCAGCTCGTCAATGAACAGCACGATGTTGCGGTTCTGGGCGATCTCGTTCATCACCGCCTTGAGCCGCTCCTCGAATTGCCCGCGGTACTTGGTGCCCGCGATCACCGCCGCCATGTCCAGCGCCAGCACCCGGTGGTCCTTCAGCGCCTCCGGGCAGGTGCCCGACGCGATCAGCTGCGCCAGCCCCTCCACGATCGCCGTCTTCCCCACCCCCGGCTCCCCGATCAGCACCGGGTTGTTCTTCTTGCGCCGCGACAGCACCTCCATCACCCGCTCGATCTCGTTCTGGCGCCCGATCGTCGGGTCGAGCTGGCCGTCCCCCGCCAGCTGCGTCAGGTCGCGGCAGAAGTGGTCCAGCGCCGGCGTCTTGGACTTCTTCTCGCTCTTCTGCGGCGCCGGAGCCGCCGCCGCCCCCGCCCCCACCCCGGGCGGCGCGGGCATCTCGCTGCCCAGCAGCCGCAGCACCTCCGCCCGCGCCTGCTCCAGGTTCACCCCCGCGTCCGTCAAGACCTGCGCGGCGATCCCCTTCTCCTCCCGCAGCAGCCCCAGCAGCAGATGCTCCGTGCCCACGTACGAGTGGTTCAGCTCCCGCGCCTCGCTCATCGCCAGCTCCAGCACCTTCTTGGCCCGCGAGGTGTACGGCAGGTCCGACCCCGCCGCGGCGGCCGCCTTCCCCTTCTTCACCGTGTCCTCGATCTTCTGCTGCACCTCCTCGAGGTCCACCTGCAGGTTCGCCAGCACCGCCGCGGCGACCCCCTCCCCCTCGCGGATCAGCCCCAGCAGGATGTGCTCCGTGCCCACGTACTCGTGGTGCAGGCGCGCCGCCTCCTCCCGGGCCATCTGCAGCACCTTCCGGACGCGATCGGTGAAGTTGTAACCGTTCATGAGCCTCCTGCCTCGTCTCCCGCCGGCCCCGTGGCCGTCAGCGGCCCCGCGCCGCCTCCTCCTCGAGCACCCCGCGCACGTACGCGGCCCGCGCCACCCGCTGCTCGGCGTCCCGCGCGGCGCGGGGGTCGAGCACGGCCAGATGCGCCGGCTGCGTGTAAATCAACAGCTTGTTGAGCGTGTACACGCTGAGGTCGCCGATCAGCTTGAGCCCCACCCCCAGCCGCACGCCCGACAGCAGGTTCATCGTCTCTTCGAAGGTCAGGCTGCGCGCGTACCGGAGCAGCGCGTACGCCCGCCACACCTTGTCCTCGATGATCGTGGTTGCGTCCCGCCGCAGCACTTCCCGCGCCTGCTCCTCGTACCGCACCACCTGGCGGACGATCTTCCCCAGATGGTCGAGCAGCTCCTCCTCCGACTTGCCGAGCGTCGTCTGGTTCGAGAGCTGGAAGAAGTTCCCGACGACCTCGCTCCCCTCCCCGTACAGCCCGCGGAACGTGAGGCCGACCTGCGTCAGCCCCTGCAGCACCTTCGCGATCTCCTTGGTCAACACCAGCCCCGGCAGGTGAATGAGCACCGAGGCCCGCAGGCCCGTGCCGGCGTTGGTGGGACACGCGGTAAGATACCCAAACTCGGGGTGGAAGGCGACGGGAAGCGAGGCCCCGAGATCCCTGTCCAGACGCTCCAGATCGGCGTACGCCTGGCTCAGCGCGAAGCCCGAGCGGAACACCTGCAGCCGCAGGTGATCCTCCTCGTTCACCATCAGCCCGAGCGCCCCCGCCAGGTACACCGCCGCGTGGCTCGCCGCCTTCTCCCCGGTGCCCCCTCCGCCCCCCGCGCCCCCGACCCCGCGCTCGCCCGGCGCGTTCGCCAGCTCCTTGCTGATCAGGTGACGCTCGTGCAGCAGCAGCCGGTCCCGGGGCTCCAGCTCGTCCACCAGGAAACGCACCCCGCCCCGGGCCAGCGGCGAACGCTGCCACACCGCGTCCACCGCCTCCAGCACCCGGCGCCGGTCGTCCGCGCCCGAGCGCACGTTGAAGGGGAGCCCCGTGAGGTTGCGCGCCAGGCGCACCCGCGTGGAGAGCACCACGTTGGCCTGCGGCCCGCTGGCGTCCAGCCAGCCGAGCCCGCCGTCCGGGATCAGGCTCAGGTCCACCGTCATTCCAGCACCTTCAGCCGGTCCCTGAGCTCCGCGGCCAGCTCGAAGTTCTCCTCGGCGATGGCCTGCCGCAGCTGCTCCCGCAGCGCGCTCGCCGCCGCCCCTCCCGGGGACACGGCCGGCGCCGCGGCCTCCACCGCGCCCCCGCCGGTCCCCGCCGCCCCCTCCCCGGCCCCGGCGTAGCGCTCGCCGACGTGCTGCGAGCTGCCGTGCAGCCGGCGCAGCAGGTCCCGCAGGTGCGGCTCGAAGGTGGTGTAGCACTGCGCGCAGCCCAGCCGCCCGGTCTGGCGGAAGTCCTGCAGCGTGCCGCCGCACGAGGGGCAGGCCGGCGCGCCACCCGCGCCCGCCTCCCCCTCCGCGGCGTCCGCGCCGGCCGCCTTGCCCAGGGACGCGAGGAAGTCTCCCAGCGGGAACTTCGCCACGCTGGCCCCGGTCTCCACCCCCTTCGCCGCGGCGCACTGCTCGCACAGGTGCATCGTGGTCACCGTGTTGTCCACGATCTGGGTGAGGTGGATCGCCGCCTCCCGCTCCCCGCAGTTGTCGCACAGCATCAGGCCGGCACCTCCGCGGCGCCCGCCGGCGCCACGCGCCCGTCCTCCAGCAGCAGCACCCGGTCCGCCCGCTGCGCCAGCTCCCGGTTGTGCGTGACCACGATCACCGCCGTCCCGAGCCGCCGCGCCAGCGAGAACAGCAGGTCGGCCACCAGCACGCCGTTGGCGTGGTCCAGGTTGCCCGTGGGCTCGTCGGCCAGCACCACGTCCGGCTGGTGCACCAGCGCCCGCGCCAGCGCGCAGCGCTGCTGCTCCCCGCCCGACAGCGCGGCCGGCCGGTGGGTGGTGCGCCGCTCCAGCCCGACCCCGGCCAGCAGCTCCAGCGCCCGCGCCCGCGCCTTGGCCGGACTCCAGCCGGCGATCCTCAGGGGCATCATCACGTTCTCCAGGGCGCTGAACTCCCGCAACAGGTGATGATACTGGAACACGAAGCCGAGCCGCCGGTTCCGAAGTTCCGCCATCGCGCCCGCCCCCAGCGCGCCGTAGGCCGCGCCGTCCAGCCGGATCTCGCCCCCGCTCGGCGTGTCCAGCGCGCCCAGCAGGTGCAGCAGCGTGCTCTTGCCCGAGCCGCTCGCCCCCACCACCGCGACCACCTCGCCGCGCGACGCCGTCAGATCCACGCCGCACAGCACCTCCAGCCAGCCCGCGTCGCCCGAGGGAAAGCGCTTCACGAGCGCCCGCGCCTCCAGCAGCGCCGTCATTCGTGCCGGATCGCGTCCACCGGGGCGAGCCGCGCGGCCTGCCCGGCGGGATAGATCGTGGCCAGCGCGGCGATCACCAGGCTCGCCACCACCACCGTCCCCACGTCCGTCACCTTGAGGCTCACCGGCAGGTGGTCCAGGAAATACACGGTGGGGTCCAGCGGAATCAGCCGGTAGCGCCCTACCGCCTCCGCCAGCGCCACGCCGCCCAGCGCGCCGAGCGCCGTGCCGACCACGCCCACCACCACCCCCTGCGCGACGAAGATCCGCCGGATCTGGCCCGCCGTCATGCCCATGGCCCGGAGGATGCCGATCTCCTTGGTGCGGTCCCCCACCGCCATCGTGAGCGTGCTCACGATGTTGAACGCGGCCACCAGCACGATCAGCAGGAGGATCACCGCCATCGCCAGCTTCTCGAGCTTCAGCGCCGCGAACAGCGAGGCGTTCTGGGTGGACCAGTCCAGCGCGCGGTACGGGTAGCCCAGCCGGTCCTCGATCGCCCGCCCCACCGCCGCCGCCTGCCACGGGTCCTTCACCCGCGCCTCGATCCCGGTCACCGCCGACCCCAGCCCCGCGAACCGCTGCGCCAGCGACCGCGCCATCACCACGTACGCGTTGTCGTACTCGTACATCCCCGTGCGGAACAGCCCCGTCACCTCGAACCGCCAGTAGCGCGGCACGAACGCGCCCACCGCCGGGTTGAACCGCGAGCCGGCGGGCGCGATCATGGTGACCACGTTCCCCGGCACCACGCCCAGCCGGTCCGCCAGCCGCTCGCCCAGCACCACCCCGCCGTCCACGCCCGGCACCGTGGTCGCGAACCTGAGGTCCCCGCTCACGAAGTAGTGCGCCAGCGCCGTCACCGCCGCGCGCCCCGTGTCGGGCTCCGTGCCCATCACGTACGCGCCCTCGGCGTAGTCGTGCCCCGCCGACACCAGCCCCTGCGTCAGGACGAACGGCTCGGCCGCCACCACCTGCGGGTCCCGCCGCACCACGCCCAGCACCCGCGGCCAGTCGTCCATCCGCAGGCCCTGCCCGTAGGTCAGGATCCTGAGGTGCGGGCTGGCGATCAGGATCTTCTGCCGGAGGTCGCGCTGCAGCCCGCTCATCACCCCGATCACCACGATCAGGGCCATCACCCCCAGCGTCACGCCCGCGATGGCGATCAGGGTGATCAGCGAGACGAACCGCGACGCCCGGCGGCTCCTGAGGTACCGCCCGGCGATCCACAGCTCGACGGCGCTCACTCCGGCCTCAGCGCCGGGAACAGGATGACGTCGCGGATGGAGCGCGCGCCGGTCACCAGCATCGTGAGCCGGTCCACGCCCACGCCCAGGCCGCCCGTGGGCGGCATGCCGTACTCCAGCGCCCGCAGGTAGTCGGCGTCCAGCGCCTGCGCTTCCTCGTCGCCCCGCGCGCGCAGCGCCGCCTGCGCCTCGAAGCGGCGCCGCTGGTCGTCCGGATCGTTCAGCTCCGAGAACGCGTTGGCCAGCTCGTTGCCGCCCACGAACAGCTCGAACCGCTCCGCCAGCGCCGCATCCCCGCGTTTGGGCTTGGCCAGCGGCGACATCTCGATCGGGAAGTCCAGGATGAACACCGGCGCCTGGAGCGCCGGCTCCACCGTCGCCTTGAACAGCTGGTCAATCAGCCGGCCCCGGCCGGCCCCCGTGCCGGCCTCCGGCTCGATCCCCCGCCGCTTCAGCTCGGCCGCCAGCGCCGCCTCGTCGGCGGCCCGGAGGTCCACCCCGGCGTGCTCGCGCACCAGGTCCACGAACGTGGCCCGCCGGAACGGCGGCGTGAGGTCCAGCGTCCGGCCGTGGGCCTCGACCGACAGGCCGCCCGTCACCTCCCGCGCCACGCTCACCACCAGCTCCTCGGTCAGCTCCAGGATGTCGAGGTAGTCGGCGTAGGCCTGGTACGCCTCCAGCATCGTGAACTCGGGATTGTGGAACCGGTCCATCCCCTCGTTGCGGAAATCCTTGCCGATCTCGTACACCCGCTCGCACCCACCCACGATCAGGCGCTTCAGGTACAGCTCGTCCGCGATCCGCAGGTAGAACTCCGCGTCCAGCGCGTGGTAGCGCGTGACGAACGGCCGCGCCGACGCCCCGCCGTACAGCGGCTGCAACACCGGCGTCTCGACCTCCAGGAACCCGCGGGCGTCCAGGAAGCGGCGCATCGCGCGCACCACCGCGGCGCGGCGCTCGAACAGCGCGCGGCCCTCGGGATGCACCGCCAGGTCCGCGTACCGCTGGCGGTAGCGCTGCTCCGGATCGCTCAGCTCCGAGTAGTGTTCCGCCGTGCCGTCGGCCCGTTCCGCCGTCTTCCCGAGCGGCAGCGGCCGCAGCGCCTTCGCCAGCAGCTCCAGCCGCTCCACCCGCACCGTCACTTCGCCCGTGCGGGTGCGGAACAGCGGGCCCGACACGCCCACGTGGTCGCCCAGGTCCAGCAGCGCCAGCAGCGCGAAACCATCCTCGCCCAGCGTGTCGCGCCGCAGGTAGAGCTGCAGCCGCCCGCTCTGATCGGCCAGATGCGCGAACATCGTCTTGCCGTGCTCCCGCAGCGAGACCAGCCGGCCCGCCACCGCGACCACCGGCCCCTCGCCCGCGGCCGCGCCCGGGCTCGCGCCGCCGCCCGCCGCGCCCCCGGC
>JAJYLI010000144.1 GCA_021787855.1 bacterium | reverse complement strand
GCCGGCCGCGGCGCGCGTGCCGGCTCCGCCCGCCCCCGCGCCCCCGGCCGCCGCCCCGGCCTCCGGGCCGCCGCCGCTGGCGAAGTTCGTGGTGCGCTCGGGGGGCCTGAAGGGCCAGCGGCTGCTCGTGAAGGTGCCGATCGTGAACATCGGGCGCGCCGACTACAACGATCTCATGATCCCCGACGACTCGGTGTCGTCGCAGCACGCCAAACTCACCCGGCGGGAGGGCGTGTGGGTGCTGACCGACCTCGGCTCGACCAACGGCACGCTGGTGGACGGGGAGCGGGTGACGGGCGACGTGCCGATCGCCCCGGGAGCGTTCGTGCGGTTCGGCGACGTGCAGCTCGTCTTCGAGCCGACGGACGACGACGCCGACGTCAACGCCCCCAAGGCCACGCGGATGATCTCGGCGATCAAGCTCCCGGATCCGGGGAAGCCTGCGGGCCCTCCCGCGCCGCGCTGAGCCAATCCAACGCCGGATAGCGATTGCACATCACCTGCGCCGCACGGACCGACGTCGGACTGATCCGGTCCGGGAACGAGGACAACTTCCTGATGATCCCGGACCGCGGGACGTTCATCGTCGCGGACGGGATGGGGGGGCACGCCGCCGGCGAAGTCGCCAGCGAGATGGCGGTGCGCATCATCTCCCAGGAGCTGGGCTCGTTCCGCGGCGTGGGCGCCGACGAGGCCGCCACGCGCATGACGCAGGCCATCCGGGACGCCAACGCCGCCATCTACGAGCGCACGCTCAGCGAGCACGACAAGCGCGGCATGGGCACCACCGCGACGGTGCTGGTGCTGCACAACAACCGCTACCTGGTCGGCCAGGTGGGCGACAGTCGGGGCTACCTGCTCCGGAGCGGCGGGTTCCACCAGCTCACCAAGGACCACTCCTACGTGCAGGAGCAGGTGGACGCGGGGTACCTCACCCCGGAGCAGGCCCGCACGCATCCGTACTCCAACGTCATCACGCGCTGCGTCGGCGCCGCGGGCGACGTCATCCCGGACCTGTTCTCGGGCGTGGTGCACCCCGGGGATCTGTTCCTGCTGGCGAGCGACGGCCTGACCGGCATGCTCGAGGACGACGCGCTGGCGGCGATCTTGCGGAGCGACGGTGAGCCGGAGAAGCTGGTGGACCGGCTGGTCGCCGAAGCCAACCGCCGGGGGGGCCTCGACAACATCACCGCGATCCTCGTGCGCGTGGATTCGGTGGACGCGGCCGCGGGCCAGGGTCCCGCCGCCGCGCCCGGGGCCGGCGCCGCGCCGCTCCCCAGCCCCGGGAAGGCCGGCTAGGCCTCGAGGACCGCCCGCAGCGCCGCGGGCGCCAGCGTCACCGGCCGGCGCACGAACACCCGCAGCCGCCGCGCCGTCTCCGCCAGGTCCTCCGCGATCGCCGGCAGGTTGATCCGGCCCGGCCAGCCGCTGTCCGTCAGCCGCACCACCGAGCCGTCGCGCCGCGCGATCGGCAGGTCCAGCCCCAGCATGGCGGTCTTGTGCGGGAAATCAATCAGCAGCTCCCCCGGCTCGAGGCCGGCCCGCCGCGCCAGCGCGTCTTCCGCTTCGACCAGGCGCGGGCCGCCTTCGCGCACCCACGCCGGCTCGGCCACGCCCAGCTCGCCCGGCAGCAGCTCCAGGGCGCGCTTGTAGAGCCGCCGCTCCCGCAGCGCGGCCGCCAGACCCGAGCCGTCGTGCGCCAGCAGCTCGTGCATCAGCGCGTCGTCGGTGGCGTCCGCCAGCGCCGCCGGCACCACGGTGCCCGCGCGCACCGCCTCGCGCACCAGCCGCTTGAACATCGCCGTGGCGCTGCGCACCGCGTGATGCCAGTACACGTTGCGGTACATCTGGTACTTCGCGAACAGCAGCGATTCCAGCGCGGACAGCGCCTTCTCCTGGACCCCGACGCAGCGCCGCCCGTCCAGCTCCACGACCACCAGGCAGGCCAGCAGCCGGTCCACGTCAATCTCGCCGTACGGCACGCCGCACATCAGGGCGTCGCGCTTGAGGTAATCAATCTTGTCGAGATCCAGCGACCCGGCCACCAGCCCCGCCAGCGGGTGGTCGCTGCCGCCGGTCATCACCGCGCCCACGGCGCGCGCGGCGTCCGGGACGCCGCTGGCGGCGAGCCGGTCCGCGAGCGGCGCGCGGCCCAGCGCCGCGGCGCCCAGCGTCTCGTGCGACGGGAAGCCCGATTCCTCCAGCGCGTGCGAGAAGGGATAGTGCCCGACGTCGTGCAACAGGGCCGCGAGCCGGATCAGCAGCGCGTCCGCCTCGCCCAGGCCGTCGAGCCCGCCGCGCCTGGCCAGCGCGTCGAGCGCGCGCCCCGCGAGATGGTACGTGCCCAGGGCGTGCTCGAAACGGGAATGCGAGGCTCCGGGATAGACCAGGAAGGCGTGGCCGAGCTGGCGCACGTAGCGCAGTCGCTGGAACGCGGGGGTGTCCACGACGCGGACCGCCGCGGGCTCCAGGCGGATGTTCCGCCACAGCAGGTCGCGGACGACGTCGGCGCTGCGATCCATGAGCCTCCGGTTGCCGGGCCCCCGGTTGCCCCGGGGCGCCCCGGGCGGGACCTCAATGTGCAGCGCGCCGCCCCGCCGGACCAGTCGGCGCGCGCGCCCGGGGCCGCGGTGTTGACAGCCCGCCGGGCCGGGGGGCAAGCTACATCTCTGCCTGCTCCGCGCCCTTCGGGCCCCGCGCACGGAAATTGCGGGTTTGACCTCCTCGGTCCCATGAGCTGCCGGCTTCGGCCTGCCGCTCCGCCCGGCCGGCGCTGGATGAGCGCCGCGGCTGCCGTTCAAGGAGGATGACGTGTCGAGTCCAGCGACGACCAGTACGTCGAACAAGACGCTGCTCGCGTGGGTGGAGGAGATGGAAGCCCTGTGCAAGCCCGCGGCGGTGCACTGGTGCGACGGCTCCGAGGAGGAGTACGACGCGCTGTGCGAGGGGCTGGTGCAGACGGGCACGTTCGTGCGCCTCAATCCGGAGAAGCGCCCGCATTCCTTCCTCGCGCGCTCCCATCCCAGCGACGTCGCCCGGGTGGAGGCGCGCACGTTCATCTGCGCCAAGACCAGGGACGACGCCGGCCCGACCAACAACTGGGAAGATCCGGCGAAGATGCGCGCCACGCTGCACGGCCTGTTCGACGGCTGCATGCGGGGCCGCACCATGTACGTGATCCCGTTCTCGATGGGCCCCATCGGCTCGCCGATCGCGCACATCGGCGTGCAGATCACCGATTCGGCCTACGTGACCGTGCACATGAAGATCATGACGCGGATGGGGCAGCGGGTGCTCGACGCGCTGGGCGAGCACGGCGCCTTCATCCCGTGCATGCACTCGGTGGGCGCGCCGCTCCTGCCGGGCCAGAAGGACGTGGCGTGGCCCTGCGAGGGCGAGGTCAACCGCAAGTACATCGTCCACTTCCCGGAGTCGCGGGAGATCTGGTCGTACGGATCGGGCTACGGCGGCAACGCGCTGCTCGGCAAGAAGTGTCTCGCCCTGCGGATCGCCTCGGTCATGGCGCGCGACGAGGGGTGGCTCGCCGAGCACATGCTGATCCTCGGCCTCGAGTCCCCGCGCGGGGAGCTGACGTACGTGGCGGGCGCGTTCCCCAGCGCCTGCGGCAAGACCAACCTCGCGATGATCGTGCCGCCCCAGGGCTTCGAGGGCTGGAAGGCCTCGACCGTGGGCGACGACATCGCCTGGATCAAGCCCGCGCCCGACGGCACGCTCCGCGCCATCAACCCCGAGGCGGGGTTCTTCGGCGTCGCGCCCGGGACGAGCGAGCAGACCAATCCCAACGCGATGGGCTCGATGCGGGAGAACTGCATCTTCACCAACGTCGCGCTCACCGACGACGGCGACGTGTGGTGGGAGGGGATGGGGCCGGCGCCGGCGCACGCCATAGACTGGAAGGGACGCGACTGGACGCCCGCCTCCAAGGAACCGGCCGCCCACCCCAACTCGCGCTTCACCGCTCCCGTCACGCAGGCCCCGTCCTACAGCCCGGCCTGGGAAGACCCCGCCGGGGTGCCGATCAGCGCCTTCCTGTTCGGCGGGCGGCTCTCGACCACCTTCCCGCTGGTCTTCGAGTCCCGCGACTGGGCCCACGGCGTCTTCCTCGCGGCCACGATGGGCTCGGAGGCGACGGCCGCGGCGCTGGGGCTGGCGGGGGTCCGGCGCGATCCGTTCGCCATGCTGCCGTTCACGGGCTACAACATGGCGGACTACTGGGGCCACTGGCTGGAGATGGGGAAGAAGCGGGGCCTGAAGCTGCCCCGGATCTTCCGGGTGAACTGGTTCCGGCGGGACGAGAACGGGAAGCTCGCCTGGCCCGGCTACGGCCAGAACATGCGGGTTCTCAAGTGGGTCGTGGACCGCGTGCACGGACGCGCCGACGCGGTGGACGGCCCGCTGGGGCTGATGCCGCGGTACGGCGACCTCGACTGGAAGGGCCTCGCCTACGACCCGTCCCAGTACCGCAAGATCACCGACGTGCGCCGCGAGGCGGCCCAGGGCGAGGTGGACGGCGTGAAGCAGTTCTTCGCCAAGTTCGGCGCGCGCCTGCCGGCGGCGCTCACCACCCAGCTCGCCGAGTTCGCCCGGCGCGTGGAAGGGATGCCGGAGACGTGGCGCGCGGAGTGACGCGCGTCGAGGGCGAGACGTGAGCGGCGCGAGGTGAGCGGGGTACGTGAGAGGTGAGCAGACCAAAGGCGTGAGGGGGTGGAGCCGGCCCTCTCACGCCTTTTCGCGTCTCACCGCTCCCCTGTTCCCCTCACCCCTCACCCCTCACCCCTCACCCGCCTTCGCGCCCCGCTCCTGCGCGTCCACCGCCGCGATCACGGCCATGTTGACCACGTCCTGGGCCTGGACGTCGCGCTGCAGGATGTGCACCGGCCGGGCCATCCCGACCAGGATCGGGCCGATCGCCTCCGCGTGCCCCGCGCTCTTCAGGAGCTGGTAACCGATGTTCCCCGAGTTGAGGTCGGGGAAGATCAGCACGTTGGCGGGCCCGGTGAGGGCGCTGAAGGGGTAGGTGCCCTTGAGGATCCGCTCCTCCAGCGCGGTCTCCGCCATCATCTCGCCGTCCGCCTCGAGGTCCGGCTCGCGCGCGCGCAGCAGCCGCACCGCCTCCGCCACCTTGTGGGCTTCGGGGAAGCGGGCGGAGCCGAAGTTCGAGAACGACAGGAACGCCACCCGCGGCGTGAGGCCGAGGCGCCGGACCAGGTGCGCGGTCTGGGAGGCGATGCCGGCCAGCGTGGCGGCGTCGGGGTCCACGTTCACGGTGGTGTCGGCGACGAACAGCACGTGGTGCTCGACCACCAGGAGGAACACGCCGGCGAGCACGCCGGCCGCCGCCTCCACCCCGATGGCCTGGAGCGGCGCGTGCAGCTTGTCGGGATAGAACTGCTCGATCCCGCCCACCATCGCGTCGGCGTCCTCCGCGGCGACCATCATGGAGCCGAAGTAGTGCGGGTGCTCGATCAGGTGGAGGGCGGCGCCCCGGGTGATTCCCTTGCGCTGGCGCCGCCGCCACAGCGCCTCGGCGTAGCGCTCGCGGGCCGGATCCTGCCGCGGGTCCACGACCGCGATGTCGTGCAGCGAGACCTCCACGTCGCGCGCCGCGCGCGCCACCCGCTCCGGATCGCCGAGCACGATGGGCCGGGCGATCCGCTCGTCCACCAGGATGCGGGCGGCCCGGAGGATCCGCGGATCCCAGCCCTCCGTGAAGACGATCCGCTGCGGCCGCGCGGCCGCCCGGCCGGTCAGCCCGCGGAGCAGCGCCCGGGCGTAACCCAGCCGGGCCTCCAGCTCCTCCCGGTACTTCGCCAGGTCGAGGGTGCGGCGCGCGACGCCCGTCTGCATCGCGGCCTCCGCCACCGCCGGCGCCTCCCACAGCAACACCCGCGGGTCGAGCGCCTTGGGGATCAGGTACTCCGGCCCGAACTTGAGACGCTCGACCCCGTACGCCGTGCGCACCGCGTCCGGCACGTCCTCCTTGGCCAGCGCCGCCAGCGCGCGCGTCGCGGCCATCTTCATCTCCTCGTTGATGGCGCGGGCGTGCACGTCCAGCGCGCCGCGGAAGATGAAGGGGAAGCCCAGCACGTTGTTGACCTGGTTCGGGTAGTCGGATCGCCCGGTGGCGATGATCGCGTCGGGCCGCGCCGCCCGGGCGTCCTCCGGCATGATCTCGGGCACCGGGTTGGCCAGGGCGAAGATGATCGGCCGGCTCGCCATCGGCTTGATCATCTCCGGCGTCACGGCGCCCGCCACCGACAGCCCCACCAGCACGTCCGCGCCCACCAGCGCGTCCGCCAGCGTCCGCGCGTCCGTCGCGTGGGCGAAGGCGAGCTTGTACTTGTTGAGATCCGTGCGGCCCGCGTGCACCACGCCCTTGGTGTCCACCACCGTCACGTGCTCGCGCCGCACGCCGAGCCGGACGTAATGCTCCGCCGTGGCCAGGGCCGAGGCTCCGGCGCCGCTGAAGACCACCGTCAGGTCCTCCAGCCGCTTGCCGAGCAGCTCCGCCGCGTTCACCAGCGCCGCGCCGGAGATGATCGCGGTCCCGTGCTGGTCATCGTGGAAGACCGGGATTTCGAGGGAGGCCTTCAGCGTCTCTTCCACCTCGAAGCAGTCGGGCGCCTTGATGTCCTCGAGATTGATCCCGCCCACGGTGGGCTCGAGCATCCGGCAGAAGGCGATGATGTCCTGCGGCGTGGGCGCATTGATCTCCAGGTCGAACACGTCCACGTCCGCGAACGTCTTGAACAGCACCCCTTTGCCCTCCATGACCGGCTTGCCGGCCAGGGGGCCGATGTTGCCCAGGCCCAGCACCGCCGTGCCGTTGGACACGACGGCCACCAGGTTGCCGCGCGCCGTGTACCGGTACGCGTCGTCGGGATGCTTCTCGATGTCCAGGCACGGCTCCGCCACGCCGGGCGTGTACGCCAGGCTGAGGTCGAGCTGCGTCTTGCAGGGCTTGGTGACGGCGATCTGGATCTTGCCCGGGCGGCCCCGGGCGTGGTAGTCGAGCGCTTCCTGTCGGCGGACGGCCATGGCGACCTCGCTGCCGCGGCGGTCTCGCCGGGAGGTCAGCCGCGGCCGGAATCCAGTGCGTTGATCTTGTCCACGCGCCGGGCGTGGCGCCCCCCTCCGAACGCCGTGGCGAGGAAGGCTCGCACGATGTCCCCCGCAAGCCGCATGCCGACCAGTCCGCCGCCCAGCGTGAGCACGTTGGCGTCGTTGTGCTCGCGGGCGTTCGCCGCGGTCGTCAGGTCGTAGCACAGGGCGGCGCGCACGCCCGGGACCTTGTTGGCGGCCATCGCGCTGCCAATTCCGGCGCCGTCAATCATGATTCCGCGCCACGCGCGGCCTTCGGCGACGGCCCGGGCCACGGCCACGGCGTAGTCCGGGTAGTCCACGGCGGCGGCGGCGTGGGTGCCCAGGTCGAGGATCTCGCAGCCCAGCTCCGCGAGCGTGCTCTTCAGGTGCTCCTTGAGCGCGAAGCCGCCGTGATCGGCGCCCAGGGCGACCACGGCGCGCGGCGGCGCGCCGCCGGCCGGGCGCGCCGGGGCGCCGGCGGCGTCC
>JAJYLI010000143.1:1472-7663 GCA_021787855.1 bacterium | reverse complement strand
CGCCCGTCCACGTAGCGCCGCGCGAAGGCCAGGAACGGCGCCTCCGGCGTACCGGCCTCGCGCGCCACCGCGCCCCACCAGTCGGCGGGCGTGAAGCCCCGGCCCCGCTCGTAGGTGGTCCGGTACAGCGTGCGCATCACGTCGTCCAGCGACCGCCGGTTGTCGCTCGCGTGGCGGACCATGACGTCGAGCAGGAAGCCGATCAGCGCGCCCTGGGCGTAGTACTCGTAGCCGCTGCCGTCCGCCGGCCCGATCCACGTCTGCAGCGAGGCGTCGCCCGGCGCGGTGGCCGGCGCGCCGATCACCGCGCCCGCGGACCCCGCCATCGAGCCGAGAAACGCCGCGCTGTCTATCACGCCGCCCCTGAGCTGCGCCAGCCCGCCGTAGTAGCTGGTGATCCCCTCGCTCACCCACAGCCAGCGCGTCGGCTGGAGGTCGTCGTAGCGGTAGGGCCAGAGATCCGCCGGGCGCAGGCGCTTGACGTTCCAGGCGTGGAACAGCTCGTGCGCGAACAGGCCCGACAGCCCCGGGGAGTCGAGCTGGTCCGTCGTCACCTCGTCCATCTGCCCATCCTGGTGCTCGAGCCCGCCGCCGTTCACGACCGTGTCGGACACCATGAAGATCGTGTAGTCGCCGAACGGGATCGTGTCGAACACCGCCGCCTCCGCCGGCACGACCCCACGCAGCCAGCCGAAGGCGCGCGCGCTCCGCGCCGCGGTGAGCGAGCCGGCGGGATACCACGCCAGGCGGAACCAGTGGCCCGCGATCCGCGCGCTGTCGAGGTCGAAGCGCCCCACGAAGAACGGCCGGTCCACCAGGTCGTGGTAGTCGGCCGCGCCGAACGTGCCGGCCGTGGCGCCGGGCGTCATGCCGGTCGTGATCCGCCACCCGGGCTCGGCGCGGACGGTCACCGTCGCGGGCCAGTCGAACCCGCGGCCCACCGGGTACGGGAACAGGTTGGTGCCGAGGAAGAAGCTGAAGTCGGGCTGCGTCCACGCCTGCGCGCGGTCAATGGTGTCGGCGAGGTAGCGGAAGCTCACGGTGACCCGGCCCGGCCCGTTGGGCACCACCCGCCAGGTCTGGTGGTCGGCCAGGCCCCACTGGAGCGGGAGCCCGGCCTCCGTGGCCGCGAACCGCGACACGCGCCGCGCGAACCACAGGAGCTGGTAGTGCCCCGGCGACCACGCCGGCAGCGCGAGCAGCACGGGGTCCGCGCCCCGGACGGTGAACGACATCGCCACGCCGAGCTGGCGGCTCGTGGTCGCCGCCGAATCCACCGTCACCCGGTATGCGACGTCGGCGATCGGGGCCGAGAGCGCGCCCGGAGGCAGCTGGGCCCGCGCCCCGGTGGCCGCACCCGCCAGGGCGCCGGCGACCGCCGCCAGGCCACACCACGCCATCGCCTTGTTCATCCGGCCTCCGCTCAGGGAATGAGCACGATCTTGCCGCGCGCGCCAGACTCCATCACGCGCCGGTGCGCCTCCGGCGCCTCAGCCAGCGGCAGCTCCGCGGCCACCACGGGGCGCAGCGTGCCGTTCGCCAAACCGGCTTCCATCGCCGCGAAGATCTCCGCGGCCTGGCGCTCCGTCACGTTCCAGAGCACCATGCCCAGCACCGCCGACTCGCGGCCCATGATGTCGCGCGGATTGATCTCCACCGCTCCCCGCGACCCGATCACCACCACGCGCCCGCCCCCGCCCCCCGCCACCAGCGTCAGGTCGTGGGCCAGGTTCACGTTGGCCAGCATCTCCAGGATCACGCCCACGCCCCCCCCCGCCCCGCCCGCCAGATCGCGGATCTGCTGCAGATACCCGGGCGAACGGTGGTTGAAGACGTGGTGCGCGCCCTCCCGGCGGACCAGCTCCAGCCCGGCATCCGTCCCGGCGGTGCCGATCACCATCAACCCCGCGGCGCGCGCGAACTGCACCGCCGCGATCCCCACGCCGCCGCTGGCCCCGTGCACCAGCACCGTCTCCCCGGGCCGCGCGTGCGCGAGCTGGAACAGCGCGCGATAGGCCGTCGCGTACGGCACCCAGACGCCGGCACCCTGCGCGAACGTCACGTGGTCCGGAAGCGGGCGCGCCTGGCCGCGCCCGCACAGCGCCAGCTCGGCGTAGGCGCCGGTGAGCGTGCGCGCCGTATAGACGCGCTGCCCCGGCTTCAGGTCCACGCCGGATCCCACCGCCTCGACCACGCCGGCGGCGTCGGAGCCCGGCGTCCACGGCAGCGTGGGATTGCCGGAAGCGTAGCCCCCGGCGCGCATGTACGTGTCGTACGGGTTCACACCCGCGGCCTTCACCCGGACCAGCACCTCGCCGGCGCCCGGCTTCGGGTCGGGCACCGTCTCGAGCTTGAGGACTTCGGGGCCGCCGAACCGACTGACCCGAATCGCCTTCATCGCAGCACCGTCCTTTCCGGTCGCCCGGACCGCCATCGGAACCTACGGCACGCGTCCCTCCGGCGCATGTGGCCCCGACGCCACGGCGGCTGAAAGCGCGGGAGCGCGCTCGGCGGCCAGCGGCGGGAACCGCCCCCGTCCCCCGGCGTATCAGCGGGTATGGCTCGCCGGTGGACGATTCTCATCGCGTCGCACAGCACCGCCAGGACCAGGTCGCTGGAGGTGCCGGTGGTGGCGGTCGCGCTCGCCGCCGCCGCCGCCGTCGCGCTCGGCGCGGTCGCGATCCTGGGGCTCGCCGCCGGAGCATCGGAGTCGGCGATGCTGATCCGCCGCTGGTACCTGGCGCACGAGCACGGCGTCCTGGCGGGCAACGTGGCGCGCCTGGATCGGCGCCAGGGCACGCTCGCCGACAGCCTCAAGGTCCTCGCGCACGCGGACGTGGAGGCGCGCCTGGCGTCCGGCCTCGCCCCCCTGTGCGGCGATTCCGGCGTGCCGGGGTTCGCCAAGGCGTCCGCCGCCGCACGCCGCATCGGCTGTGCCCGGGTCGTGGTGGAGCCGACCCGCATCTGGCGCGAGGCATCCGTCGCTCCGACCACCGACCCCGCGCCCGCCGCGGCCCCCGCCGCCCCCGCCGCACCCGCCGCACCGCAGAGTGACACGCTGCGCCCCGCGCCTCCGCAGGACACCCTCGGCGCGGCTCCCGCGCCCGCCGACACCCTGCGCGACACGACCCGACCGCTGGCCGATACCGTAGCCGGGCCGACTTCGGGCCATTGACCGGCCTCCCGGCAGAAGACGCCAATCTCCGCCGTCCGGGGCCGTCCCGCCCGGAAAGGCGCAATTGCAATTCCGGCGCTCGCCTTTAAGGTTCAAGCGTCTCTCGCACGTTCACGGACCGCTCTTCACGAGGGCAGCGAGTGTGAACACCCCAGCTTTGCCGCACGGCAGGCATGCGCCAACACGCCTCGGACTGGTGACGGCCTTGGGGCTGGCGCTCGGACTGACGGCCCTGGCTCTGGTGCCCGCGCGGGCAACCACGCCGCCGACGCGCGTCCGCCTCTTTCCCTCCCATCCGGTGGCCGGCGACACCGCCGACCTCGCCGCACTGGTGAACCCGTTCATTGGGACCGGGAACGGCGGGAAGGTCACCGGCGACGTGGACGCCTTCCCCGGCGCGGCCGTGCCGTTCGGGATGCTGACCTGGAGCCCCACGACGCCCTCCCGGCCGGACGGCGGCGACTACGGCTACGCGGACTCCACGATCCTGGGCTTCAGCCTGACCCACGTCTCGGGACCGGGCTGCTGGGCCGGCGGCGAGGTGCCGATCCTCCCGACCGTGGGGCCCGTCGGCGCCAGGCCCGACAGCGCGTTCGCGCCGTTCGACCACGGCCATGAAATGGCGACGCCGGGCGAGTACCAGGTGACGCTCGCGCCGGGCAGCGCGAAGGCGATCACGGTCACGCTGGCCACGACCACGCGGACGGGCATCGGCGTGTTCCGGTTCCCCACGACCTCCGAGGCGAACTTCCTGTTCAAGGTGGCCCAGGCCCAGATGGGCAGCCAGGCCTCGTCGGTCCAGATCGTCGGCGACCGTGAGGTGGACGGGATGGAGACGTCGGGCCACTTCTGCGGCGCTCCCACCGACGCCACGCTCTACTTCGCCGCCGTGTTCGACCGGCCGTTCCGCTCCTTCGGCACCTGGCAGGCCGGCCATCCGAGCGGGGCCAGCCGGGGCACCGCGGGCGCGGCCAGCGGCGGCTGGGTGAGCTTCGCGGCGGCGCGGTCCCGGCCCATCACGCTCAAGGTCGCGATCTCCTACGTGAGCGTGGCCAACGCGCGGGCCAACCTCGCGGCCGAGGACGCGGGCTGGAGCCTGGAGCGGGTGGCGGCCCGGGCGCGCGCGGACTGGAACCGCCTGCTGGGCAGGATCACCGTCGAGGGCGGGACGCACGACCAGCAGGTGCAGTTCTACACCGGGCTGTACCACGCGCTGCTGCACCCCAACGTGTTCTCCGACGTCACCGGCGACTACATGGGCTTCGACTTCCAGCCGCACCGGCTCGGCGCAGGCCAGCAGGCGCAGTACGCGAACTTCTCGGGCTGGGACATCTACCGCTCGGAGGTGCCGCTGCTGGCGCTGCTGGTCCCGCGCCGCACCAGCGAGATGATGCAGTCGCTGATCAACGACTGGCGGCAGGGCGGCTGGCTGCCCAAGTGGGGCTACGACAACGACTACACCGGCGTGATGAACGGCGACGCCGCCGATCCGATCATCGCCGAGGCGTGGGCATTCGGCGCGCGGGGCTTCGACGCCGACACCGCGCTCAAGGCCATGGTGCACGGGGCGACCCGCGGCACCGGGCCGGGCGAGTGGTCCGGCGAGTTCGTGCAGCGGCCCCACCTGGCGGAGTACGAGCACCTGGGGTACGTGCCCGGCAACGCGTCCGAGACGCTGGAGTACGCGGTGGCCGATTACTCGATCGCCGCGTTCGCGCAGGCGATCGGCGACAGCGCGACGTACCGGAAGTTCCTGGCGCGCTCGCAGAACTGGCAGAACATCTTCGACCCGCGGGCGGAGTTCCGCGGTTTCGCCGGCTACATCGAGCCCCGGGCGGCGGACGGCGCGTTCCCCTCGGGGCCGGCGTTCGAGATCAAGCCCCATGCCTACGGCCAGACCGGATTCGAGGAGGGGAACACCATCCAGTACACCTGGATGGTTCCGCAGAACCTCCGTGGCCTGATTGACGCGATGGGCGGGGATGCGATCGCGGTGCGCTGGCTGGACACGGCCTTCACGCGGCTCAACGTCGGCCCCAACGAGCCTTACTACTGGGCCGGGAACGAGCCGATGCTGACCATGCCCTGGGTGTACGACTACGCCGGCGCGCCGTACAAGACGCAGGCGATCGTGCACCGGCTGCTCACCGAGGTCTATGCCAACACGCCGGGCGGCGAGCCGGGGAACGACGATCTGGGGGCGATGAGCTCATGGCTGGTCTGGTCGTACCTGGGCCTGTTCCCGCAGACCCCGGGCGCGCCGGTGGTGGTGCTCGGCGCGCCCGTGTTCCCCAGGGCGACGCTCCATCTGGAGAACGGGCACCGGGTCGTCATCACCGCGCCGGGCGCGACGATGGGGACCTATGTGAAGGGGCTGGCGGTGAACGGAGCGCCCTGGACCAGGGCCTGGCTGCCCGCCTCGACCGTCTTCGGGACGGGGACCGAAGCGACGGCCGGCGCGAGCGACGCGACCACGCTGGACTTCACGATGAGCGACCGGCCCGACACGGCGTGGGCGGCCGCGCCGTCCGACGCGCCGCCGTCGTATCCGGCGGGGCCGGTGGTGCTGCCGGGAAGCGCCGCTCACCGCCCGCCCGACTGATGGCGGGGGCGATTCGCTCCGCGCCAGGACCGTAACCATGAGGGGCGTCCGGCTCTCGCCGAACGCCCCTCTGGTCGTCTGCCTTCTGATCAGCTGCGGCTACGCGCCCAGCTTGACCACGTTCTGGGCCGCCGGGCCCTTCTGGCCCTGGACGATCTCGAACTCGACGCGATCACCCTCGGCGAGGCTCTTGAAGCCCTCGGCCTGAATGGCGGAGTGATGGACGAAACAGTCCTTCTCCCCGTTCTCCGGCGTGATGAAGCCGAAGCCCTTCGCGTCGTTGAACCACTTCACTTTCCCGGTGGTACGCATGCGGTGCTGCTCCTTGTTGGGTTCGTGAACTTGCCCTCACGATAGGCTGTGTTCTCGCCGCGGCGGCACCCGCCGACGCGGCGCGCGATCGCGACACGCAGA